>NZ_PREY01000004.1:0-302838 GCF_002959955.1 Burkholderia sp. BE12 | reverse complement strand
GAGCTGTGATTCGAGCTCGATGGCTCGCAGGAGACACAAGCTGTGCCATGGCCGCCAACCGGTAAGGCAGCCCGCCTCACGGCGGGCCACAACTGAAGTTTGAAGCAAATCGAAGATATAAGGAGACGAACAATGCGCACCCAAGTCGCGATCATCGGCGCCGGCCCGTCCGGCCTTCTACTTTCCCATCTGCTGCGCCTGCAAGGCGTCGATTCCATCCTCGTCGAAGCGCGTTCGCGCGAGTATTGCGAGAACCGCATCCGCGCCGGCGTGCTGGAGCAAGGCACGGTCGACACGCTGAACGAAGCCGGCCTCGGCGACCGGATGCGCCGCGAAGGGCTCGAACATCACGGCATCGAACTGCTGTTCGATGGCCGGCGTCATCGCATCGATCTGTCCGAGCTGACCGGCGGGCGCGCGATCACCGTCTACAGCCAGCACGAAGTCGTGCGCGACCTGATCGCAGCCGGGGTCGAACACGGCCATCAGATGCATTTCGAAGTCAGCGACGTCGCGCTGCACGATGTCGAAAGCGAGCACCCGTTCGTCACGTTCAAGCACTCGGACGGCCGCGCGGACCGCATCGACTGCGATTACATCGCCGGCTGCGACGGCTTCCACGGCATCGCGCGCCAGACGATTCCCGCCGAGCGGCTGAATACGTTCGAGCGCGTCTACCCGTTCGCGTGGCTCGGCATCCTCGCCGACGCGGCGCCGTCGCTCGACGAACTCGTGTACGCGCATCACGACAACGGCTTCGCGCTGTTCTCGATGCGCTCGCCCACGGTCACGCGCCTGTACCTGCAGTGCAAGCCGGATGAAGACCTCGCCGAGTGGTCCGACGCACGGATTTGGGACGAGCTGCACACGCGCTTCTCGAACGACACCGGCTGGACGCCGACCGAGGGCCGGATCACGCAGAAGAGCGTGACGCCGATGCGCAGCTTCGTGTCGGAGACGATGCAGCACGGGCGCCTGTTCCTCGCCGGCGACGCCGCGCACATCGTGCCGCCGACCGGCGCGAAGGGCATGAACCTCGCGGTGGCCGACGTCCGCGCGCTGTCCCGCGCGCTCGGCGCGCGCTACCGGACGGGCGACGCGACGCCGCTCGACGCCTACTCGGCGACCTGTCTTGAACGCGTGTGGCGCGCCGAGCACTTCTCGTACTTCATGACGAACATGCTGCATGCGTCGCCGGACGATTCGCCGTTCGTCAATCGCCTGAAGTTTGCCGAGCTGAAATACGTGACGCGTTCGCGGGCCGCCGCGCAGTCGCTCGCCGAAAACTACGTCGGCTTGCCGTTCGACGATGTGACGACCCCCGAGGCAACCCGCCTTGACAACGCGCTGTGCGCGCCTCTATGATCGGCCCATCGTTCGCTAATCGAATCTAGGTTCGAATGGCGAACAAATGCCGGGATCGACATGGGCCCCGGTGCGGCACGCGACACGCGCGTGTCCCCTCGACAGGCCGCGCACGAGCCGCGGGTTCGCATCAGGAAGAGACATGGTCAACAAGATTTTCGAATCGCTTCAGTCGGCGGTTGCCGACGTCCACGATGGCGCGACAATCATGATCGGCGGCTTCGGCACGGCCGGCATGCCGTCCGAGCTGATCGACGCGCTGATCGAACAGGGCGCGCGCGACCTGACGATCGTCAACAACAACGCGGGCAACGGCGAGACGGGTCTCGCGGCGCTCCTGAAGGCGAAAAAGGTGCGCAAGATCATCTGTTCGTTCCCGCGCCAGAGCGATTCGCAGGTGTTCGACGCGCTGTACCGCGCGGGCGAGATCGAGCTGGAGCTCGTGCCGCAGGGCAACCTCGCGGAGCGCATCCGCGCGGCGGGCGCCGGCATCGGCGGTTTCTTCACGCCGACGGGTTACGGCACCAAGCTCGCGGAAGGCAGGGAAACGCGCGTGATCGACGGCAAGCCGTATGTGTTCGAAACGCCGATCCACGCCGATTTCGCGCTCGTGAAGGCGTACAAGGGCGATCGCTGGGGCAATCTTGTATACCGCAAGACCGCGCGCAACTTCGGGCCGATCATGGCCAGCGCCGCGAAGGTCGCGATCGTCCAGGTGTCGGAAGTCGTGCCGCTCGGCGCGCTGAACCCGGAACACATCGTGACGCCGGGCATTTTCGTCCAGCGTGTCGTCGAGGTGCCGCAGGCCGCGCACGCGGCCGAGCTGGCCGCCGAACACGCCGCAGCGCAAGCCGCCTGATCGCCTCGAGGAAACCGACATGAAACGACTGACCCGCGATGAAATGGCCAAGCGCGTCGCCCAGGACATTCCCGAAGGCGCGTACGTGAATCTCGGCATCGGCGTGCCGACGCTGGTGGCGAACCACCTCGATCGAAACAAGGAAATCTTCCTGCACAGCGAGAACGGCCTGCTTGGGATGGGCCCGGCGCCCGCGCCCGGCGACGAAGACGACGAACTGATCAACGCCGGCAAGCAACACGTGACGCTGCTCACCGGCGGCGCATATTTCCACCACTCGGATTCGTTCGCGATGATGCGCGGCGGCCACCTCGACTACTGCGTGCTCGGCGCGTTCCAGGTATCCGCGAACGGCGACCTCGCGAACTGGCATACGGGTGCGCCCGATGCGATTCCGGCCGTTGGCGGTGCGATGGACCTCGCGATCGGCGCGAAGCAGGTGTTCGTGATGATGGAGCACCTGACGAAGCAGGGCGAGAGCAAGATCGTCGCGCAGTGCTCGTATCCGGTTACCGGCGTGCAATGCGTGAGCCGCATCTACACCGATCTCGCCGTGCTCGACGTGACGGCCGACGGCCTCGCGGTGAGCGAGATCTTCACCGACCTGTCGTTCGACGAACTGCAGAAGCTGACCGGCGTGCCGCTGATCGACGCGACGCGAAAGGCCGCCGCCTGAACGGCAAGCATGCCGGCGCGCGCATTCGAGCGCACGCCGGCATGCTTGGGTAGACAATAGGCGCACGCCGTTTCCCCATTCTGATGCCATGCTCGAAGACAGCGCCCGCCTGACCTCCCTGATCTGCGGCACCGAGCCGCTCAACCGGATCTGGTCGCCCCGCGCGACGATCCAGCGAATGCTCGACGTCGAGGCCGCGCTCGCTCGCGCGCTCGCCGCGCGGCAGGTGATTCCCGCCGCCGCGGTCGCGCCGATCGAACGCGCGTGCGACGCCGGCCGGCTCGACGCCGAGGCGCTCGCGCACGGTGCGGCGCTCGGCGGCAATCTCGCGATTCCGCTCGTCAAGCAACTCACCGCGCAAGTGAAGGCCGACGACCCCGAGGCCGCGAAGTTCGTGCACTGGGGCGCGACGAGCCAGGACATCATCGATACCGCGACCGTGCTGCAGTTGCGCGACACGCTCGACGTGCTCGAACCGATGCTCGACGAAGCCTGTGCGTCGCTCGCGGCGCTCGCGCGCGCGCATCGCGCGACGCCGATGATCGGCCGCACGTGGCTGCAGCAGGCGCTGCCCATTACGCTCGGCCTCAAATTCGCCCAATGGCTCGATGCGCTGCTGCGCCATCGCGCGCGTTTTGCCGAGTTGCGCGAACGTGCGCTCGTGCTGCAGTTCGGCGGCGCCGCCGGCACGCTCGCGAGCCTGCGCGAACACGCAGCCGGCGTGAGCGCCGCGCTGGCGGCCGACCTGAAGCTCGCGGCGCCGGCCGTGCCGTGGCATACGCAGCGCGACCGCATCGCGGAAGCCGCGTCGTGCTTCGGGATGCTGACCGGTACGCTCGGCAAGATCGCACGCGACGTGTCGCTGCAGATGCAGACCGAAGTCGGCGAGCTGGGCGAACCGGCCGCCGCCGGCAAGGGCGGCTCGTCGACGATGCCGCACAAGCGCAACCCGGTCGGCTGCGCGGCCGTGCTGACGGCTGCCGTGCGCGCGCCGGGCCTCGTCGCGACCGTGTTCGCGGGGATGGTGCAGGAGCACGAGCGCGCACTCGGCGGCTGGCAGGCCGAATGGGATGCGTTGCCCGATCTCGCGCGCCTGACGGGCGGCGCGCTCGCGCAGATCGCGCAGATCGTCGCGGGCCTCGACGTGAATACCGACCGCCTCGCCGCGAACCTCGACTTCACGCACGGGCTGATCCTCGGCGAAGCCGTGATGCTCGCGCTCGGCGACCGCATCGGCCGGCTCGATGCGCACCACGTCGTCGAGCACGCGTCGAAGGAAGCCGTGCGCACCGGCGCGACGCTGTTCGACGTGCTCGCCGCCGATGCGACCGTGTCGGCGCACCTGTCGCGCGACGCGCTCGCGCAACTGCTCGATCCCGCACATTACGTCGGCGAGGCGCAGGCCTTTGTCGATGCCGTGCTCGCGCTGCATGCGGGTGCGAAACAACCAGGAGAACATTGATGCCTTTCGCCACTGTCAACGGCGTGAAACTGCATTACCGGATCGACCGTGCCGCGCGCGACGACGCGCCGTGGCTCGTCTTCTCGAATTCGCTCGGTGCCGACCTGCAGATGTGGGCGCCGCAGATCCGCCCGCTTGCGCAGCACTTCAACATCCTGCGCTACGACACGCGCGGCCACGGCCACTCCGAAGCGCCGGCCGGTTCGTACACGATCGAGCAACTGGCAGGCGACGTGATCGGCCTGCTCGACCACGTCGGCATCGAGCGTGCGCATTTCTGCGGGATCTCGATGGGCGGGCTGACGGGCGCCGCGCTCGCCGCGCGCTACCCGTCGCGCATCGTGCGCGCCGTGCTGTCGAATACCGCCGCGAAGATCGGCTCGCCGGAAGTGTGGGCGCCGCGTGCACAGAAGGCACGCGCCGAAGGCATGGCCGCGCTCGCCGACGCCGTGCTGCCGCGCTGGTTCACCGACGCATTCGTCGAACGCGAGCCGCGCCTGTTCGATGCGATCCGCGACACCTTCGTGCATACCGACAAGGATGGCTATGCGGCGAACTGCGACGCGCTGAACGCGGCCGACCTGCGCGAGGAAGTGAAGGGCATCGCGTTGCCGGTGCTCGTCGTGACCGGCGCGAAGGACATGTCGACGCCGCCCGACCAGGGCCGCGCGCTTGCCGCCGCGATTCCCGGTGCGCTGCACGTCGAATTCGACGCCGCGCACATTTCGAACATCGAGTGCACCGGCGGTTTCAACCGCGCGCTGCTCGATTTCCTGACTGCGTGAGGCACCGGCGATGGATGACCAGGAACGTTATGAAGCAGGGATGAAGGTGCGTCGCGCCGTGCTCGGCGACGCGCACGTCGACCGTTCGATCGAGAACCGCACCGAGGTGACCGAGGAATTCCAGAACCTGATCACGCGTTATGCGTGGGGCGAGATCTGGACCCGGGAAGGGCTGCCGCGCCATACGCGCAGCCTGCTGACCATCGCGATGATGGTGGCGTTGAACCGTGGCGAGGAACTGGCGCTGCACCTGCGCGCCGCGCGCAACAACGGCGTGACGCGTGACGAGATCAAGGAGGTGCTGCTGCAGACCGCGATCTATTGCGGCGTGCCGGCCGCGAATTCCGCATTCCATCTCGCGGACAAGATCTTCAAGGAACAAGATGCGGCCGGCTGAGTGCCGGCGGTGATCCTATCGGGCGGCCCGCCGAGGCTGGCGGGCCGTCGTCGATGAAGAACGCGCCGGCAGCGAATCGGTGCGTGAACGAAGGAAAGGCGCGGCCACGAGGCCGCGCTTCTTGCATATATCAACGTTGCATGGGACCGGAGCGGGCGCTCAAGCGCGCGTTTCGGCCGACAAGGAGACTAGCGATGAATCGCGCACCCGTGGTCGATGTACAGACCTTCATCAACGAGCAGCCGTTCGGCGGTTTTCAATGGCTCGTGTTCCTCATGTGTTTCGTGATCGTGCTGCTCGACGGCTTCGATACGGCCGCGATCGGCTTCATCGCGCCGTCGCTGCTCGGCGAATGGAACCTCACCAAGCCCGATCTCGCGCCCGTGCTCAGCGCCGCGCTGTTCGGCCTCGCGTGCGGCGCGCTCGTGTCCGGCCCGCTGTCCGACCGGCTCGGCCGCCGCTCGTTGCTGCTCGGCTCGGTGTTCCTGTTCGGCGTCGCGTGCCTGATGTCCGCGTTCTCGAATACGATCGGACACCTGACGATCCTGCGTTTCATCACCGGTGTCGGGCTCGGCGCCGCGATGCCGAACGCGGTCACGATGATGGGCGAATTCTGCCCGGACAAGCGCCGCGCGACCGTGATCAACCTGATGTTCTGCGGCTTCCCGCTCGGCGCCGCGTTCGGCGGTTTCCTGGCCGCGTGGATGATTCCGCATTTCGGCTGGCGCAGCGTGCTGATGCTCGGCGGCGTGACCCCGCTGCTGCTCGGCGTGCTGTTGCTGCTGAAGATGCCGGAATCGGTGCGCTTCATGGTCGCGACCGGTCAGGGCATCGACAAGATCCGCGCCACGCTCGCGCGCATCTCGCGCGATGCGCTGAACGCCGGTTCGTTCGTGTTGACCGAAGCCGCGCCGCAGACCGGCAGCAAGGGCCTCGGCGTCGTGCTGTCGCGTTCGTACATCGTCGGCTCGGTGATGCTGTGGCTCGCGTACTTCATGGGGCTCGTGATCTTCTACGCGTCGATCAACTGGATGCCGATCTTGCTGAAGGATGCGGGCCTGACGCCGAAGAGCGCGACGCTGATCTCGGCGCTGTTCCCGCTCGGCGGTGTGGGCGCCGTGCTGTGCGGCGTGCTGATGGACCGCTTCAACGCGAATCGCGTGATCGCCGTGTGCTACGCGCTGACGGCGGTGAGCGTGTATGCGATCGGGCAGGCGGCCGGCAACGTCGGGCTGCTGGTGTTGGTCGTGTTCGTGGCCGGCGTGCTGATGAACACCGCGCAATCGTCGATGCCGGCGCTGGCCGCCACGTTCTATCCGACCGAAGGGCGTGGCACGGGTGTTGCGTGGATGCTCGGCGTCGGCCGGTTCGGCGGGATCGCCGGGTCGTTCCTCGTCGCGGAGCTGACGCGCCGGCACTTCTCGTTCGCAGGCGTGTTCGCGACGATCGCCGTCGCGGGCGTGCTCGCGTGTGTCGCGCTGCTGATCAAGCAAATGGCGCGGCCGCATGGCGTTGCGCAGCCGACAGGCAAGATCGAGTCGCTCGGGCATTGAACGGCATTCGGGGCGGGCGATGCGCCGGCCCCAAGCATGATCGATTCAGGCGGGTCGCACGCAGATCGACCGGCGCACGACGATGGACCGGGCCGCTTTCGCGGCCCGTCGACATGTCGGCCGGCGCGCCGTTACTCCTCCGCGTCGTGCTCCTTGACGAAGTTGCGCAGATACGCGCGCAGCGCGGCTTCCCGGCCGCGATGATCGTCGTGGTTCGCGGCGCCCATCCCTTCCTCGTCGCCGAACAGCGTCGGCGGCGCGCAGTACGTGCCCACTTCGATGTTCTCGCGCAGCACGCGGATATCGTGCGTGAGCGGGTGATACTCGGCGATCCAGTGCATTCCCTCGATGTGCTCGCCCGTTCTCAGCATTGGCTTCATCGGCAATCTCCGTGCAGAGCAGCGGTGCAACCGCCGAAGCGGTTGCACGCGCCCGTACCGAAAGGGTACGCCTGCATCACGTGAAGCTCAACGGGCGCGCTTGCGAGCGCTCAGTGCGGCAGCAGGTGCGCGATGAGCGGGTACAGCGACAGGATCAGCAGCACGGCCATCGTCACGTTGAAGAGGCGCAGCGCGCGGGGATTCGACAGGAAGCGCCGCAGGCCGAGGCCGAACGCGGCCCACAAGCAGATGCACGGGAAGCCGATCAGGATGAAGACGACGGACATCCAGGCGGCGTTCATCCCGTAATCGGCGGACAGGCGGATCGTCGTCGCGGCGGTCAGCACCATCATCCATGCCTTCGGGTTGACCCACTGGAACGCGGCGGCTTCGATGAACGTCATCGGCCGCGGCTTGGCGCCGTGCGCCTTCACTTCGCCGGACGTGCCGATTCGCCAGGCGAGGTACAACAGGTACGCGACGCTCGCGGCCTCGAGGATCGTGTACAGCAGCGGCAGGCGCTTGAACGCTTCACCGAGGCCGAAGCCGACGCAGAGCATCAGGATCGCGACGCCGATGCTGATGCCGAACAGGTGCGGCATCGTGCGGCGGAAACCGAAGTTGACGCCGGACGCGAGCAGCATCGTGTTGTTGGGGCCGGGCGTGATCGACGTGACGAGCGCGAACAGCATGCCGGCGGGCAACGCGCTGAGGGTGAGGAATTCCATCGGGGATTCTCCATTCGGTTCGAGGCGGGGATGGAGATCAGTTTAGCGACGGTTTTCTGTACAGTACCGGTACAGTTTGCTTGACGAATGCCGGTACGGGGAGGGAGTTGCTGGGGGCCGGGTGGTTCTTTTCTTGGCGCGACGCCACGTTTAAATTCCTGTCTAGCCAAGAAACTTGGCGGCTAGCTCAACAGGTAAGACCGTGACCCGGTGGAAGATGGAAGAACGATGGTCGGCGACATCGCCGCTTGGGATTGAACGCGCAACGCCCGGTGGTGCGCCGGGTGCCATGTATCAGCGAGAACTTGCCCTGGCTCCAGCTAGCGGGATGATCAGGATTCGCGCCTAGTCCGCAGGGCCAATGATGTGATCGATGGCAGCTTGGCGAGCGATTTCCGCAACGAGGTAGGCCCAGCGACGGGAAAGCCGCCGATCACGAAATTGAGTAGCGAGTTTGCGGACCACCCACATACAGTTTCTTCGCGATTTCGAGCAGCTGCTCGCGCAACTCGTCGAACGCACCGAGTATCGAGCGTTCGTCATTGCCCACGCCAGGCTGCAGATTTTTCAGCATCGCATCGTCGACCACGAAGGTGATTTCGCGCGAATTGTCGTATCCCCAGAAGCTCACGCATTGACGGGCAGCATCGTGGCTACGGCTGGGATTGGGAAATTGGAGCGCCATGATCAGGTTCTCACGTTGATGGCCGAATAGCGCCACTTGCTCGCGTTTGAATTGATGGAGGCGTAGCTGATGCGTCTCGCCTCAGCGCGTAGGGCGTCTGCTGTCTCGAGTCGTAGAGCACGGGCCTTGCATTCGATGGCGTATTCGCTCTGGGTACCGGTCGATCTGGAAGCAGGTTTGATGGGAGATTGCATGATCGCCCTCGCAGCAGTAGGTCGCGCAAGGCAACCGGTCAGACCACTGTATACCCTTTAGGCAATACCAGTGTCCTTTCTTGGCAGAACGTCCAGGGGCTTGGCTCGCCCCTCCTTGAATGTGTGCCGCCGGCTAACTTTCAGATAAGGCCGCGACTGATACGGATAAGTCCAGCGACAGCGTATGTGATCCTGCGTCCAGCGGCACGCGGACGCCTTCCCCGTTGCAGTCAACAGGCTCGCCGTCGAGGACGGCACGCATCGCATCGCCGCGCGCGAGTGATTCGACGCGGATCTCATACCGCGTCGAATGCATATCCACTGTTGCCGTGAAGCCCGGCCACGCATCCGGAATACAAGGGTTCACCACCAGGTAATCGCCTTCCCGCCGGATGCCCAGAATGCCCTCCACACCGGCGCGGTACATCCATCCCGCCGACCCCGTGTACCAGGTCCAGCCGCCGTGCCCGACATGAGGCGCCACCGAATAGACATCGGCTGCAACGACATAGGGCTCGACCTTGTAGCGATCGACCTCGACCGGCGTACGCGCGTGATTGACCGGATTGAGCAGCGCAAACAGTTCGGCTGCGCGGTTCCCGTCGCCGAGTTTCACGTATGCCAGAATCGCCCACATCGCGGCATGGCTGTACTGGCCGCCGTTTTCACGCAACCCCGGCGGATAGCCCTTGATATAGCCCGGATCGCGCGACGTGCTATCGAACGGCGGCGTGAACAGCAGCGCTATTCCGTCGTCGCGGCGGATCAGATGCTTTTCCAGCGAAACCATCGCCAGCGCGGCACGCGCCGGGTCCGCCGCACCGGACAGCACCGCCCACGACTGGGCGATCGAATCGATCCGGCATTCGTCGTTCGCGTGCGAGCCGAGCCACGTGCCGTCGTCGAAGGTCGCACGGCGATACCACTCGCCATCCCATGCGTCGCGCTCCAGCGCGATGCGCACCGTCGCTGCATGCGCGCGCCAGCGTGCGACACGCTGTGCGTCGCGCGGTTCGGCGAGCGGAGCGAACAGCTCGACGGTGCGCAGCAGCAGCCAGCCAAGCCAGACGCTTTCTCCGCTGCCTTGCGCACCGACCCGATTCATCCCGTCGTTCCAGTCGCCGGTGCCGATCAGCGGCAAACCATGCGCGCCGGTCAATTCGATGCATTGATCGAGGCCGCGCGCGCAATGCTCGAACAGCGACGCGGCTTCGTCCGCGATCATCGGCTGGAAGAACGCATCGTGCTCGCCGGGCCGCAGCAGCGGCCCATCGAGGAACGGTACGATTTCGTCCAGCACCGCAGCGTCGCCGCTGCAACCGATGTACGTCGCGGCCGCGAACGCGAGCCAGACACGGTCGTCGGAAATCCGGGTGCGTACCCCTTGCCCGGAGTGCGGCAACCACCAGTGCTGAAAATCGCCTTCGACGAACTGCCGCGACGCCGCGCGCAGCAGATGCCGCCGCGTTTCATCGGGCTGCACGTGCGTGAGCGCCATGCCGTCCTGCAACTGATCTCGGAACCCGTATGCGCCGCTTGCCTGATAGAACGCCGAGCGTGCCTCGATACGACACGCGAGCGTCTGATACAGCAGCCAGCCGTTCAGCATCAGGTCCATCGCGCGGTCGGGCGTTTTCACCTGAATGGCACCGAGCACGTTCTGCCAGTGGTGCGTGACGTCCGCGAGCACGGCGTCGAGATTCGTGCGGCGATAGCGCTGGATCAACGCGCGCGCCTCGTCAACGGACGCACATTGACCGACGAACGCGACCACCTCGACGGTCTCGTCCACACCGAGCTCGATACAGCCCTGCAATGCCGCACATGGGTCGAGTCCCGCGCCGGTTGCGCCGGACAGCGGTGCGTCGCCCGTCAGCCCGAGCGGCGCGTCGGCGGCGCCGTGACGGCCGAGGAATTCGGTACGATCCGCGGTCCATGCCGTTTGCTGGCCACCGAGGTCGGCGAACGCGACGCGCGTGCCGAATGCCATGTTCCACGGATTGCGCGCGAACATCGCGCCGGTGACCGGATCGATTTCCGTTACGACGAACGGCCCCGACGCACCGCGCGATGTGCCGAGCACCCATTCCATCCACGCCGTCACGGATAAGCGCCGGGCGATACCGGACGTATTGCGCAGCGTGAGCCGGGAAATTTTCAGCGGATCGGCGAGCGGCACGTATTGCAGCAACCCGAGCGCGACGCCGTACGCCTCGTGTTCGAAGTGGCTGTAGCCGTGACCGTGACGCGCAATGTAGGTCCCGCTGTCGCGGATCGGCAGTGCAGTGGCGCCCCAGATGTCGCCGGTCATTTCATCGCGGACGTAGAGCGCTTCGCCAGCGGGATCCCCGACCGGATCGTTCGACCACGGCGTGAGCTGGTTCTCGCGGCTGTTCTCCGCCCACGTATAGCCGGTACCCTCCGCCGCGACCTGAAAGCCGAAACCCGAATTGGCGATCACGTTGATCCACGGTGCCGGTGTCGCGGCGCCCGCAGTCAGCACGGTCACATATTCGCAGCCGTTCTTGTCGAAGCCGCCAAGGCCGTTGAAGAATTCGAGTCCGGCAGTCATCGGGAGCGGTGCGGCGGGGGCATCGAGCGGGTTGGGCCACGGCGACAACATCGGCCGGCTTTGCCGACGAAGCGCCGGCGCTTCGTCCTGGGCCTGCGGCATGCGAGCGAACTGAGTCGCGATAGAGCCGCGCCGGGCGATCAGCGCGACTCGCGCGACCGATTGCAGCAGCGCACGCGTGTACACGCTTATCAGATCGGCACGCAGCGTATAGACCGCTCCTTGAGCCAGCTCTTCGCCGAAGCGGGGGCGCGTCTGGCTGCTGCGCACGGCTGTCTCGATGGCTGTCTGCAACTCTTGGATATACGACGAAGCCCGCTCGTTGACGATGACGAGATCGACGGCGAGCCGCTTCATTCGCCAGTATTCGTGGGCCTTCAATAACTGCCGGACCTGGGCGATGTCTTCGACGTCGCCGATACGCAGCAACACGATCGGCAGGTCGCCCGAGATCGCCTGCGGCCACAGCCCCGATTGCACGCCGGCTCCGCGCACGATCGCCTCGGACGGCGCCCTGAAGCGCGGATCGGCGTACAAAACAGGCGCGGCGAGCCGCTGGAAGTCCGCGGCCTCTTCGGCTTCGATGTCAAGGTAGCGCAACTGCACCTGAGCCTGGGTCCACGCGAGTGTCTTCGCGCGGTCGAACGCGTTGCGATCGTGGTGCTTGTCGATCAGGTCGAGCAACCGTGCGCGCGAATCGGCCACCACGGTCCAGAAGGTCACGCGTACCACCTTGCCCGGCGGTACCAGCACACGGTAGCGCAGCGCAAAGACCGGATCGAGCACGGCGCCGGTGGTATTGCCAAGCGGTTCGCCGTCGACGATCGATGCGGCGTTACCCACACTGTGTCCGCGGCCGAGAAAACGCAGGCGGTCGGTTTCGTATTGCGGCTCTGCAGCGATTTCGCCGTCGACGACCGCAAAATGCGCGGCCCAGATCTGCGGGTCGTCGGGCGAGCGCAGCCGTCGCGTCGCCACCAGTGCGCCGAATTCCGCGAGGTACTCGGTCTGCACGAACATACGGGAAAAAGCCGGATGCGCGTTGTCGGCGGCCGGGGGCGCCAGCGAGAGCTCGGCATACGAGGTCAGCTCGATTTCGCGCGCGCCGCGTCCGCTGTTCGCAAGCGATACGCGACGGACTTCGCCGTCGTCCTCGCCGGACACGAGCACGTTCATCGTGGTCGTGAGCGATCCGTCGCGCCGGGTGAATTCCGCGTGATCCTCGCCAAACACGACACTGCCAGCCTCGACTTCGCCGGTGAGCGGCTGCGCACCCGCGGACCAGACGTGCCCGCGCAGCGTGTCGCGCAGGAAGATGAACGAGCCCCAGTTGTCGCGGGTCGTGTCTTCACGCCAGCGCGTGATCGCCAGATCGCGCCATCGGCTGTAGCCTGCGCCGGTCGCGGTCAGCATCACCGCGTACCGTCCGTTGGACAGCAGATGCGTGATCGGTGCCCGTGCGGCGGATGTCTGCTCGACGACACGGCGCACGGTGAGCGGCGCGGTGCCGGCGTCGGTCGCCGATTTGTTCACTTCTTCGGCGCGCGGGTGCGCGACGGCCACGTCGCGTGGCATGCGTTCCTGCAGTAGCAGCTCGCTTGCCTGGATCATCGGCTCGCGATGGAAGCGCGCCCGCATCTGCGCGTCGAGCAGGGTATTGGCGATAGCCACGATCGTCATGCCCTGGTGATGCGCCATGAAGTTGCGCACGATGGCGAAGGGCTCGCCGTCAGGCAAACGGGCACGGGTGAAGTCGAGCGCTTCGTAAAAGCCGTAGCGTCCCAGCGCACCCAGCGCAGCGAGCTGCGCGTAGTTCTCGCAGGCGGCCTCCGGCGCAACCATGGCGGCGAGGCCCGTCGCATAAGGCGCGATCACCCGGTTTTCGGAGAGGCCGCGTTTGAGGCCGAGGCCCGGTACGCCGAAGTTCGAATACTGGTAGGTGAATTCCATGTCGCGCGCGTTGTAGGCGGACTCCGAGATGCCCCACGGAATGCCGAGCTCGCGGCCATACGCGCGTTGTCGTTCCACGATCAGCGTACTGGTCTGTTCGAGCAGACTGCCGACCGGCGCGCGCATCACCAGCGACGGCATCAGATACTCGAACATCGATCCCGACCACGAGATCAGCGCGGAGCCGGTGCCGACCGGCGTCGCGGCGCGGCCGAGACGGAACCAGTGAGTCGTCGCGACGTCGCCCTTCGCGATCGCGAACAGGCTTGCGAGTCGCGCCTCGGAAGCCAGCAGGTCGTAGCAGCTCGGATCGAGGCTGTTGTCGACATGCGAGTAGCCGATCGACAACAGCTTGCGTTCGGGATCGAGCAGGAACGAGAAGTCCATGCCGAGCGCCATCGCGCGCGAAGTTTCGGCGAGCGAGATCAGGCGTGTCTGCAGCGATTGCGGGTCAGCCGCGTATTCCATCTGATCGCGAGCGTGTTCGGCCACGTTCTTCGTCAGCGCTTCGATCCAGAACATCAGATCGGAGTAACCGTCGTCGCCGGCGGCGGGCATGATGTCGCGCGTAGCGTCCAGTGCTTTCTTCGTGAGACGTGCGAACACGGGTGACAGCGCGTCGAGCGTCTGCGGGCCGCGCAGCTGGGTGTCCATTTCTTCGAGAATGCCGAGCAGTTTCTTGCCGCGCTCGCCGTTGGACACACGCAGGGCATCGAGTGCCGCTCGCGCCAGATGCAGGTTGTCGAGCATGCCGGAGCGGGCCATCGGTGCGGGCGGCGGCAGCCATTCTTCGCATGCGTTGGCGAGTGCGATCAGATGGCCGGCCAGATTGCC
This sequence comes from Burkholderia sp. BE12, assembly GCF_002959955.1. Lineage (NCBI taxonomy): Bacteria > Pseudomonadati > Pseudomonadota > Betaproteobacteria > Burkholderiales > Burkholderiaceae > Burkholderia > Burkholderia sp. BE12. The sequence goes on along the minus strand of NZ_PREY01000004.1, from coordinate 288,398 downwards.
GCTATCGACCGACGACACATACGCAGGCGCCAGCGCCTGCAAGTCCTGCGTGCCGTACCAGTTATAGAAATGCCCCTTGAAACGCGTCATTTTCTGCATCGAAGCGAATGCGGCTTCGAGCCGTTCGACGGTCTGCATCGTGCCTGCCCAGCCGAAATCGCGCGCGGCGACGGCTGAAAGCAGATACAGGCCGAGGTTGGTCGGCGACGTGCGGTGCGCGACGACGGGCTTCGGGTCTTCCTGATAATTGTCCGGCGGAAGCATGTGTTCCTCCGGGGTCACGAACGTCTCGAAGAAGCGCCACGTGCGCCGTGCGATCAGGCGCAGATAACGCGCGTCCTGCTCGGAGGCGGCGAGACGCTGCGCGGTGGCGGGCGACCGACTCGACCACAAGGCGAACGCGGGTGCGGCGAGCCACAGAAATGCGATGGGCAGTACGAGCGGCCAGTGCGACGGCGCAAAGGCGATCGCCCCCGCCGACAGCGCGAGCGTGAGCGCGATCGAACCCGCCATCTGCCGATAGAAGCCGCTCAGGTTAAGCCGGGGGGCGCCTTTCGACTGCGCGGCGGTGGTCCATTCGAGCAGGTGCCGGTGCGTCACGAACAGCCGCATCAGCGTCCGCGCGATCGCATCTCCCATGCGCCACGCGTGGTCGACGAGAAACGCGCCGGACAGCAGCGTTTGCAGCGCGGCGAGCCGCGCGTCGCCGCCGAGCGTACGAAGGCGGCTGCGCAGACGAACCCCTGTGCGACGCTGCAGGATCGCGAACACGGTCGGCAGGAAGGCAGGAATCGCGAGCACGCATAGCATCCACGCCACGCCGGCAATCCCCGCAGGCAGCGGCATGAGCCAGCACAGCGCAAGCCCGGCGACCAGCAGCGGAGCAATCAGTGAGCGGCGCAGATTGTCGAGCATCTTGAGACGGCCGATCAATGGCATCGCCTGACGGTCCCGGCGACGATGCCCGACGATCCACGGCAGCAACTGCCAGTCGCCGCGCGTCCAGCGATGTTGACGCTTCGCCACCACGTCGTAGCGAGCCGGTGCTTCTTCGACCACCTCGACATCCGATGCCAGCCCGGCACGCGCAAAGACACCCTCGAACAGGTCGTGACTGAGCAACGCGTTCTCCGGCACGCGGCCCTGCAACGCAGCTTCGAATGCATCGATGTCGTAGATGCCCTTGCCGGTAAACGAGCCTTCGCCGAACAGATCCTGATAAACGTCGGAGACAGCAGCAGCATAGGGATCCATTCCGCTGGGGCCGGAGAACACGCGCTGATGCAGCGACCCTTCCTGGCCTACCGGCAGCGAAGGCGTCACGCGCGGCTGAAGAATCGCGTATCCGCCCACGACGCGTTGCTCGACGCTGCTGAATCTCGGCCGGTTCAGCGGATGCGCCATTTTGCCGATCAGGCGCAATGCGGCGTCGCGCGGCAGCCGGGTGTCCGCATCGAGCGTGATGACGTAGCGCACATCAGGCGGCACATGCGGCGTGTATCCGGCGATCGGCACGAACGTGGTGTCGGTCGCGCCGCGCAGCAAACGGTTGAGTTCGTGCAGCTTGCCGCGCTTGCGCTCCCAGCCCATCCAGCAGTTTTCGCCTGCATTGAATACGCGTCGGCGAACCAGCAACAGGAAACGGTCGCCGCCCGGGCCCGGTCCATAGCGGTGGTTCAACGCTTCGATGGCAGCCGCGGCGACGGCGACCAGCTGCGCGTCGCCGGCGAGGGTCTCCTGATCGGCGTCGAGCCCGTCGGCCAGCAACGCAAACGATAGATCGCCGCCCGCGCCCGCCAGGTGATGAACCTCGAGACGTTCGACGAGTTCGCGCGTATCGGCTTCGCTGGTCAGCAGCATGGGTACCGCGATCAGCGTACGCAGCGACGACGGCACGCCGGCTGTCAGTTCGAGTGCCGGCAACGGGTTCGCACCGAAACTCCAGGTCACCGTCCGGTTGACGAGCGCGACGGCGATTTCCGTGGCGGGCAGGAATCCGCATACGGCGAACAGCACGAACACCCAGGGATCGTGCCATTGCGGCGCTAGCGCCGACACCGCCCACAATGCCAGCGCAAGCAGCATGGCAGCGACCGCCATCACCTCGCCGACGTAACCGATGATGCCGAGGCGGACGTTGAAGCGCATGAGCCGCAAGCCTGTCGGAGGACGAAAGCCGATCGCGTCTTCCAGCGCGCGCCGTCCCTCGGCAATCAGGTGGTAGCCGGGGTCCGCGGTGCGTTCTTCATGGGCGGAATCGGTGGCGGGCCCGGCCGTCGTATGCGCCAGATGCAGCGCGAGGTCGGTGATTTCGAGTTCGGTAAAGGCCGAGCCGCGTGCCAGTTGCTCGATTGCGCTGCGATACAGATTACGGGTCGGAAAATCCATCGCCGAGAAGGCGCTGCCCGCGCGTAGCCGTTCGTCGACGAGGCTCACGCTTTCGAACAGATCGGTCCAGCTGATGTCGGAAATCATCCGCATGCTGGTGATCACGTTGCGCACGGTGACATTGGACGCGCCTTGTCTCTGCTGCGCATGGAGCACCACTTCCTCCACCGACGAGCCCTGCTGCCTGAGCCGCTCCTCCAGCCATCCGAGCGCCGGCGTCGTGCGGGGGTCCTGGTCGCGCAGCCGCTTCGCGAGTTGGGCCGCGAACAGTTCCGACAGCAAGCCCGACGAGCGCGTCGAAATATCCGCTTCGAGCGCGGAGCGCGCGCTACCCGATTCGAGCAGACGTTCGGTCAGTGCGTCGGCATCGGCGCGTGCGATCCGGCCGGCGGTGATCTGGTCGGCGAGGCGTCTCAGGTTCTCGATCAGCACGATACGCAGCGTGATCGCGACCGCCCATAGCTCACCGATCGTCAGCGGTTGAACCCGCTGATAGGCGTCGATGAAACGCCGCAGGATCTGCGGGTTGAAGTGGCTGTCGGTGTGCGCGACGAACGCCCATGCAAGACCAAACACGCGCGGGTAGCCGGCGAACGGACCGCTCGAGAGTTTCGGCAGCAGCCGGTAATAACCAGGAGGCAGATCATCGCGGATCTCGCGGATCTGTTCTTCGACCAGGTGATAGTTGTCGAGCAGCCATTCGGCAGCGGGCACCACGCTATGGCCGCGCTCCAGTTCTCTGGCGCTTGCGCGGTAGGCGGCGAGCAGGACGGCGGCGTTGTCGTCGAGCCGCGTGTGCAGCGACAGCACGACAGGCGGTTGATCCGTCACCGGCTGCGCGGCCGCGAGGCTTTGCGCGTGCTGTTCGAGGCGTTCAATCCCGAACAGTTCGTCCCGCACCGGCGCGGTGTCGGTCCATGGCGGCGAGCGCGGACGCAATCGCGCGGCGAAGTGGAGGAGTGTTTTCATGAGCGTCCGTCCTGCGGTGGCGATGGTGTCGATGGACGAGGCAAATGCTTCGCACGCGTGATATTTCTGAAGGGCGTACCGCGCGCTATCGTCGCAGCGATGCACGGCTTGTCGAGTTGAGACATGATCGGTCCTTCCTTCGGGACAGCCGGACGAGGCGCGGCGTGTGCGGACTGAGGTGGCGCTCGTTCTGTGCGGTTGAACACACGCAACCAGATGCAAACGGACGGAACGAAGAAACGGTCGTGTGCTACCGCGGGTCAATGCGCATGCGGCCGCTGAGACCACCGATGGCAGCCGAAGCGGCACGAGACCCGGTCGAGTGCCCGCGGCCATCACCATGGGCCGCCGGTGTGACGGATATTCCGGTGCAGCGGCACAAACCGCGGACGAGGAAACCGCGCGAGGACTTCGCGACGGGTGGAGGCTCATGCCGGGATAACAGCAAACGCATGCAGGTCATCCGCGACCTGCGCAATTCGTTCCGGAGCGGGTGAGCGCGTGGGGTGTTGCCGTCGCCGATCCGTATGGCGCTGCGACAGGCAGGGGTGGAGGAGGTAAGAGAGACGCAGACCTTGGTCTGCGTGATCGGTTGCCCGCTATTTCTTCTTTGCTGGTTCGCCGGATGAGGTGGTCTTCGGAACGGCCGTCCATGACGTACCTGCTACGGGAGACGGCAATTTCTTCGGTTGCTTAGGCTTTTTCGCCTCTCGGTTACTACGCGCTTGGCCCTTTGCCATAATGTTTCCCCAATTTCACCGGCCGCAGACGCGGCCGTCGTGTCAGGCAGTTTGGGCGCATTTCATGATGCTGTCGCGATCTATTTTCGGCGGCACGCATGCAGACCTTCCGGACGGGGGATTCAGGAAAGACCGCCGATGCCCGGCGGTGGCGGCGCTGACGCTGTCGTGGGCAGCGGAATCTGAGACGAATACCATGCGGCCGTCTTGGAAAAGATGTCCGATCCGTTGATTTCCATAGGGTCCAAAGACAACTTTTCCGGCAGCCTGCATTTCTCGGGTCACGCTCCTGATACGACTACCCCCAACTCCGCCGTATCAATCCTTGCACTTGTGCTGCGGGAGCACCCAAAGCATCCGTCCGACCGCTTCGGCCTGATTCCGCGAATGGGTCTTTTCATAGATCGCCCGCAATTGGGTGCGAACCGTCGCCAGCGACACGCCGGCGATGGCCGCACATTCGTCTGGCGTCTTGCCGTTGATGAGCGCTTCGGCGACGGCGGCTTCGGCGCTCGACAAACCGAACGACTGCCGCAACTGTTGTGCGACGACGAGCGGGGTAGCGCCGCGTCGCCTGACCGTGATCAGTATCGTCGCATCGCCGAACGTCGCATGGAGCGCTTGTCCGGACAGTGCCGCAATGCCGAGAAAAATTTCGTGCGCCGCCACCCGCGTGCCGGAAAGCGCAAGGCTCTCGCTCTTGCGGGTCTTCGCGACACGCGTCAACGCCGCCTTGAGCGCATCGTTCTGCGGCGCGCTCGTCGCGCTCAGGTATCCGTTCTCCAGCCTGAGGCAGGTGGTGGCGCGCAGCATCGACTCGGCCGCGCGGTTAACGAAGACGACGCGCGCGTGCCTGTCCAGTGCAAAGACGGAAAGACCCAGCTCCTCCATCAATTCGGCGCCGAGCGCGGCGTCGCGATGCAGCACGCGCGCGTCTCGCCACAGGTTGATCGAGCGCTGCAGATGCCCGGCCATACGGGTCAGGGCCGCACGTTCTTCCGACGAATACGGCGTTCGGCCGTGTGCTCGGAGTAACCCGAGCAGAATGTTGTCGCTGCCGGGGCGTGCGAAGCGAATCCCCATCAGGTAGCGAAATCCCGACGGAATCTGAAAATCCTGGAAGAACTCGCTGCGTTCGACGTCGCAGTCGGTGAGGTGATCCTGACAGCAAACGAATTCGCCGAGCGGTGCGTTCTCGACGAAGCCGCGGCGTGGATCGAGCGCGCCGTAATACTGGTCGTAGAGAGCGATGATCTCGTCGAACTCCGCGCGCGGCGAATAGATCGAGAATTGCGGGGCATTGCGCGCGGCGTCCCAGCTGAACATGTGAAATACGTTTGCGCCGAGCGATTCGGATACCCGATGAAAAACATCGAGAAAACCGTCCGGCTGCAGCGCGGCCTCGTAGAGGTCCCCGATGAGTTCGTCCCGTTGCATGCTTCCCCCCGTCGCTTCGCGATCTTCGTATGTGGATTTTGTCTGACGATATCGCTTCGAATACCGAATTTTTTTCAGGCTAACACAGGTTATTTACGTTTCACGCGGTGTTATTTCCCGATTTTCATCCACCTGAATGATGATCGCAAAAATCGTCTTTGCGAGAATCCTCGCCGTCCAGCGTGCATGAGCAGTGCATATGACACGCATCAACCAGAAGGATGTCGGGGGAAACGCAATGAAACTCACGCCTGTCGTATCCGGTATTGCAGCGCTCGTCCTGTCGGCTTGCGGGGGTGGCGGCAGTTCGTCGTCGCAGCCGCCGGGCGAACCCGCGGCTCAGACGGTCAGCGGGGTCGCGGCCGCCGGCGCTGCGATGCAGGCCGCCACCGTGAAACTGGTCGATGCGACCGGCAAGACGGTCGACTGCCCGGCCGATGCGTCAACCGGCGCGTTTCATTGCACGGTGACCGGCCTGACCGCGCCTTTCGCGTTGTCCGCATTCGGCAACGTCGCCGATTCGCAGGCCACGCTGATCGCGCTCAGCGCGACGGCCGGCACGCAGACGATCAACATCACGCCGATCACGAACGCGATCGCCGCCACGATCATCGGCGACAATCCGACGAAGCTGCTGGCCGACACCGGTTTGCTCCAAAGCAAGGTGACGGCCCAGGCGGTTGCCGGCACGATGCAGGCCTATTCGTCAGCGCTGGCCGACCTGCTGGCCGCTACCGGCAACACGGGCATCGACCTGATTTCCGGCCCGTTGACCGCGGGTGCGCCGGGGCTCGACCGGTTGCTCGACCAGGTGAAGATCAACGTCCTGCCGGACGGCGGCGTGCAGATCAGCTCGGTGGCGGGCGCGTCCAGCGATACGCCGGTGCAGCTTCAGCTCGCGCCCGGCGTCGCGCCGCAGGCGAGCGACAAGGCCAGCCTGCCGGCCGCCGCGACGATCAATGGCGCGGTGGTGTCGAACCTGCCGAGCGCCAGCGATCTGGCGGCATTGCAGCGCGCGCTCAACCAGTGTTTCGCCGGTTCGACCGGCGCTGCGCGCACGGGCGGCAGCGTATCGGCATGCGGCCAGATCTTCGTCGACGATGTCGCGTCCGGCGCGCTGAATGCCGGCGTGCCCGCCACGTATCTCAACAACGGGATGTCGGTCGGCCAGGAGTTCGGTGCGGTTGCCGGCGGCGCGCCGGGCATCGCGGCCGACGACGCGATGAACAACGCCAGCTTCAGCTTGCCGGAAGTCATCCGTGTCGTCGCCAGCGACACGATGTGGGTCAAGCTCGCGTGGACGCGCAGCGACGGCATTCGCGACGGCATGCAGCAGCATGTTCAGCTCGCGGTGCGGGCGAGCAGTCTCGCGAATGGCGATACCGGCTGGCGCGTGATCGGCAATCAGCGCGCGGTACTGAGCAAGATCAACGCGAATGCGCAGAAGTGGGATTGGTTGAATCCGGCCAATCCGTCGACGGGGACCAACGCATTCGTCGATTCGCTCAACCTTCAGGTGGGTACCGTCGACGCGGCTGGCACGGCGGTGGATTTCGCGATCGTCAACGGTCCCGGCTTGCGCAACGGCGTGTTCCTCCAGCCGTCGAGCGGCACCTGCGACACGCTGAACATCCGTGCGCAGATCGCAAGCGGGCAGACGCCGGCGCAGCTCGCCGCCCTGGCGAAGAGTGCGCAGTGCCGCAACAACTTCCGTCTGGCCGGCGTCGCGCAGGACCCGGCCAACCAGGGCCTGTTCACGTGGCCCGGCGACGCGCCGCGCAACAATACCGCGTGGGCGAAGCCGCAACTGAGCGCCGCCGAACTGGCCGACATCAAGCCGTTCAGCGCCTATACGATCGACGTCTACCAGCACGGCAACACGTCGACGCCGGCCAGGCGTTACACGGTGCGGGTGCGTATGCCGTCGCCGTCACCCGACGCGCTGCGTCAGTACGCGTGGCACGATCTCGCGCAGTCGACGCGCGACAAGCTGACGCCGGGCTCCGCCGGCACGTTCGCGGGTGGCGCGACCTTCCCGCTGGGCTGGACGTCGAAAGCGGGGTTGCCGTTCGTCAAGCGCGGCAACGTGCAGATTCGCGCAACCGCGGCCGGGCAGACCGTGGCGACGTTCGTCAACGGTGTTGCATCGGCGTCGCCGGTCCAGCCGGGGGCGGCGGTGACGCTCAACGTGCCGGGCGATCAGGGCGTCGCGTTCCCGTCGGTGGCCGGCTGGGCAGGCAGCACGGATTTCTCGTTCGTGAGCCTGAACTGGTCGGATGCGAGCGACACGTTCTTCACCGAATCCTTCGAGTACGACCGGTAACGGACAGCCGGGCCGATGCGCCCTGCGAACACGCGGCCGACGGGACGATTTGCCATCCCGTCGGTGCGTTCCGGCTCGCAGGCTCTCCGGCTTGGCGTGACGGCGACGCCCGGCCTTGCGCACGCTTGGCAGGGACGGGCATCGAGACGTTGACGGATGAGTCGCGCTCCGGCGCATGCTACCGCCGCCCCCCAACCCGCCCTTTCAAACACTTGACCCACAGCCTCACAGCCCCGACCCCGCCCGCCACCGGGATCCGCGGCAACAGAAACGGATCGTCGGCCGCACCGGCACATCCGCGCCGGGTCGTCGTCGCATTGCCGTAACCGGCATCGACGACCTGGTCGCGCACGCGTGCATCGAGATCACCGTATGGATAACAGAACGATTCGACGCACTGGCCACTCAGCATTTCGAGTTGCCGCTTCGATTCGGTTAACTGAAAGTCCGATACGGGCGGCGGCACATACGACAGCGCGACATGATCGAGCGTATGCGAGCCGATTTCATGGCCGTGATCGCGCCATGTGAGCATGTCCTCGCACGTCATCAGCGGCGAGCGCGCGGTCGGGGCGCCCGCGTCCCAGTCGTTCGCGCCGCCGAACCGGCCGGCGACGAAGTAGCAGGTCGCGGTGAACCCGAGCGCGTCCAGCACGGGCATCGCATGCGTCAGCACGTTGAGAAAGCCGTCGTCGAACGAAATGCCGAAGACCTTTCCCCGCCGCTTCCCGCACAGGTACGGCTGCAGTTCGCGCACGCTCAGGCCGCGGTAGCCGAGCCGCTTGAACAGCGTCATCTGGCGGCGGAATGCGTCGGGCGCGACGCTCAGGCCGCGCAGCCGGTCGGTCGGCGGCGGCAGCGGGCGGATCTGGTGATACATCAGGATCGGATAGCGTGGGGTGCGCGCAAGCATCGGCGGATCGCAGGAAAGCAGAAAAGCGGGATTACGCGGCCTTGCGGAAAATCCGCAGGGTCTTGAAGTCGCCAGCCTCGGCGAAATCGGCATGCGCGGCCCACTGCGCGATGATCGGCTCGGCCTTCCGGTAGGCCGACGATCCCTTGTAGAACAGCAGGTGGCCGTTGGGCGCGGTATGGCGCGCGAACAGGTCGAGCACCGCTTCGTCGGTCTTCGCGCCGTAGCGGCTGTTCGCTTCATCGCGGAACTCGCACAGATGAAACAGCGTGACGACGTCGAACGTCGGCAGCAGGCCCGAATTGCTCGTGTAGATATCGCCGAAATACGCGAGGTAGGTCTTGCTCACCTCGGGCTGGCGCGTGACGAGATCGACATACGACTTGTATTCCTTCGGCGACGCCGTCACGCCGAAGACGGCGTTGTTCAGGTGCGGCCGCGCGCATTCGACACCGACATGGTGGTGGCCGCCGGTGCCGAAGTGATAGATGCGGATGCCCTTGAGGCGCACGGATTCCAGCCATTCGACGAAATGCACGTCGCACGGACATTCCTGCGTGCGCAGGTCCCAGTACTTCTTCCAGATATTCAATGCCATTTAGTGGGTCTCAAGGCGGTCACCCAGCGGGAAGGGTTGTGTCGAACCGATTTCTGATAGACGGACAAGGTCGCGTCGACGAACGCGTCGAACGAGAATTCGCGCTTGCCTTTCAATCGCGCGCTGCGTCCCATCGCACGGACGCAGCCGGGTTCCTGCACGATCGCGCGCAGGATCGCTTCGATCGCCGCGGGCTCGCGCGGCGGGACGACCCAGCCGTCCACGCCCGGTTCGACGTTCTCGGGCAGGCCGCCTACCCGTGTGACGATCGCGGGACAGCCGAGCGACATCGCTTCGCGGCACGCATACGACAGGCTCTCGTGGTACGACAGCACGAACGACACGTCGATGATCGAGAACGGTGCCCGCACATCGTCGAGCCGTCCGGTGAACGCGGTGCGCGATGCCATGCCGTGCCGCATGAGCTGCTCGCGCTGCTCGCCGGACGGCTGCGCGCCGACCAGCAGCACGCGAAACCGCTCGCGCTCGGCTTCGGGCAGGCGGCCGAGCGCCGCGATCAGGTCCATCCAGCCTTTTTCCGGCGCGGTGCCGGCGCTGCTGCCGAGCACGATCGCGTCCGCGCCGGCCACTCCGAACAGCGCGATCTTGCGGCGGCGGATCTCGTCGCCCGCAAGTCGTTCGGCAGCCGGCCGGCGCACACCGTGCTTGACCACCGTGACGTTTCCGTACGGCGAGCGCAGCGCGAGCATGCTCGCGACGTAGTCGCTGACGGCGATCGTGTGGTCGGTGGCCAGCCGCGCGCGCAACTGGTTGCCGAAGCTGTCGGCGCGATAGGTGTTGTGCTTGGTCAGTACGACCGCGGGCCGATGCCGGCACCCGAGCAGCGCCAGCATCACCTGCCGGTGATCGGCGGACCCGTTCACATGGATCACGTCGAAGCGCTCCGCGACGATCTGCCGACGCAGCCGCAGGATCTCCCGGCACAGCCGGTTCCAGCGCGGCTTGAACTCCATGTCGAAGATGCCCACGTCAGGGCTGTCCTGCAGCAGTCGCGACAGGCGGCTCCCTTGCGGCGACGCCACGGTCACGCGGTGACGGCGGCTCATCGCGACGGCGAGATCGCGAACGTAGGTGTCCTGGCCACCGCCATAATCGCCGTGGAAGTTGGTGTACAGAATGTTCATCACGATGCCGTTTTTTCTCCGTCCTTCATTTCAAAGGATTACTGATGAAGTGAAGGACTCGACCTGATGGAAGGGAAGCAATGACGCGAACGCGGTGCCGCGTTTCCGGCTCGAGATTGCGTGTTGACGTCAAGACATGGCGCCAACGCGAATCATTTCCAAATATTACAGACCGGTTACGTGCCGTAGTGTCGAGGTCTGCGCATCTTTGTGCGAATGTGTCGCGATCGCTGGATCGTGTCGCTTCGTGCGTGACGACCTCCCGCGATCGTGGCCGGCAGGGCGGCGCCCGGATTTGATCCCGACGGGTCTCTTACCTGCAATGCGAAATCCCCCGGCATCCGGCCGCGAGGGGAACAGGCCCGGACTGCGACACAGCCCCTTCGCGGCGACACCAGGATGCAAATCAACCGATGCCGCTTTCAGATTTGTAAGCCGACGGGCCATTTGCGTTAGAATGCCCCCCCCTGTCCGTCCAGGCGACCGCCCGAAGCGGACAGGTCGCCCGCTTGGCGACACGGGTTTCGATTCGCAGGCGAACGCGAATGATTGGCCAGCCGTTGGCAACACATGCTTTGTAATTTGGATCACTAATGAAAAAGAAGCACAACATTACCAAGTACATCGTTGTCGCGATGATTCTTGGTATCGCCGTGGGTTACGCCTGCCACAGCGCGTTTCCCGACCCGAAGATGGCGAAGGAGGTCGCCGGTTACGTGTCGCTGCTGTCCGACGTGTTCCTGCGCCTGATCAAGATGATCATCGCGCCGCTGGTATTCGCGACGCTGACCGTCGGCATCGCGCAGATGGGCGACGGCGGCGCGGTGGGCCGCGTGGGCGTCAAGGCGTTCGGCTGGTTCTTCATCGCGTCGTTCACGTCGCTGCTGCTCGGTCTGCTGACCGCGACGCTCCTGCAGCCGGGCAGCCACCTGAGCTTGCCGCTGCCGGCCGCCGATGCGGCGCTCAACCTGAAGACGGGCGCGTTCACGCTGAAGGATTTCGTGGTGCACCTGGTGCCGAAGTCGATCGCCGAGGCGATGGCGAACAACGAAATTCTGCAGATCGTCGTGTTCTCGATCTTCTTCGGCACCGCGCTGTCCGCGCTCGGCGAAGCGGGCAAGCGCCTGACCGCCGTGATCGACGATCTCGCGCAGGTCATGCTGAAGGTGACGGGGGCGGTGATGGGGTTCGCGCCGGTCGCGGTGTTCGCGGCGCTGGCGTCGACGATCACGACCGAAGGGCTCGGCATCCTGCTCACGTTCGCGAAGTTCATGGCGAGCTTCTATCTGGCGCTCGCGCTGCTGTGGGCCGTGCTGACGCTGGCTGGCGTGACGTTCCTCGGCAAGCGCGCGTTCACGCTGATCCGGCTGATCCGCGAGCCGTTCCTGCTGTCGTTCGCGACGGCCAGCTCCGAGGCCGCGTATCCGAAGCTGCTGGACGCGCTCGATCGCTTCGGTGTGAACCGCAAGATCTCGAGCTTCGTGCTGCCGATCGGTTATTCGTTCAACCTCGACGGCTCGATGATGTACTGCACGTTCGCGGTACTGTTCATCGCCCAGGTGTACGGCATCCATTTGCCGCTCGGCACGCAGATCACGATGCTGCTGATGCTGATGGTGACGTCGAAGGGGATGGCGGGCGTGCCGCGCGCGTCGCTGGTCGTGATCGCGGCGACGCTCAACCAGTTCAACCTGCCCGAAGCGGGGTTGCTGCTGATCATGGGCGTCGACATGTTCCTCGATATGGGGCGCTCGGCCACCAACGCCGTCGGCAACTCGATCGCGGCGGCCGTGGTCGCGAAGTGGGAAGGGCAACTCGGCGACCCGCGCGACGACGCGGATTCGGATGGCGACGCCGGGATCAAACAGGCGGAAGTGCGGGAGACGGCGACGTCCGCGTGATGTCCTCGTCCCGATAAATGATGTAAGCCGGCCGGGATTCGACATGAATTCCGGCCGGCGCGCGATACGCTCCGCTGGTCATTCCCTTGACCGCATCCGGCGATTTACCCGATTCGCCGAATCCCTCTCCGCTATCTCCGCCTTTGCCCTATCGATACGTCGCACCCGAATCAGCGGCTTTATTCCCGAAGGCAAAAGCCTGATTTTCCCGATATCGAATCCCGCCGTAAGTGAACGTTCACTGCGTCGGAGACACGCGTCTGCGCGGGCGGTCCGCAATTTTTTTCGATTTATATGAAGTTATGCTCGGCGTGGCCGAGTATCGAATGCGCGCCCGATGTAATACCGACCGGGCCGGATGATTCAGCGGAAGTATTTACGCGTGACCGATTTTCAAACCATCCGGCCGCCCCTTCATGTGAATGACGCCACCATTCAGGAGAGCATCCGCCATGGTCGCCCGACAACCGATTCAGGCCGTGCTGCTCGCCGCCGCGATTGCTACGATCGCGCCGGCCGGATACGCGGGCAATACCACCGACTGGATCGCCAATACCTACGGTACGCTCGCCGCCCACGTCGGCAACGTCGCGCGTTCGATGTGGGTCGCGCCCGAAGGCGTGATCTACACGGCGTCGATGTGGGACGAGGATGAAGGCGGCGTCGCGATCTACCAGAACGGCAAGAGCGTCGGCTCGATCGGCGCGCATTCGGAATTCCAGGGCAGTGCGATCACCGGTAACGCAACGTCGCTGTTCGTCGCGCTGCAGCCCGGCAAGACGTACGGCAGCGGCGCGGTGGGGCGCTACAACCGCGCGACGAAGTATCGCGACCGCGTCATCCAGATCAGCGCGGCGACCAACCAGCCGCGCATCGACGTCGTCACCGGCCTCGCGACGGCCGGCTCGCTGCTCTATGCGAGCGACTTCTACGGCAATCGGGTGCGGGTGTTCACCACCGATGGCGTGTGGCAGCGGGACATCGGCGTGTCGGCGCCGGGCGCGCTCGCGGTGGACGGCGCAGGCAACGTGTGGGTCGCGCAGAAGAGTGCGGGCTCGATCGTCGGCTTCAGCCCGGCCGGCGCGCTGCTGAATACGATCCGGATGCCGGCCGGCTCGCACCCGTCGGCGCTGTATGTCGATGCGGCGGCCGGGCAGCTGCTGGTGGGCGACGAAGGCCCCGACCAGAACATCAAGCGTTATTCGATATCGGGCCGGGCCGCGCTGGCCGGCACGTTCGGCGTACGCGGCGGCTATCTCGACACGACGACGGGCGTCAAGGGCCAGGTCGGCGCGCAACGCTTCACACGCATCGTCGGGATCGGCAAGGACACCGGCGGCAACCTCTATGTGCTCAACAACCCGTGGGGCGGGAGCTGGGATCTCGGCCGCAACGGCGCGACCGACATTCATGCGTACGGCAGCAGCGGCAACCTGCGCTGGACGCTGCAGTCGCTGAACTTCGAAGGCATCGCCGCGCCGGACCCCGTCACGGACGGCGCGCTGTTCTACGGCGGCACGCACATATACAGCGGCAGCGCGGGCGGCAAGTTCGTCGCGAACACCGTCGATCCGTTCACGTATCCGTCGGACCCGCGCATCAACATGAGCGACACGCAGCGCGACGAACATTTCGGGTTGCTCACGTCGGTCGGCGCGAACCGGATCCTCGTCGCGGCCGGCCAGAATCCGCCGGTCTTCTACTTCTATCACTTCAACGCGGCGAACGGCTACGTCGCGATTCCGGATGGATCGATCCCGGGCGCCGCGTTCAACACGACGCGGCGCGTGTCGGCCGGCTTCAGCCTCGACAGCCGGGGCGGCGTATGGGCCGGCCTCGACAAGACCGGCGCCATTTATCACTATCCGCTGACCGGTTTCGATGCAAGCGGCAAGCCGTCGTGGGGGCCGGGCGTGCCGACGCCGATTCCGGCGAGCATCGAGCCGCTCACGCGCATCGTCTATCTCGCCGACAGCGACACGATGGTGCTCGCGCAGGGCGCCGTCGGCAGCAACGACTGGACGTCGATCGGCACGCGCATCGAGGTGTATCACGGCTGGCTCGCGGGCAACACGACGAAACCGAATCCGGTGATCACGCTGCCGCACAGCGGCGCGAAATCGATCGACGCGGCGGGCAACCACCTGTTCGTCGGCTACTGGTTCAGCAGCAGCGGGCCGCTGTGGCCGAACATCGATGCGTTCAACCTCGACACCGGGAATCTCGACACGACGCTCGTCAACGCGAGCCCGGCGACCGTGGATACGAGCAGCGCGATCGATGCGATGTACAGCGTGCGCGCGTATCGGCGCACGAACGGCGAATACGTGGTGACGAAGAACAACGTGAAGGGGAACAGCATCACCGTTTATCGATGGACACCGTGACGGGGCAGCGTCGATCTGGGCGATGACAGTACGGTGGCTGTCATCGAAACGCCTTCGCTGTAACGATGTGTAATTGTCCGGTCCGCAATGGAACCGGTCACGTGCTTGACATTGGGCGGCGATGTAATGCCGGCACGTCGGCGCTCGCCGACGCAACGTATTTCGATCGATTGGCACGGGCTCCCGCCGCCGTGCGATACGGCCAGACGACGCCAGGATCATGCCGGATACGTCAGACGATACTCGCCCCCACCAGTACAGAGGATTCCTATGAGAAATGTCCAGGTCAAGCGCGCGCTCCGGCTCGGCGCCATCATGTCGGCCGTGCTGCTCGCATCGCATGCATACGCGGACGGGTTCAACGCCGCCGATGCCGCCCGCGTGCCGAGCGGCCAGTTCGTCACGCCGCTGGCCGTGCGCGGCGCGGTCCAGCAGTTCCTGAATCCCGGGCTGCCGGCCTATCCGCATTTCGTCGCAGGGGAGGCCGTGCGCTCGCAGCTGAGCCCGGACGGCAAGACGCTGGCGATCATCACCGCCGGCCAGAACTCGCTGTACAAGCCGGACGGTTCGGTCGATACCGCCGCGTCGACGCAATTCATCTTCCTGTATGACGTCGCGGGCGCGAACAAGGCGCGTCCGGTGCTCAAGCAAGTGCTCCAGCAGACCAACGCGTTCGTCGGCCTGGTGTTTTCGCACGACGGCGGCACGCTCTATGCGACCGGCGGCAGCGACGATGCGGTCTACGTGTATGCACAGCGCGGCGGCGCGTGGGCGCTGTCCACCACGATCGCGCTCGGTCACGGCGGCAAGGGCGTCGGCATCCGCGTGCAGCCGAACGCAGCCGGGCTCGCGCTGTCGGCCGACGGCAAGACGCTCGTCGTCGCGAACAACTACAACGATTCGATCAGCGTGATCGATACCGCGACGGGCAGCGTGCGCTACGAGCACGACTTGCGCCCGTTCTTCTCCGGCAACGAAGGCCGCAGCGGCGATGCCGGCGGCACGTTCCCGTTCGCGGTCGTCATGAAGGGCAACGGCGTCGCATACGTATCGTCGGATCGCGATCGTGAAATCGTCGCGGTCGACGTATCGTCGCCGTCGCATGGCCGCCTCGTGAAACGCATCAAGCTGGATGGCAACGCGCTCGGCATGACGCTCGACGCGTCGCAGTCGATGCTGTTCGTCGCGCAGGACAACGCCGACCAGGTCGCGGTGATCGACACCAACAGCAACGCGGTCGTGAACCGGATCGATGCACGCGCGCCGGCCGGCGTGCTTGCGCACGGCCAGGCACATACGGGCGCGGCAACGTACGCGGTGACCCTGTCGCGTGACGGCCGCACGCTGTATGCGACCAACGCCGGCGCGAACGAAATCGCCGTCATTCCGCTCGTCGGCGAGCGCGCGTATCGCGTCACGGGCTTGATCCCGACCGCGTTCGAACCGCATGACGTGACGTTCAGTGCCGACGGCACGTGGATGTACGTCGTGAACGGCAAGAGTACGACCGGCCCGAACCCGGATCATCTGTTCGGCGCAACGCCGGCGCAGGCAGCCGCGTCGCGCGCATCGAACGAATACCAGTTCCAGCTCGAGCGGGCGTCGCTCGTGAGCGCGCCGGTGCCGGCGGCCCGTGAACTGCCGATGCTCACGCAACAGGCCGCGCGCAACAACTTCTATCGTCCGGAAGACAACGACCGCGACAACGAAGTGATGGGCTTTTTGCGCCGTCACATCAAGCACGTGATCTACGTCGTCAAGGAAAACCGCACGTTCGACCAGGTGCTCGGCGACATCGGCAACGGCGCCGACGGCGATCCGCGGCTGGCCCAGTTCGGCCGCAACATCACGCCGAACTTCCATCGTCTCGCGAGCCAGTTCGTGACGCTCGACAATTTCATGAACCCGGGCGACGGCAGCATGGACGGCTGGTCGTGGGCGCTGCAGGGGCGCGTCACCAACACGGAGACGATCACCCAGCAGATCAATTACGCGGCGGTCAATCGCGGCCTGTCGTACGAGAGCGAAGGCACCAACCGCAGCGTGCCGGTCAACTGGGAAACGGTTCAGCAGCGCGACGCGGCGGCCGGCCCGGCCGGCACGACGAACTACAGCAACGCGGCGGCGGCCCTGCCAGGCGGCGCGGCGAACCTGCTGCCCGGCACCGGCAACCATGCGTCGTCCGATGCGCCGTTCGGCCGCCAGCGCGGCTATATCTTCGACGCGGTGCTGGCCGGCGGCGGCACCGTCCGCAACTACGGCTTCCTGGTGAACAACATCGGCAGCATCGGCACGGCCGCGAACCCGATCGTCGATCCGCACGCGGCCGGCGTCGTGCAGGCCGCCGCGCTCGACCCGCGGCTCGCGCCGATGACCGACGTGTACTTCCGCGGCTTCGACCAGACGTATCCGGATCAGTGGCGTCTCAACGAGTGGAAACGCGAGTTCGACCAGTACGTCGCGAGCGGCAACCTGCCGACGCTGTCGCTGGTGCGCCTGTCGCACGATCACATGGGCGCGTTCGGCACGGCGTTCGCCGGCGTGAATACGCCGGAAACGCAGCAGGCGGACAACGACCTGGCCGTCGGCCGGCTCGTCGAGGCCGTGGCGAAGAGCCCGTATGCGAACGACACGCTGATCGTCGTGACCGAGGACGACGTGCAGGATGGTCCCGATCACGTGGATTCGCACCGCGGGCCCGCGTACATCGTCGGGCCGTATGTGAAGCAGGGCGCGGTGATCCGTACGCGCTACAGCCAGGTCAATGCGCTGCGGACCATCGAGGACGTGCTCGGCACGCAGCACATGAACCTGAATACCGCGTACCAGCGGCCGATGACCGACGTGTTCGACGTGCATGGCCCGGCATCGTGGAGCTATACGGCCGTCGCGTCGACGGCGCTGAAGGGCACCGGGCTGCGCGTGGCCGAAGAGGCGGGCGAGAACCCGCTGCGATACGCGGCCGGCCCGGACGTCACGCCGACGCATGACGCCGCGTACTGGGCGAAGGTGACGGCGAAGTTCGACTTCGACGATGCCGACGAGGTCCCGGCGGATCAGTTCAACCGCGTGTTGTGGAAGGGGATGATGGGCGCGCGGCCGTATCCGAAGCTGCGCGGCGTGACGCAGAAGGTCGCGAGCCGCGACGACGACTGATCGTTCGAGTGGGCGATGTGGAAGCGGGCCCTTCCGGCGGGAGGGCCCGTGTTTTTTGCGGGGGCGCTCGACAACTACGGGTTTCGCCGACCGCCGACGGGGCCGCGCAACGTCACGCGCTCCAGATCAGCGTCGCACTGCGTTCCGTTTCCGCCGCAAGCCGGACCCCGTGCCGTTCGTAGAGCCGCCGTGCGGGATTGCCGTGCAGCACGCCGAGCGATACGGGTACGTGCTCGCGTGCGGTTTCGGCCGGCAGGTCGCGCAGCACGGCTTCGCCGATGCGGCATCCTTGCCGCGACGGGAGGATCTGGATCCCCAACCTCCCGACGCACGAACGCGGTTCCGTGCACAATGACAGCGACCCCCGCGGATGCTGCGCGGGCGTGCCCGATGAACGGGCGCGGCTGCCTCCTGCCGCGTTTCTCATGCTCGAAGTGACAACCCGATGAAAATGAAAACGACACCGAACCGCCTGTTGACGATCGTCGCGCTGGCCGGCGCACTGAGCGGCCCCGTCCACGCACAGACGGCCGCGACCGTCGCGACCGTCAACGGCACGCCGATCACGCAGACCGACGTCGATACGCTGCTGCGCGCGTCCGGGCAGCCCGATTCGCCGCAGATCCGCCAGGCGATCAAGAATCAGTTGATCACGCGCGTGCTGGTTCAGCAGGCGGCCGAGAAGGCGAACTACGCGGACAAGCCCGAGGTCAAGGCGGCGATGCAGCAGGCGAAGGTGACGGCCGAGGTGCAACTGTATCTGCGCGACAATGTGAAGCCGGAGCCGGTGACCGACGAGCAGGTCAAGGCCCGTTACGACGAACTCGTCGCCGCGCTCGGCAAGAACGAATACAAACCGCGCGTGATCGTCGTCAAGGATCCGGTCGCGGCGGCGACCGTGCTGAGCGAGCTGAAAGCGGGCAAGTCGTTCGACGGGCTCGCGCGCCAGTACAGCGTGGCGCCGAGCCGCGATACCGGCGGCGAGCTGCCGTGGGTGAGCTTCAGCACGCCGGCGGCGGAAGGCAAGACGGCCGGGTTGCCGCTGCCCGTCGCGCAGGCACTGGAGAAACTGACGGTCGGCGCGGTGACGAAGGATTCGATTCCGGTCGACGGCGTGCGGGCGATCGTGAAGCTGGATGCGAAGCGGCCGACGCAGGTGCCGGCTTTCGAAACCGTGAAGCCGACGCTTCAGCAGCAGTTGCAGGCGATCGCGGCCGAGAAGGCGAGTGCGCAGATGATCGGCAATCTGGTGAAGGACGCGAAGATCACGCAGTAACGCGACGGCGACCAATCGCCGGGCGTCACGCGTGCCAGATCAGGTTCGCGCTCGTGTCGGTGTCCGACACGACGCGAAAGCCGAGTCGCTCGTAGAGCCGCCGCGCGGGGTTGCCGTGCAGCACGCTGAGCGACACCGGCACGCGCTCGCGTGCCGCGTCGGTCAGCAGTGCGCGCAGCACGGCTTCGCCGATTCCCTGCCCCTGGCGCGTGGGGAGGATCTGGATCTGATGGACGTGCCATTCGCCGGCGGCGCGCGTCACCTTCAGCAGGCCGATGGCGTCGGCGCCTTCGCAGACGATCATCGCGTCGTCGAAGTTCGCGCGGATGCGCCGGTCGTGCGCTTCATCGTCGGTCGGCGCGCCGACGCGCTGCAGGTGCTCGGTCATCGTGAGCTGACGGAGCGTCAGCAGGAACGGGAGATCTTCCCTGGAGGCGGTACGCAGATGGATCGCCGGTTTCATGAGTGATGAGCGGTTGCGTCGGGCGCGAGGCTTCGACGTGGATCACAGGCCCGGCAACGGAATCTGCAGGCCGGCCGGGCGATGTTCGAGGACATTCGTGACCTCGTACTCGGTTTTTGCGCCGTCCGAAGTTTGCCACTGCTGCATACGGACATTGCACAACAGCACGTCCCCCTTGCTGAAACTGATCTGGCTGTTGTTCACGCGCGACAGGAAGCCGGCATCGGTGATCGTCGCGTGAATCGTCGACGTGCCGTCGTACAGGCGCCACTTGTTGTCGTCCTTGAACGCGAGCGACACGATCGAGAACGCCATCTTGCGATGCTCGTCGAGCAGGAGCGAATCGGCTGGATCGGGCGCGTGAAACCATGCAATCTCGTCGCGGGTGACCGTCTCGTACACCTCCGTGTCGGTGCCGGCCGCGAAAATCTCGATGCCTTCGCGCGCGAGCGGCGCAAGCACTTGCGCGGTGGCGCGGCGAACGCGGACGTCGCGCAGCAGCGTGAGCACGGGCAGGTCGATTTCGAGTGTGTCGCCGTCGACGTCCAGCACCGCGGTGTGATCCTGCATCCGCACGTGCGTGATCTCGCGCCCGCGCAGCCATTTGAGGACGGCGAAAAGCCCCTTCCTCGCCCTGGGTGCGGCGATGCCGAGCGCGGTCAGGATCGTGACCGCATTGGCGAGCGCCGTGCCTTCGTTGCCGCTCAGCATGTCGCGCATGCGGCCGAGCAGCGAGGTCGCGAGTGTGAAGTCGATGCCGAAGCTGCCGGTCTTGAAGCTGCCGCGCACGTTGACCTGTGGCCGGACCTGATCGCCGCACAGTGCGCGCGTCGACGCGTCGAGCAAATCGCCGAAGGCGAGCAGCGCGGGCGCGAGTTCGCGCACGTCCATCTCGGACGAATCGAGCGTGGGCCCGTCGTATGTGATGCGAAATCGGCTCATCGCGTCGCAGGGGCCGAGATCGGCCGGGCCGGTACTGTTTCCATTTGCGGTCATGTGGCGTGCTGGCAGGAGAGGTGGACGATACCCGAAACGAACGCTTTCGGATGTCCTTCATGTTGCACGTGAATGACCGTTTGCGCGCGATTTTGGCCATCCGGACAAGACGACTTGCCGACGTGTCCCGATAACGCCCGGCAGGCAGCGAACTTGTCCGATCGCGTCGATCCGGATGCGAATCCATGTCAGGTTCCTGCGACGTCGAGGTCGATTTCTACCCGCTTGTCGCGTGCCATCATGTTCTCCGACGGACAGGTCGCGACAGGTTCATTTCCCGCTCCGCACGAAGCATGATGGCGCGCGCTTCCGGCCGCCGTGCGATCCGCTCCCGGACCTCCGGCGCCGCGAGGCACGTGGCCACCGCTTCATACCCGGGCGCGCCCGGGTAAGGCGCCACGCGCGCAGGCGGGCTGTGATTGGCCGGGCACAACAGGATGGTTTCGTCGGGGCCGACCGCTGCCAGATCGAGGATCGCCGTCGAGCGCGTCAACAGGAACAGCGGCCGCATGCCGACGGCCGCACATTCGCGCAGATGCGCGATCAATGCCAACTGCGTGGCCCGGTCGAGGCCGTGCTCGATCATGTCGACGATCCGCACGCGCGGGCTTTCCGCTTCGAGGCTGACGAGCAGCGCGGTCAGCGCCGCCGACGGTGTCGCGCCCCGGCCGGCGAGCAACGCCGACGTGCGGTCGACGCGCGACTTCAGTGCCGGATCGGCGCGCAATGCAGCGGATGCCGCCGCATAATCGTCGTCCAGCCGATCGAGGCCCACGAACACGGCGCCGGGCAGTGCGTCGGCCAACTGAAGCGCGAGCCGCGTCTTGCCGCTCCCCAGCGAACCGATGATGTAGTTCAACGGCCGGATATCGCGACACTCGAACCGTTCGCCGCCCCACGGCCACGGCAGGCTGAACGCGACACCCGCGTCCGTTTCGCCGAGCAGCCGCGTCAGTTCGCCGTCGGCCGGCATCCGGCCGCGCGCGAGGCCGGCGCGCATCGCGCGCACGCCGTCGAGCTTGCTCACGAGCGCCTGAATCCCGTGATCGAGCGCCGCTTCGTGAGCGGCCAGCGCGGCATCGAGACTGCGCGCGTCGCCATCGAGCACGCTCGTCACCTGCGCGAGACCGAGGCCGAGCTTGCGCAGCGCCGCGATGTCGGCGGCACGCGCGAGCTCTTCCGGGCCGTACGCGCGGTATCCGGCCGGCGTGCGCGCCGGCGTGACGAGGCCGTGCCGCTCGTACAGCCGCAGCGCCTTGACCGAGACGCCGAGCCGCGCGGCGGCGGCCGATGCGTTCAAACGGGGTGTGTCCGTACCCATCCGTCACCTCTTTGCCGTCGATTCGTTGCGGTCAGCATAAAGGCGATCCCAAGGGCCGGGTCAAGCGCGATCGCGCGAGCGCTCAGTCGGCGGCCGCGAACTCGTCCCGCAGCGCGCGATACAACCGTCGATAGCGCGCGAGCCGCCCCGCCAGCAGATCGACCGAAGCGGCATCGGGCACGACCGTCTCCGTGACGGGCGGCGCGACGCAGACTTCCGCCAGGGTGTCGCCCGTCGCCGCAAGGCGCGCAAGCCGCGCGGCGCCGAGCGCCGCACCGACCGCGCCGTCCGCATGCCGCTGCATCGCGAGCCCGGTCGCATTTGCGCACAGCCGCGCCCAGAACGCGCTCTTCGAGCCGCCGCCGATGAACGACACCGCGTCGAGCGCCGTGCCGGCCGCGCGCAGCGCGTCGTAGCCGTCGGCCATCGCGAACGCGACGCCCTCCATCACCGCATACGCGAGATCGTCGGCGTCGTGTTCGTTCGACAGCCCGAAGAACACGCCGCGCGCATGCGCGTCGTTGTGCGGCGCGCGCTCGCCGCCGAGATACGGCAGGAACAGCGGCGCGCGGGCCGGATCGGCGCGTTCGGCGCGCGCCGCCAGCGCGCCGGCGGTCGTGCCCTGCGCGCGCGCGAGCCAGTCGAGGCTCGCGGCGGCCGACAGGATCACGCTCATCTGGTGCCAGCGCCCTTCGACGCAGTGACAGAACGCGTGCACGGCGGCGTCCGGGTTCGGCGCGAAGCGGTCGTTGCCGGCGAACAGCACGCCCGACGTGCCGAGCGACAGGAAGCCGCTGCCGGCGCCCGTGACGCCCATGCCGATGGCGGACGCCGCGTTGTCGCCGGCGCCGCCGGCGATCGTCACGGGCCCTGCGATGCCCCATTCGCGCCGCAGCGCGTCGCGCAACTGCGCGGCGGCCGCGTTGCCTTCGACGAGGCGCGGCATCTGCGCGCGTGACAGCTCGGTCGCGGCGAGCATCCGGTCGGACCAGTCGCGGCGCGCACAGTCGAGCCACAGCGTGCCCGACGCGTCGGACAGGTCGGACACGAATTCGCCGGACAGGCGCCAGATCAGGTAGTCCTTCGGCAGCAGCACCTTGTGCACCGCGCGAAACACGGCCGGCTCGTATTTCGCGAGCCACAGCAGCTTCGGCGCGGTGAAGCCGGGCATCGCCATGTTGCCGGTGATCGCGCGCGATTCCGGTACCAGCGCCTCGAGCTGGACACATTCGGTGCCGGCGCGCGTGTCGTTCCACAGGATCGCGGGGCGCAGCACCTGGTCCGCGCGGTCGATCAGCGTCGCGCCGTGCATCTGGCCGGACAGCGCGATGCCGCGCAGCGCGGCGAAGCCGGCCGGGTGCGCGGCGCGCACCGACGCGATCGCGTCGAGCATCGCGTGCCACCACGCCTGCGGGCTTTGTTCGGACCAGTGCGGATGCGGCCGGCTGATCGACAGCGTGGCCGAGCCGGTCGCGAGCGGGACCGATCGGGAATCGGTGAGGAGAACCTTGACCTCGGACGTGCCGAGATCGATGCCGAGATATGTCACGTATGAAGCGTCCTGTCTGGGGCGCGCGGCGGCGCGCGCCGCAGGGGCGGCGCGTCGTCGTGGCCGTGCGGTTCGTTGAGCCGGTGCAGCGCGCGGAACTTCGACGGCGGCACCTGCTTCATCGCGAGAAACTGACGGTTGAAGTTCGACAGGTTGTTGAAGCCAACCCGGTAGCAGATGTCGGTCACCGTCAGGTCGGAAAACATCAGCAGCTCGCAGGCCTCGTTGATGCGCAGCCGGTTCAGGTAGCGCACGAACGACGAGCCGGTGTGACGCCGGAAAAACCGCGTGAAGGTGCTGACGCTCATGCCGGCAAACGCTGCGACGTCGGCTTCGCGCAGCATGCCGGGCAGGTTCTGCTGCAGGTACGACAGCACCTGGTTGATGGTCGACGACATGTAGTGCTGCGCGTCGCTGCGATAGCCGGGCCCCGCGAGCACGCGCCGCTCGCGGCACGACGACAGCCGGTCGAACAGCGACATCAGGATCTCGACGCGCCGGCAGCCGTGCGCGTCCGCGAGTTCGAGCATCAGCGGCGCGACCTCGATGCCCACGCGGTCGGGAAACTGCACGCCGCGCGCCGCGTCGTCGATCAGGTCGATCACCGGCTGCAATTCGCTGAACGCGCCGACCATCTTCTCGATCGCATCGCGCGAGAACTGCAGCACGACGTCGCGCGACGGCACGCGTTCGCCGCCGGCGAGTTCGCTGACCCAGTTGTGCGGCAGATTCGGCCCGGTGACGATCAGGTTGCCCGGACCGAAATCGCCGATGTGGTCGCCGACGAACACCTTGCCGCGCGACGCCTGGATCAGGTGAATCTCGTACTCGGGATGGAAGTGCCACTTCGCGACCGAATGCGGATAGTCGTGGACCCACGCGCGGAACGATTCGTCGCGGTGGGTGGGAACGATCTCGAGATCCGGGTTCATCGTGTGCTCCGTCGGGGTGTGCCGGCGTGCTACGAACGGGACATCGACCAGCCCGTCGGGGCAGGCGGCGCGGCGCGCGTCGCGGCCGCCGGCGCCGCCGCGTGCGCGATCGGGTTCGCCTCCGGCAGCGAGACGTTGCGCTCGGTGCCGGCGTCAAACAGATGCAGGGCTTCTTCGTCGAAGCGCAACGCTACCACGGCGCCCGGCGTCGGGGCCATCGGGGCCGGCACGAGTGCCGCGCACGGCAGGCCGCGCCAGTCCAGCGTGACGAGAGCCTCGGCGCCGAGCAGCTCGACGAGTTCGACCGTGCCGGTCAGCGTGAGCGCGCTCGGGGTCGGATCGCCGTCGGGGACGAGCCGCAGGTGATTCGGGCGAATCGCGGCCTTCACCTGCTGGCCGTCCTGCAGCCGCGCGAAGCGTGAAGACGCGAGCGGCCAGCGCGCGCCATTGCAGTCGAGCAGCACGTTCGTGCCGACGCGCTCGATCGTGCCGTCCGCGAAGTTCATCGCGGGCGTGCCGACGAAGCCGGCCGCGAACACGGTATGCGGCTGGCCGTACAGCTCGGCCGGCGTGCCGATCTGCTCGATGTGGCCGCCGCGCATCAGCACGACGCGGTCGGCGAGCGTCATCGCTTCGAGCTGGTCGTGCGTGACGTACAGCGTGGTCGTTTTCAACCGCCGGTGCAGCCGCTTGATGTCGCCGCGCAACTGCGTGCGCAGCTTCGCGTCGAGATTCGACAACGGCTCGTCGAACAGGAACACGGCGGGCGTCTTGATCATCGCGCGCGCGATCGCCGCGCGCTGCTGCTGGCCGCCCGACATCGCGCGCGGACGGCGCTCGAGCAGCGCGTCGAGGCTCAGGATGCGCGCGACGTCGCGCACGCGGCGGTCGATCTCGTCGGCCGGCACCTTCAGGCGCCGCAGGCCGAACGCGATGTTGTCGTACACCGTCATGTGCGGATACAGCGCGTAGTTCTGGAACACCATCGCGACGTTGCGCTCGCGCGACGGCAGGTCGTTGACGACCGCGTCGCCGATCACGAGCTCGCCGCCGGTGATCGCCTCGAGGCCCGCGATCATCCGCAGCATCGTCGACTTGCCGCAGCCGGACGGGCCGAGCAGCACGATGAATTCGCCGTCGGCGATCTCGAGGTCGAGCGGATGCAGCACGGCGGGGCCGCCGTCGTAGTGCTTCGACAAAGCCTTGCAGGTGATCTGGGCCATGGTTTAGGGCGTGTTCACGCTAATAACGGGTTTGCGCTGGCCCCCAGAAGGGCCGAGCGAGAGGATTGCGACGAAGCGAATACTCGACGTATTCGCGAGGAGCATGACGCGGCGATCGGCCCTTCTGGGGGCCAGCCCCGCGAATGAATTTTTCCAAACAGGGGAACGTGCCTTTCCGCCCACATTGCGGCGTCGTGCGTCGCTTGTTTGGCACAGCCAAACGGCGCTCCTTTCTCCTTGCACGCGCCCAAAGGAAGTCCCCTTGGGGGACGGGCGGAAAGGCACGTTCGCAAACCCGTTATTAGCGTGAACACGCCCTAATCCATTTCGATCTGAATCTTGATGTCGCGCGGCTGCCCGCTCGCCGCTTCCTCGAACGCGCGCACGCTTTCGGAGAATGGGAACGTGCGCGAGATGAACGGCTTCACGTCGATCGCGCCGGACGCGATCAGCGCAAGCGCGCGCGGGAAGATGTTCGCGTAGCGGAACACCGATTCGATGCGGCCTTCCTTCGCCTGCAGCGCGACCACGTCGAGCGGCACCGGCGCGACCGGCATCCCGATCAGCACCGCGCAGCCGCCCGGGCACATCAGGTCGACGAGGCCCGCATACGCGTTCGCGCTGCCGCTGGCCTCGAACACGACGTCCGCGCCCCAGCCGCCGGATGCGTCGGCCACCGCGTCGGCCAGCGGCTGCGTACGCACGTCGACGGTCGTGACGGCCGGATTGCCGGCGAACAGCGCGAGCTTGTCCGGCACGACGTCCGCGAGGATCACGCGCGCGGCGCCGCCGGCCAGTGCGGCGAGCGCCGTCATCGCACCGATCGTGCCGGCGCCGATCACGACCGCGAGGTCGCCCGGCTTCATCGCCGCCTTCTTCGCGGCCTGCAGGCCGATCGACAGCGGCTCGACGATCGCGCCTTCGGCGAACGACACGTTGTCGGGCAGCCGGTACGTGAACGCGGCCGGATGCACGACGAACGGCGTCAGGCAGCCGTGGATCGGCGGCGTCGCCCAGAAGCGCACGTCGGGATCGAGGTTGTAGAGCCCGCGCAGCGTCGCGGGCGAATCGAGGCGCGGCACGCCGGGCTCCATGCACACGCGGTCGCCGACGCGCAGATGCGTGACGCCGGCGCCGGTCTCGACGACGGTGCCGGACGCTTCGTGACCGAGCACCATCGGCGCATCGACGCGGAACGGGCCGATGCCGCCGTGAACGTAGTAATGCACGTCGCTGCCGCAGACGCCCACCGTGTGGATCCTGATCCGGACGTCGCCGGGGCCGACCGCCTGCGGCAGGTCGATGTCGCGCAGCGCGAGCTCGCGCGTGCGTTCGAGTACGAGCGCTTTCAACGTGTTCTCCTTATTTTCCCTTGACCAACGAATTGAGCAGCCGGCTCAGCATGCCGACGAATACGAGCGGCGGCAGCGCGAGCAGCACCGTCGACGCGTTGATCACGCCCCACGGCACTTCCTGGCCGAGCGACGTGAACGCGGACGCGACCACCGGCAGCGTCGCGCTGCGCGACGAAGTGAGTGCGAGCGCGATCATCAGTTCGTTCCACACCAGCACGAAGCTGAACACGATGCCGCCGAGCAGCGTGCTCGCGCACACCGGCAGCGCGATATGCCAGAACACCGCGTACGGGCCGTAGCCGTCGAGCGCGGCGGCTTCCTCGATCTCGCGCGGCAGCCGGCGAAATACGGGAATCGACAGCCATGTGATGGTCGACAGCGTGACGAGCAGGTACGTGACGATCATCGACAGCTTGGTGTCGTACAGCCCGAGATCGACCCAGATCGCGATCAGCGGCAGCGCGACCGCGACGGGCGGCAGGAAGCGCAGCGACAGCAGGAAGAACTGGATGTCGCGCTTGCCGCGCACCGGGTAGCGCGCGATCGCATACGCGGCCGGCACGCCGAGCACCGCGCCGATCAGCACGGCCGCGCCGACGATCGCGATGCTGTTGCCGAGCCCGATCAACACTTCGGGGCTCGACAGCACCTGCTCGTAGTTCGCGAGCGTGGGCGTGAAGAAGAAGCGCGGCGTCGGCGTGACGATGTCGAGCAGGTGCTTGAGCGAATTGAGCACGGCCCAGAACAGCGGGAACGCGGCGACGAGCAGGATCCCGCCGGCGATCGCGACGGTGGACACGGTGGCGGCGGAGCCGCGGCGAGTCATTCGGCGAGCCGTCAGTCGTCCCATTTGTTGACCCTCTTCCAGATGAGCGTGAAGACGAGCGTGGTCGCGACCATCATCAGCACGGCCATGCCCGACGCATACGACACCTTGCCGGCGAGGCCGATGCCCTGCTGGTACGCGTAGAGATCGAGCGTTTCGGTCGCGATGCCGGGGCCGCCCTTGGTCATCACGTAGATCAGGTCGAACGAGCGCAGCGATTCGACCATCTTGATGAACACGAGGCTCACGAGCGGCGCCTTCAGCATCGGCAGCGCGATGTACGCATGCACCTGCCACGTCGTCGCGTAGTCGAGCCGCGCGGCTTCGAGCGGCTCGGGCGGCAGCGTCTCCAGCAGCTTCAGGATCACGACCGCGAAGAAGAGGCCCCATTGCCACACGTCGACGAGCGCGACCGCGTACAGCGCGAGATGCGGATCGGCGAGGAACGCGGTGTGCTCGACGCCGAGCGTGCCGAGCAGCCAGCTCAGGATCCCGGTGAGCGGCGCGTACATGAACTTCCAGATGAACGCGGCCGACACGCGCGGCAGCAGCACCGGCATGATCAGCACCAGCGACGCGAAGCGGCGCCAGCGACCGTGCACGCGCTCGAACAGGAACACCGCGAGCGCGATGCCGACCAGCACCGCGCCGGCGACCGTGACGACTTCCCACAGTACCGACACCTCGATTGCGTTCAGGAAGCGCCGGTCCGACGCGAGCCGGACGAAATTGCGCAGGCCGACGTATTCGCTGTCCGGATAGCGCAGCACGCGGTTGCGTAACGCGAGGTTGATCGCGGCGATCGTCGGGACGAGGCTCAGGACCGCGAGCAGCGCCAGCGTCGGCGCGAGGAACACCCACGGCAGGCTCGTGCGGTCGCGGCGTGCGCGACCGCGCCGGGTCGAAGACGGGGAAGGGGCCGGGCGGACGCCGAGCGCGCGTCCGCCGGCGCCGTCATTTGCGAGCGCCATGTTCGAGCGCGTCCTTCGCGTACTGGTCCGCGTCGTCGAGCGTGCCGCGGATATCCGCCTGCGTGCCGGTGAACACCTGTTCGAGCGCGATGCCGAGGTTGTCGCCGATGTCCGGCCACTGCGGCGTGCGCCAGATCGTCACCTGCGTGACGGGGTTGGTGTCGTTCAGCCCGGCCTGGATCTGCGGCGCGACGTGCTGCTTGAAGTACGGGCTGCCGATCGTGCTCGCGCGGTTGTAGTCGCTGAATACGCCGTTGCGCAGCCGCGCCTGCTCCTGGTCCTTGCTGGTCGCCCATGCGATGAAGCGGCCGGCGGCCATGCGCGTGCAGTCGTCCTTCGCGCCGACCGCCGAGATCGCGAAGCCGTGGCCGTACGCGGCCGACGGCAGCGGCGCGGGCGGCCGCGTGTAGCCGACCTTGCCGGCGACGCTCGACTTGCTCGCATCTTCCATCCAGTCCGCAAACGGCGTCGATTCGATCATGAACGCGACCTTGCCGGAGCGGAACGCTTCGAGTGCGTTGCTCCAGTCGTAGGTGGCGGCGCCGGGCGGCGCGTACTTGAACAGGTCGCTGTAGAGCTGCGTGGCCTTCACGGCGGCCGGCGAATTGAACGCGGGCTGGCCGCCCTTGTCGGTCCACGCGCCGCCCATGCCGAGCATGAACGGCGACCAGCGCCACACGTTCATCCCCGAGCCGCGCTGGCCGCGCGCGACCCAGCCGTACAGCTTCGGCGGCGCGTTGAGCTTCTTGATCGCGGCGACGAGCTGGTCGAGCGTCTTCGGCACCG
The DNA here is from genome assembly GCF_002959955.1 of Burkholderia sp. BE12. Taxonomy (NCBI): domain Bacteria; kingdom Pseudomonadati; phylum Pseudomonadota; class Betaproteobacteria; order Burkholderiales; family Burkholderiaceae; genus Burkholderia; species Burkholderia sp. BE12. The sequence goes on along the minus strand of NZ_PREY01000004.1, from coordinate 258,743 downwards.
GGATGTGCGCGGCGTCGAGCAGATCGCGGCGGTAGAACAGGAAGTCGCCGCCGCCGATCAGCGGCGCGAAGTACGCGACGCCGTTGTAGCTCGCGACCGCGCGGCGGCCGGGCAGGAAGTCGTCGTAGTCGTATTCCTTCGGGTAGTACTTGAGGAGCGGCACGATCCAGTTGGCCGACGCGAATTCGGCGACGTTCGCCTCGTCGACGTAGTAGATCTGGTAGGAGCCCGCGCCGGTCGACGCGTCGAGCCGCGATTTCGCGCGGCGGTCGTTCTCGCCGAAATAGCTGATCTCGACCTTCGTGCCGCTCTTCTTCTCGTAGTCGGCCAGCGATTTCTCCATCACCGACAGGCCGAGGCTCTTTTGCGCGAGCACCCGAAGGGTCGGCACCTTGCAGACCTGCGCGGTCGCGACGCCCGGCAGACAGGCGCCGAGCAGCAGGCCGGCTGCGACGATTCGCATCTTGTTCACCCGTGTCTCCTTGATTCTGCTTGTTCGATCGCCGTCAGGCGACGGCAGGATCAATGGTGGGACGCGGGCGATGTGTTCACCACATCAAAAGAAAAGACGGACCGATACTTTTTGCTCAGGATCGGTCGTGCGATGCACAAAATGTGGTGGTCGGGCGGGTGCGGCGCCCGGCCGAGGGGAGGCACGGAGGCAATGCGGCGTTACCCGCGCGCCGGACGCTGCGGTGCGTCGAGCGCGATCCGGTACACACGCAGCGCGTTGTCATGCCAGATCGCGCGGCGCGAGACTTCGTCGAGGTGCCCCATCGCGCCGGCAAACGTGCGCAGCAGCGCCGGATACGACACCCGCAACCCCGCCACCGGAAAATTGCTCGCGAACAGGCAGCGCTCCCAGCCGAAGATCGCGATCGTGTCGCGGATGATCCGCGCGTTGTCCGCGTCGTTCCATACCGCATCGCGCAGGCCGAGCTCGGAGATTTTCACGGTCACGCGCGGCAACGCGGCGAGCGCTTCCATACCGCTGCGCCAGCGCGCGAGCCCGGCTTCGGAACGATCCCACGGCAGCCCCGCGTGCTCGAGCACGACGTCGACTTCGGGTGCATCGGCCAGCATCGCGGCCGCGTCGCCGAGATGCCAGAACGGCACGCGCAGATCCCAGCTCAGGCCATGCGCGGCGAGGCGTTCGAGCGCGGCCGGCCAGCGCGGATCGTGCAGCGCGCCCGGTTCGTCGATGGGCGCGTCGGGCTCGGCCGCGGTGCGCGGTTTGAACCGCACGCCGCGCACGCGCGGCCATGCGGCCTGTTCGGCGAGCCGTTGCTCCGCGTCGTCGGCCAGCAGATCGACCCAGGCGACGATCGCCGACGGCAGCGCGTGCGCGGCCGCGACCTCGTGCAGCCAGCGCGTTTCCGCGAGCGCCTCGTCGCGCGCGCGTTCGGCTTCGACGTGCACGCTGGCGACGAGCGGCGCTGCTTGAGCGGCGAGCCGGTAGTCGTCCACGCCAAAATCGCGGCACAGCGCCGCGTAATCGCCGAACATGAAACGCGTGGGATCGTACTGCTCCTGCAGCCACGGGTAGTGCGCGCCCGCATCGAGCCGCCACAGGTGATGGTGCGCATCGACGAGCGCCACCGGCATCGCATCCGCCGGCGGCACGTCGCCGAGCCGCTCAGCGCGCGCCTGCGAGCACATACGACGCATCCGGTTCGCGCAGCGTCGGCAGTGCGCTGACGAAACGCCACGCGTCTAGATCGAGTTCGCGGACATGGTCGTCCTGGAACGACACGTACGCGACGCGCCGCGACGGATGGAACGAGAGCGCGGTCGGATTCGCGGGCAGCGCGATGCGCTCGATCTCCTCGAGCTGCCGCGCGTCGAACACCGAGATCGACTGCTCGCCCGAATTGGTCAACAGCAGCAGGTCGCGGCCGTCGGGTGCGCTCGTCCGGTAGATGCGATTCGGATCGCTGCGCGTTTTCACGCGTCGGCCGCAGGTCATCGTCTCGGTGTCGATCTCGACCAGCGTGTCGTCGCCGCGATTCGCGACGAACAGCGTGCGCTCGTCGCTCGACAGCGCATTGCCTTCGGGGCGCGGGCCGGGCATGACCGCGCGCGGCGCGACCGTCGCGTCGCGCGGATGGAATCGCGTGACCGTATTCGACAGCAGATGCACGCCGTACGCACGGCTTGCGTCGCGCGTGAGCGTCACGAGGTGCGTCTTCACGCCGCCGGACGGCACGGCCATGTTCGGTACCGGCTGCCGGGTCGGCTCGTCGAATACGAGCAGCATGTCGTGCGCCTCGCTCATCGCGTACAGCCGGCCGTCGCGGTCGCTCGCCATCCCGTGCGGCCGGTAGTACGGCCACAGGTCGAGCATGCGCGTGTGCGTGCGCTCGACGAGATCGATCTCGGCGATCCGGTGATCGCCTTCATGGCCGCGCGACCATGCGGTCTCGATCCCGAAAATGCCGACATACGCATGGCGCTCGGTCACGTCGACGGTGAATTCGTGCGGGAAGTTCGGCAACACGATGTGCTTGAGCGGCGCTTTCGTATCGAGGTCGTAGAAACTGAAAGTGTGGGCGCATTTCTGCACCAGCAGCAGGATGTCGTTCATGGTGTGTCTCCGGTGTTTCGTTCGCGTGGCCGCGTGTCGAGGTGCTTCAGTCTTCGCAGCGGCGGGGCAGCGTCAGCGCGAGCAGGCCGGCCACCGCGAGCGTGACGGCGAGGCTGTACACGCCGGCCGCCGCGCTCACGTGCTGCGTCAGCACGCCGACCGCATACGGGCCGCAGAAGCCGCCGAGATTGCCGAGTGCGTTGATGAGCCCGCGTGCGCTGCCGGCCGCCTCGACGCTGCAGAGCTTCGGCGGAATCGCCCAGAACACGCCGGCCGCCGCCTGCAGGAAAAAGCCGCAACCGATCAGGAACGCGAACGACACGGCCATCGACGCATGCGTGAGCACCGACAGCGCGAGGCATGCGGCGAAGCCGACGAGCGGCAGCAGCACGAACAGGCGCCGCTTGCCGGTCCGGTCGGACCAATACGACGTGACGAGCATCCCGATCACCATCGCGACGTACGGCAGCATCGCGAGCAGGCCGATCCTGCCCATCCCGCTGTGCGTGAGGTTTTTCAGCAGGGTCGGCAGCCACATCGTATAGCCGTAGATGCCGGCCTGATAGCAGAAGTTGATCGCGATGAGCAGCCAGATCGTCGGGTGGCGCAGCAGCGCGCCGAACGAGGCGGCCGCCGGCGTGCCGGCCGCGCACTTGCGTTCGCGCTCGTCGCGCAGCGCGTCGAGGATGTACGCCTTCTCGCGCGGCGACACCCACCGTGCGGTCTCCGGGCCGTCGTCGGCGAACAGCATCCACACGACGAGGCACAGCAGCGACAGCGCGCCCGCGCTGAAGAACAGGTGATGCCAGTCGTACGCGGCGAGGATGAAGCCGGACAGCGGCGCGGTGATCATGCCGGCGAGCGGCACGAACAGGATGACCATCGCATTCGCGCGGCCGCGTTCGCGGTCGGGAAACCAGTGGCTGACCATCGTCAGCACGACGGGCAGCATCCCGCCCTCGGCCACGCCGAGCAGGAAGCGCAGCGTCAGGAGTTGCCACGTATGGGTGACGAGCCCGGTCAGCACCGACAGCACGGCCCAGCTCACGAGCGACCACGCGATGAAGGTCTTGCCGCTGCCGAGCGCCGCGCGCCGGCCGCCGGGAATCTGCAGGAACAGGTAGCCGAAGAAGAAGATGCCGCCGGCGAGGCCGGCCATCGTCGCATCCATGCCGAGGTCGGCGTTCATCCCGCCGGGCATCGCGAATGCGATGTTCACGCGGTCCATGTAGGAAATGATGCAGGCGAGCAGCAGCGGCGGGATCACGCGCAGCCAGCGGCGGCGCGGAATGGCTTCGCCGGCTTCGTATGCCGGGGTCGCGGGGTTCAGCAGGGTCATGGTGTCTCCGTCCATCCGATGAGCGGCGGCGGCCTTCTGTCGGGCCGCCGTCACGCCGATGCGCAACGCACGCGCGTTGCGGGTGCAAAAAACGAGGTCTAGCGCCCCCAGCGCAGCACGAGCGGGTCGAGCCGCCGCGCCGTATCGAGCAGGCCGGCGCGCACCTGCGGATGCAGCTCGGGCCACGGCGCACGCGGCCGGTCGCACGCGATCACGCCGCCCGCCTTCATCAGCGCCTTCGCGGTGAGGAAGCCCGACTGGCGGTTCTCGTAGTTGATCAGCGGCAGCCAGCGCGCGTACTGCGCGTACGCGTCGTCGCGGCGCCCGGCGAAATACGCATCGGTGATCCGGCGAATCCCGTCCGGATAGCCGCCGCCCGTCATCGCGCCGGTCGCGCCGGCATCGAGGTCGGCGAGCAGCGTGATGCCTTCCTCGCCGTCCCATGGCCCTTCGATCGCGTCGCCGCCGAGCGCGATCAGCTCGCGCAGCTTCGACGCGGCGCCGGGCGTCTCGATCTTGAAGTACGACACCGCGTCGATCTCGCGCGCGAGCGTCGCGAGCAGCGACGCGGACAGCGCGACGCCGCTGGCCGGCGCGTCCTGGATCATCAGCGGAATGTCGAGGCCATCGGCGACTTCGCGGAAGAACGCGCGCACCTGCGCTTCAGGCACGCGGAAGGTTGCGCCGTGGTACGGCGGCATCGCCATCACCATCGCCGCGCCGAGTGCCTGCGCGTGCCGGTTGCGTTGCGCGCAGATCCGCGCGCTGAAGTGCGACGTCGTGACGATCACCGGCACGCGGCCCGCGACGTGCTCGAGCGTGATGCGAGTGAGCAGTTCGCGTTCGTCGTCGCCGAGCGCGAACTGCTCGGAATAGTTCGCATGGGTGCAGAGGCCGTGCGAGCCGGCATCGATCATGAAATCGATGCAGCGGCGCTGGCCGTCGAGATCGAGCGCGCCGTGCGCGTCGAAGATCGTCGGCACGACGGGGAAGACGCCCTGGTAGCGTGGGTTCATGGCCGGCCTCACTCGACGATGTCGAACTGGTCGAGGAATTCGGTCTTCAGCGTGAGGCCGAGGCCCGGCACGTCGTCGCGCAGTTGCAGGAAGCCGTTCTCGGCCACCGGCTCGCCGTCGAAGATGTAATAGAACAGCTCGTTGCCGACCTCGACGTCGAACATCGGGAAGTACTCGCTCATCGGCGATGCGAGCGTGCTCATCGTCAGGTGGTAGTTGTGCATCTGGCCCGCGTGCGGAATCACCGGCACGCTGTAGGCCTCGCACAGCGCGTTGATCTTGTGCGCCATCGTGATCCCGCCGACGCGGTTCGTGTCGTACTGGACGACCGACACGGCCTTGCGGTCGAGCAACTGCTTGAAGCCGTACAGCGAGAACTCGTGCTCGCCGCCGGAGATCGGAATGCTCGTGAGCCGGTTCAGCTCCGCGTAGCCGTCGAGGTCGTCGGCGATCACCGGTTCTTCCAGCCAGCGCGGCTGGTACTTCTCGAGCTTCGGCAGGATGCGCTTCGCATACTCGAGGTTCCAGCCCATGTAGCACTCGAGCATCAGGTCGTTGTCGTAGCCGATCACCTCGCGGATCGCCGCGACCGACTTCAGGTTCTCGACCACGCCCTGCTGCCCGTGCGCGGGGCCGTAGCCGAAGCGCATCTTGAACGCGCGAAAGCCTTCCTTCAGGTACTGCTGCGCTTCCTCCTGCATCGCCTTCAGGTCGGTGCGGTAGAGCTTCGAGTAGTAGCAGGGAATCCTTTCCTTGGTGCGGCCGCCGAGCAGCTTGAACACCGGCTTGCCGACGCTCTTGCCGAGGATGTCCCAGATCGCGATGTCGACCGCCGAGATCGCGGCCATGCCGATGCCCTTGCGGCCCCAGGCGTGGGTCGCGCGGTACATCCGCTGGTTCAGGTACTCGTAGTCCCACGGGTCCTGGCCGATCACGAGCGGCGCGAGGTACTGGTCGATGATCACCTTCGCGACGTGCGGCGCGAGCGCGACGTTGCCGAGGCCGACGATGCCGTCGTCGGTTTCGACCTCGACGACCGTCCACGCATGGAAGCGGAACGTGCTCATCGTTTCCTGCGGCGCATACAGCAGGTCCATCGCGTTCGAGCAGAAGTTGCCTTGCGGCGGGACGGTCTTGCCTTTCCACTGGAATACGCGGGCGCGTACGGAGCGGATCTTCATGATGGTGTCTCCAGAATCGATGTCGTCGTGTGTGAAAGGCGTGCGGGCGTCACGCCGAAACGGTGGGCGAGCGCCGCGCGGCGCCCATCCGGCACGCGATCTGCAACGCCTGCCAGGTCGCGCCGACGTCGGCCGTGCCGCGGCCCGCGATGTCGTACGCGGTGCCGTGCGCGGGCGTCGTGATCGGCACGGGCAGCCCGCCCTGCACGGTCACGCCGCGCGAGAAGCCGAGCAGCTTGATCGCGATCTGCCCCTGGTCGTGATACATCGTGACGATCGCCTGGTAGTCGCCGGCCTGCGCCTTCAGGAAGATCGTGTCGGCCGGGAACGGGCCGTGGAACGGCGCATCGGTCGGCCAGTCGCGCGCCTGCAAGCGGCGCACGGCCGGCTCGATCACGTCGACTTCCTCGCGGCCGCAACTGCCGCCGTCGCCGCCGTGCGGGTTGAACGCGGCGATCGCGACCTTCGGCGCGGCGACGCCGTTCGCGAGCAGCGACCGGTAGATCAGCTCGGACGCCTGTTCGATCCGTTCGATGCTCAGTTGGGCTGCCGCATCCTTCAGCGGAATGTGCGACGAGATCCGCGCGGTCCACAGTTCGCCGAGCGTGTTGAATTCGCAGAAGTAGCCGGTCACGCCGAGCGCTTCGGCGAAGTGGTGCAGTTCGTCGTCGTGGCGCAGCCCGCCGAGCTTCATCGCGTACTTGTTCAGCGGCGCGAAGCAGATCGCGTCGATGTCGCCGGCGAGCGCGGCGTCGAGGCAGCGGTCGAGTACGGCGAGCGTCGAGCGGCCGCCGGCGGCACCCGCCTGGCCGACCGCGACCTGCGCGGGATCGATCGTATCGACCGCGACGAACGCGGCGCGCGCGGTGGACGGCCGGTCGCGCACGGCGGCGAGCGACGCGACGGGTTCGACGTCGACATTGACGCCGGCGACACGCTGGCCGGCTTCCCACAGCCAGCGATCGCCGATCAGTACGAGGTTCGCGCGGGCGGTCGCATCGGGGCGGGCGAGCAGTTTCGCGATCAGTTCGGCGCCGATGCCGGCGGGGTCGCCGAGCGTCAGCGCGACGACGGGCAGGGAGGCGGCGGGCGTCATGCGGCGACTCCGGTGCGGGGCGTGCGGCGGGCGAGGGGGGATTCGAGGTTCATGTGGCGTCTCCGGTGGCGGCGTGCGGCCGTTGGTCTATGGGGTTGATGCTAGGTAGACGGAATGAGTCGGTAAATTGAAAACTCTTGATGAATCGATAACCTGGAGTAATCAAAGATGGGCTCGATCGACCGACGAGACTCGACCCCGCAACTGCTGAACCGGCTGCGGATGCGCCAGATCGCGCTGCTGCTGGCCGTGGACGAATGCTCGACGCTGCGCGCGGCGGCCGAGCAGATGGGCCTCACGCAACCGGCCGCGACGAAGATGCTGGCCGAACTGGAGAGCGCGCTCGGCCAGCGGCTGTTCGATCGCATCGGGCGCGGGCTCGTGCTGAACCCGGCCGGCGAGCGCGTGCTCGGCTATTTCCGCGGCATCCGCGGCAGCATGGAGGCGCTGAACCGCGAGCTCGGCGAGCTGCAACTGGGCAGCGCGGGGCGGCTCGCGATCGGCAGCATCATGGCGGCGTCGCCGGGGCGGCTGACCGAGGCGCTGGTGCGGTTGAAGGCGCGTTATCCGCTGCTCGCGATCGATATCGCGGTGGATACGAGCGATCGGCTGATGCCGCAGCTTCGCGATGGTGTGCTCGAAGTGGTGATCGGGAGGAACGCCGGGGCCGACTGCGACTTCCGTGTGGTCGACGACGAGGCGCTCGCGATCATCGCGGGCCGCGACCATCCGCTCGCGGGCGCGGGCGCGGGCGCGGTCGAATTCGATGCGCTGCTCGATTACGCGTGGATCCTGCAGCCGGCCGGCAGCCCGGCGCGCGAGGTCGTCGAGCGCGAATTCCGCGCGCGTCACCAGCCGATGCCGCGCGGGCTCGTCGAAACGGGCTCGATCCTGACCACGATGAATCTCGTCGACCGTTCGTCGATGCTCGGCGTGATTCCGCTGACGGTCGCGCAGCGCAACGCGGCGCACGGGCTCGTCTCGATCATCGATTACACGCTTGAACAGAAGCTGCCGTCGTACGGCAGCCTCGTGCGGCGCGACCGGCCGTTGAGCATTCCCGCCCAGCAGTTTCTCGCGCTGTTTCACCAGGACGCCGTGGGGGCGGACGGCGGTGCCTGATCCGGCGGCGCGTTGCCGCGCCGGTCGCGCGTCGCGGAACGCGGCGATGCGTGATGAGCGATGAGCGATGACGGCGCGGGCGGGACGACAGCGGCAGCGAAGACGGCTTCAGTGTGCCGAAGGCGCGGCGGGTGCGTCGGCGAGCGCCGGCATCGAATCGGACAGGGCGCGGTCCGGCCGAATCCGCAGCGCGGCGACGATGCCGATCAGCAGCATCGCGACCGAGCCGATGAACGGCACCGTCCAGCTGCCGGTGCGATCGACGAGATAGCCGAACAGGATCGGCGACAGGATCCCCGCGATCGCGGAACCGGCGTTCATCATCCCGCTCGCGATGCCGGCATGGGCAGGCGCGATATCGCTCGGCACGGCCCAGATCGGCCCGATCGTCAGTTCGAGGCAGAGGAACGATCCCGACAGGCACAGCGCGACGCCGGCCGTCGCGTGCACGAACGCGAGCGGCAGCAGGCAGACGAGTGCACCGACGAAGCTCGTCACGATCACGCTCTGGCGCGACAGCGCGAGGTTGCCGGTCTTCCGGTAGATCCGGTCGCAGAGCCAGCCGCCGAGCGTGTCGCCGACGACGCCCGCGAAGAACACGCCGGACGCGAACAAGGCGGTCGATTTCAGGTTCAAGCCCTGGCCGTTCAGGAAAAAGGTCGGCAGCCACGTGAAGAACAGCCACGCGGTCCAGCCGTAGCAGAAGTAGACGAAGATGGTCGGCGCCATCCGGCGCAACAGCGGCCCCCACGGCGTGGGCCCGGAGGGTGCGGCAGGGCGGCGGCTGTGCGTGCGGCCGTCGTCGTTGCCGACCGGATGCTCGCGGAAGCCGGCGATCCACCACGCGAGCCACACCAGCGTGACCGCGCCGATCACGAAGAACGCCGCGCGCCACGACAGCCACGTCATCAGCGCGGCGACGATCGGCGGCGTGACCGCGTTGCCGAGCCGGGAGAACGAGTGCGTGAAGCCCTGCACGACCCCGCGCCGCTCGCGCGGGAACCAGTGCGTGATCGCCCGGGCCTGGGCCGGCAGCGTCGCGCCTTCGCCGATGCCGAGCAGCAGGCGCGCGGCGAACAGCAATCCGAGGCTGTGCACGAGCCCGGTCGCGAACGTGGAGACGACCCAGATCAGCCCGCAGCCGATCAGCGTGATGCGGGCGCCGAACCGGTCGGCGATCCAGCCGCCGCCGATCTGGCAAATTGCATACGAATACGCGAACGCGGAGAAGGCGACGCCAAGTTCGGTATTCGACAGCCCGAGTTCGGCCTTGATCGCCCCGGCCGCGGTCGCGAGATTGACGCGATCGACGTAGAGGATGAACGAAAGCGCGCACAGCAGCCACAGCGTGTGGCACCGTTGACGGTGATCGGTAGGCATGTGTCTCACTCCATGTTCGTGCGCGGCGTTGCAATGACGCTGCGTTCACGGGCGAGCCCAGCATCGCGCGGCGGCGCAGACACTGTCCAATGAATCTTCGGGATCAATCGATAACCGCAGGTGTTCATTCGCTTGCCCGGCCTGGGCCGCCGCGCGCGCCGGGCCGGGCGGGCGAGGCAACGTGATGCCCGGGCAGGACGGGATCGCACAGGCAGGTGAGATCGTGAACGACATCGACGAACGTTCGCTTCAACAGGACAGCCGCTTCTGGCGGTTGCCGCTGGTGAAATGGTGGATCCAGCGGGACGGCCGTGACGGCTATGCGTTCCGGCTGCCGTTCCCGCTGTTCACCGTCTTCGTGCTCGAACCGCGGACGTGACGCGGTGCGGCCCGCGCCGGCATCAATGCACCGGAAAGCGCTCGTTTTCGGGCGCCGGCACGAGGTTGTCGGGCCACTGCACCTCGAACCGCGTACCACCCGCGCCGGTCGGCACGCAAACGGCTTCGCCGCCGTGCGCATGCGCGATCGCCGCGACGACGGCGAGCCCGAGGCCGCTGCCGCCGGGTTGCGACTCGTCGACGCGCCGGAATGCCTGGAACACATGCGGCGCGAAATCGGCCGGGATGCCGGGGCCGTCGTCCTCGACGCGCAGCCGGCACATGCCCTGTTCGACGCAGGTACCGATGCGGATCGCGCCCGGCACCGCATGGCGGCGCGCGTTCTCGAGCAGCGCCTGGCGGATCCGGACCGGGTCGCAGCGCATGCGACGCGCATCAAGATCGAATTCCGGATGCTGGTCGGCGGCATGCCCGCTGCGCAGCCCGCTGCGTGCCAGATAGGCGGTGAGGATCTCGGCGATTTCGGGTTCGTCCTCGGCGATGAGGACGAGCGCCTGCGCACGCTGGCCGGCGCCGGGAGATGAAGAAAATTCGGGCATGGCCACTCGTACAGACCCATCGGGGTTCCATCGAATCGCCATACTACCGTACGGCCAACTCCATCGAATGGAGACGGGCGGGGCGTGCGAACCGGCACGCAACGTGCCGTATTGCGCGCTGCAGATGGATCATGCGATGCCGCACCTGTGCATCGGAGAGACGTTGTGTCCGCTGGAGATGACGCGCGTGATCATGCGCCGCACCCCGCGTGTCCGTGGGTGGCCGGACCGGGACCGAGCGGACGCGGAGTGAGCGTATCGGATGCCGTTGCGTTTTTCTTTACGGCTTACTTTTGCGTGTAAAGAAGTTACGACGGTGCGATCGAAACGCGCGTGCCCATGCCGCGGCACGCGCGTCCGTACTCAGATGCGACCGAGTAGCACCAGTATCACGACAATGACGACGATCAGCCCGACGGTCCCCGATGGCCAATAACCCCAGCTTCGGCTATGCGGCCATGAAGGAAATGCTCCGATGAGCAGCAGAATCAGAACGATGATGAGGATCGTACCGAGCATCGCATCCCTCCTGGATTTATTCGACACGGTGGGGGCTGGCGCAATTCGCGTGCCGCGACGCGGGTGCCGGTGAAAGCACGCGCAAGCGCATTGTTGGCATCCCCCGGAATTCATTCGATGAATATCGATTGATTCAGAAAATAAATTTCAAAAATGCACGCCCGCTCGCTATGCTGGGCCTTCGGTTTCAACCAGTCGGGCATGCAATGGCTGAACTCTTTCTGGTACGGCACGGGCAGGCGTCGTTCGGCACCGACGACTACGACCGGCTTTCCGCTGCGGGCGACCAGCAGGGCGTCTGGCTCGGCGAATACTTCGCGCGGCAGGCCCTGACGTTCGACCGCGTGGTCTGCGGCACGATGAACCGCCATGCGCAGACGGTCGCCGCGATCCTGCGCGGGATGGGCCGCGAAGGCGTCGTCGTCGACCGCCATCCGGGCCTGAACGAATACGATTTCCACGGGCTGTTCGCGGCAGCCGCCAGCGACTATCCGGAGATCGCGCGGCTCGCGGCCGGCTCGATGAAGGAACACTTCCGCGCGCTTCGGCAGGTGCTGCACCTGTGGACCGCGGACAAGCTCGGCGATGCGGCCCCCGAAACCTGGGCCCATTTCCAGCAGCGCGTGGCCGATGCACGCGCCGCGATCCGCCACGGCGGCGGCCAGCGCGTGCTGGCGGTGAGTTCCGGCGGCCCGATCGCGGTCACCGTGCAGCAGGTGCTCGCGGCGCCGCCGTTGAGCGCGATCGCGCTGAATCTTCAGATCCGCAACAGCAGTCTTTCGCAGTTTTTCTTCAACGCCGACGCGTTCCACCTCGCGTCGTTCAACGGCATCCCGCATCTGGAGGATCCCGAACGACATGCGCTGCGAACCTACGGCTGACCCACGAACGATCGCGACGATGACGAACCCTTCCCAGCCACTCGACGTAGCTCGCCTCACGCGTTATCTGGAAACGCACGTGCCCGGCTTCGAAGGCCCGGTCGACATGGAGAAGTTTGCCGGCGGCCAGTCGAATCCGACTTTCCTGCTGACCGCGAAGAGCGGCCGCTACGTGCTGCGCCGCCAGCCGCCGGGCGAACTGCTGAAATCCGCGCACGCGGTCGACCGCGAATTCCGCGTGCTGAGCGCGCTGTCGGGCACCGCGGTGCCGGTCGCGCATCCGTATCACCTCTGCGAAGACCGCGACGTGATCGGCAGCCTGTTCTACGTGATGAGTTTCGAGGATGGGCGGATCTTCTGGGATCCCGCGCTGCCGGAACTGCCGAAGGCCGAGCGCGCGACATGCTACGACGCGATGCTGCGGACGATGGCCGCGCTGCACGACGTCGATGTCGACGCGGTGGGCCTCGCCGACTACGGCCGCCCCGGCAACTACTTCGAACGCCAGATCGGCGTGTGGACGAAGCAGTATCGCGCGGCCGAAACCGGGCGCCTCGACGCGATGGAGACGCTGATCGACTGGCTGCCGAAAGCGTGCCCCGAGGACACGGGCCGGCCGGCGCTGGTGCACGGCGATTTCCGGATCGACAACCTGATGTTCGCGCATGACGGCTATCGCGTGCAGGCCGTGCTCGACTGGGAACTGTCGACGCTCGGCAACCCGCTCGCCGACCTCGCGTATTTCTGCATGTGCCTGCGGCTGCCGTCCGGCGGGCAGGTGCGCGGGCTCGCGGGCCAGGATCGCGCGGTGCTCGGCATCCCGGACGAAGCGGCGATCGTCGCGCGCTACTGCGAGCTACGCGGCATCGCGCCGATCCGCGACTGGCACTTCTACCTCGCATTCAGTTTCTTCCGGCTCGCGGCGATCGTGCAGGGCGTGAAGGCGCGCGCGCTGCAGGGCAACGCATCCAGCGAGCAGGCGCTGCGCGTCGGCGAAATGGCCGGCCGGCTGGCCGAGACGGCCGTCGGCGTGATCGACGCGCATCGCTGACATCGCCGCGATTCGCCACGGTCGCTGCACGGCGACACGACAACACAATCAATGGAGGAGCACAGCAACATGGCAACGAACCTGTTCGACCTGACCGGCAAGATCGCACTGGTGACGGGCGCGAGCCGCGGCATCGGCGAGGAAATCGCGAAGCTGCTCGCGGAGCAGGGCGCGCACGTGATCGTGTCGAGCCGAAAGCTCGACGACTGCCGGGCGGTGGCCGACGCGATCGTCGCGGCCGGCGGCCGCGCCGAGGCGCTGGCGTGCCATGTCGGGCGGCTGGAGGACATCGCCGCGACGTTCGAGCATATCCGCGGCAAGCACGGCCGCCTCGACATCCTCGTGAACAACGCGGCCGCGAACCCGTATTTCGGGCACATCCTCGATACCGATCTCGCCGCGTACGAGAAGACCGTCGACGTGAACATCCGCGGCTACTTCTTCATGTCGGTCGAGGCCGGCAAGCTGATGAAGACGCACGGCGGCGGCGCGATCGTCAACACGGCGTCGGTGAATGCGTTGCAACCGGGCGACCGGCAAGGCATCTACTCGATCACGAAGGCGGCCGTCGTCAACATGACGAAGGCGTTCGCGAAGGAATGCGGGCCGCTCGGCATCCGCGTGAACGCGCTGCTGCCGGGGCTCACGAAGACGAAGTTCGCGGGCGCGCTGTTCGCCGACAAGGCCATCTACGAGACGTGGAAGGCGAAGATTCCGCTGCGCCGCCACGCGGAGCCGAACGAAATGGCCGGCACCGTGCTGTATCTCGTGTCGGACGCGGCGAGCTACACGAACGGCGAATGCATCGTCGTCGACGGCGGTCTGACGATCTGAGCGCGAGATGAAACTCGACAGCTACGCCGGGCAGGCCGTGATGATCACCGGCGCCGCGAGCGGCTTCGGCGCGCTGCTCGCGAGCGAACTCGCCGCGATGGGCGCGCGGCTCGCGCTCGGCGACCTGAACGGTGACGCGCTCGAACGCGTGGCCGCGCCGCTGCGCGCGGCTGGCGCCGACGTGATCGCGCAGCGCTGCGACGTCCGCGTCGAAACGGACGTCGCTGCGCTGGTGCATGAAGCCGTCGCGCGTTTCGGGCGGCTCGACGTCGGCATCAACAACGCGGGCATCGCACCGCCGATGAAGGCGCTGATCGATACCGACGAAGCCGATCTTGACCTGAGCTTCGAGGTGAACGCGAAAGGCGTGTTCTTCGGGATGAAGCATCAGATCCGCCAGATGCTCGTGCAGCGCGAAGGCGTGATCCTGAACGTCGCGTCGATGGCCGGGCTCGGCGGCGCGCCGAAACTGGCCGCGTATGCGGCGTCGAAACATGCGGTGGTCGGGCTCACGAAGACGGCCGCGCTCGAATACGCGCGCCACGGCATTCGCGTGAATGCGGTGTGCCCGTTCTACAGCACCACGCCGATGGTCACCGACAGCGATATCGGCGACCGCCAGGATTTTCTCGCGCAAGGTTCGCCGATGAAGCGGCTCGGCCGGCCCGAGGAAATCGTCGCGACGATGCTGACGCTGTGCGCGAAGGAAAACACGTATCTGACCGGGCAGGCCATCGCCGTCGACGGCGGTGTCTCGGCCTTCTGACCGAACGGAACACGACAATCTCGAGGAGTCGATCATGGACTTTGGCTACACCCCGAAAGTGGAAGCACTGCGCGAACGCGTGCGCGCATTCATGGACGCGCACATCGTGCCGCGCATCCGCCAGTGGAACGACGAAGTGCACGCGGGCCAGTATCCGGTGTCGTTCATGGAGGAGCTGAAGGAGCGTGCGAAAGCCGAAGGGCTGTGGAACCTGTTCCTGCCGCACCTGAAAGCCGACGAGCCCGGCACGGGCCTGACGAACCTCGAATACGCGCCGCTCGCCGAGATCATGGGGCGCGTGAGCTGGGCGTCGGAAGTGTTCAACTGCAACGCGCCGGACACCGGCAACATGGAGCTGCTGCACATGTTCGCGACGCCCGAGCAGCGCGAACAGTGGCTGATGCCGCTGCTGCGCGGCGAAATCCGTTCGGCGTTCGCGATGACGGAGCCCGACGTCGCGTCGTCGGATGCGACCAACATCACGACGCGCATCGAGCGCGCGGGCGACGAGTACGTGATCAACGGCCGCAAATGGTTCATCACGAACGCCGCGCATCCGAACTGCAAGATCTTCATCGTGATGGGCAAGACCGATCCCGATGCCGAATCGCACCAGCAGCAGAGCATGATCCTCGTGCCGCGCGACACGCCGGGCGTGACGGTCGTGCGCAACATCACGGTGGTCAATCACCACGCACCGGAAGGGCACTGCGAGATCACGTTCGACAACGTGCGCGTGCCGGCGCGCAACCTGCTCGGCGAGGAAGGCAGCGGCTTCGCGCTCGCGCAGGCGCGCCTCGGGCCGGGCCGTATCCATCACTGCATGCGTTCGATCGGTGCGGCCGAGCTGGCGCTGGAACTGATGATCGACCGCGCGCAGTCTCGCGAGGCGTTCGGCAAGCCGCTGAACCGGCACGGCACCGTCGGCGAATGGATCGCGCGCTCGCGCATCGAGATCGACCAGGCGCGCCTCCTGGTGCTGAAGGCCGCGTGGATGATCGACAAGGTCGGCGCGAAGGCCGCCCGCAAGGAAATCTCGATGATCAAGGCGCTCGTGCCGACCGTCTATACGGACGTGTGCGACCGCGCGATGCAGGTGTTCGGCGCGGCGGGCTTGAGCCCGGATACGCCGCTGGCCGATCTGTGGACCTGGGGCCGCGCGCTGCGCTTCGCCGACGGCCCGGACGAGGTGCATCTGCAGGCGATCGCGCGGATGGAGATCAAGGGCGGCGAGCCGGGTTCGACGGCCGCCTACCTGACGCCGCCGCCGCGCGGCTGAGCGGGGCGCAGCCGATGCGCAACGCGTCGACTGCGACTCGCGGGCCCGGCGTGGACGAACGGACGGCGCCCGCCGTAAGATCTCGGCAAGGAGATCCGGCGATGCGCCTTTCGAAGCTTGACCTGAACCTGTTCGTCGTATTCGACGCGATCTACACCAAGCGCAACCTGACGCGGGCGGCCGAGGTGCTGAACCTCACGCAGCCGGCCGTCAGCAACGCGCTCGCGCGGCTGCGCAAGTCGCTGAACGACCCGTTGTTCGTGAGCACGCCGGCCGGAATGATGCCGACGCCGATGGCGGAGAACATCGTCGGCCGCGTGCGCGAGGCGCTGCAATTGCTCGATTCGAGCGCGCACGAAGGCGACGTGTTCGATCCGGCGTCGTCGACGCGCGTGTTCCGGCTGAGCATGAGCGATCTGACCGAGGCGCTGCTGCTGCCGGCGCTCGGCGAACTGCTGCAGCGGGAGGCGCCCGGCATGCACGTGCGCAGCTACACGATGGACCGCGGCGAGGTGGCGACCGCGCTCGCGAACGGTTCCGTCGACATCGCGATCGACGCGCCGCTGATCGGCGATCCGCATCTGCACCAGGCGCTGCTCGTGCAAGACCGCTACGCGTGCATGATTCGCGACGATCACCCGTTCAAGGGCGATACGCTGACCATGGACGACTACCTGTCGATGGGGCACATCCACGTGTCGAGCCGCCGCAAGGGCAGCGGGCACGTCGACGCGGAACTGACGCGGCTCGGGCTGCGCCGCAACATCCAGATGCGCGTGCAGCATTACATGGTCGCGCCGCTGATCGCGATGCGCGGCGATCTCGCGCTGACGGCGCCGCTGCGGCTGCTGCAACGCTATCCGGCGCGCATCCTCGAACTGCCGTTCGAGATGCCGGGGCTCGATTACTTCTGCTACTGGCATCGCAGCGCCGATCAGGATCAGGGCAGCCGGTGGCTGCGCGAGCAGTTGATGGCGTTGATGGGCGGGATGGGCGAGGGGCGGTGACGTGCGGTAAGGGCATGCCGCACAGGTGATCGTCGTCGTCTCGATCAGCCGCTTTCGGGGCGCGCAGCGTAACGCGGCTCGCGTGAACGGGCGGCGGCGCGCAGATGCGTGCCGCCGTTTCGTCAAAACGGCTCGTCGTCGAAGCGTGACGACGCCGGCCGACGCTTCATGTCCTTCAGCCAGCTCCTGACGTTGTCCGGATCCTCGAATTCGCGCAGCGCGATGGCCAAGTCCTGGTTGCTGCGCTGCATGCCGGCAATGTCGCGCGTAAGCATGCGCAGCACGGTATCGGGCGCGACCTTGGTGGACGGCGCGATGCCGTACGTACCCCTGAAATCGTTCTCGACGTGCACGATCTCCTGATCGAGCTCGCGCAGCTGTTCCTCGAGGATGCCGTTGTAGCGCGTAAGCCGCGCTTCGCCGAGGCCGTCGATCACACGCCGGTCGATCTGTTCGATCTCCAGCTGCAGTTCCAGCAGTTGCAGCAGGTTGCCCTTCTCGTAGGCACGGTTGACCCGCTGCATCAGCACGGTTTTGCGCTGCTGCTCCTGCGGATCGGTTTCGCGGTCGGGATGCAACGCGCTCGCGAGCTTGCGATAGATCTCGCGGATCGACTTGCTCGATTCGGCCCGGTCCGCTTCGATCCGGGCTTGCGCGGCCGATTGCTTCGGTGCTTTCTTGCGCTTCGCGCGCTGCGCCTCACGGGCCGCGTGAGCGGCCATGTCGCGCTCGAACTGGGCGTCGAGTTCGGCTTGCATCCGCTCGGCAAGTTCGTCGGGGGACAGCGAGTCGAGATCTTCTGGCGGTTGCGATTCGGATTCCCATTTCGGTTTCGTCGGCTCGGGAGCGGCCGTTGCGTTGCCGGCGCGGTCAGATCCGGCATGCCGGTTGTAAATCACCTTCAGCGCCGGGTCGTCGTTCACGTTCAGCAAATCGCCCGCCATATCGGCGATCAACTCGGACAGCGTGCGCTGCTCGGCCTTGCTCAAGCCTTTCTGCAGAAACGCGTCGTCGAGCAGATGGATCAGCCGGATGCGCAGCCCCGTCGCTTCCTGTTCGAGCGGCAACAGAGCGTCGACGAACTTCTTCTGGAACGCCGGCATCACGGCTTCCCACGCGCCGAGCCGCTCGCGGCGCTTTTCGATGTGCTTGACGAGCGTATTGAACGTTTTCTGGGCTTTGGACAGGCTGGCTGTCTCGTGGCCGGGCGCGATGGCGACCGCGGCACCGCGACGTGCGGTCATGGTTGAAATCCTCCGGCCGCGGCGGGACGCGCGGCAGGACGGTATTTTAGCTGGATGGGCGCGCGCGTTCCGGCCGCAGCGCGCCGACGCCGATGCGTTACAGCACCGCCATCGATTCCGTCATGTTCTGCTTCATGTAGTCGAGGAAGCGCTTCTGGAACAGCATCGTGTGCTCGTGCGCGGCCCGTTCGGCGGCGTCTGCGTCGCGTCGTACGATCGCGTCGATCAGTTCGTCGTGGTCGCGCCCGAGCTTGGCGGCCGTCGGCGAACTCACGGTGAAGTCGAAGTGCAGGTGGAGCAGACGTTGCCCTTCGCCGAGCAGCCGTTCGTAGTAGCCGACGAAGTACGGGTTGTTCGCGGCGTGCGCGATCGCCATGTGGAGCGCCTTGTTGGTCTCCGACATCGCCTGGAAGTCGCCGCTCGCGACGGCCTCCATGTAGACGTCGTCGGCCTTGCGGATTTTCGCGAGATCGGCGTCGGTACGCTGCGTGGCCGCGAGCCGCGTGACGGCGCGCTGGATCAGGTCGAGCGCCGAGATGTACTTCGGGAATTCCTCGATCTCGAACGGCGTGACGAGCGTCGTGCGGTTCGGCAGGATCGTGACGAGCCCCTCGCTGCTCAGGCGCGCGAGCGCGTCGCGCACCGGCGAGCGCGACAGCCCGAACTGCGCGGCCAGCGAAATCTCGTCGAGCTGTACGCCGGGTTTCAGCTTGAGCGTGAGGATCTGCTTGCGCAATTCCTCATACACATACCGCCCGCCGTGCCGGCGGCCGCCACCTTCGGTTTCAACGGCCTCTTTGCTCATCTCGCTACCCTTCCTGTAATCGGCCCGGGTCGCCGGGCGCGCTCTGGAGTTTAGCATCGCGTCCTCACGTGCCCGAGGGCCCGAATCCGTCGCCCCAGGTATCGCTCAGCATGAACCCGGCGGCCAGCGGATCGTCGGGATCGACGCCGAGCTGCTGGAACCCGAACACCCACGCGCGCCCGGTGACGCGCGGCAGCACGGCCGGCCGGTCGCCCACCTCGGTGATGCCCAGCAGTTCGACACCGAATTCCCCGCCGATCGTCGAGCGCGACGTGAGGCGGTCGCCGACCTTCACGCGCCCGCGCGCCGCGAGCGTCGCGAGATTGGCCGAGCTGCCGGTCCCGCACGGCGACCGATCGACCCGCCCGGGCGGCAGCGTCGTGCAGGTCTGGTAGACCGTGTCGCCGACGCGGTGCCTGAACATCACGTACGCGACTTCGTTGATCTCCGGGTAGAGCGGATGCTGGACGGCAACCTGCCGGTTGATGATCTCCTTCAGCCGCACGCCATGCGCCGCGAGCTGCCGCGCGTTGCCCGGCGCGATCTCGAGCCCGATCTGGTCGACGTCGACGAGCGCGTAGTAGACGCCGCCGAACGCGATGTCGGCCTTGATCGTGCCGAACGCGTCCGTTTCGACGGCGACGTCGAGATGCTCGACGAACGACGCGACCATGTCGAGCGATACGCCGGTGCAGCGGCCGTCGCGGCAGGTTGCCCGTGCCGTGACGAGCCCGGCCGGCGTGTCGAGCACGACCGTGGTCTCGGGTTCCTGCATCGGCACCATGCCGAGCTCGAGCAGCGCCGTCACCACGCAAATGCAGTTGCTCCCCGACATCGGATGCGCCTTGTCGGCCTGCAGCACGATGAACCCGGCATGCGCGTCGGGCCGCGTCGGCGGCAGCAGCAGGTTGACCGACATCTGCAGGCAGCCGCGCGGTTCGAGCACGACGAGCCGCCGCAGGCTGTCGTCGGTCTCGTTGAGATAGTTCATCTTGTCGAGCATGGTCGCGCCCGGCACGTCGAGGACGCCGCCGGTGATGACCTTGCCGATCTCGCCTTCGCAATGCACGTCGACGAGTTGCAGCGTTTTCTTCCAGCGCATGATCGCTTCACCTTACTTGATGTACCACGCCCACGGCTTGTCGCTGTCGTAGCGCGTGATCTGCTTGATCTCGAGGTAGTTGTTCAGGCCCCACTCGCCGAGTTCGCGCCCGATCCCGCTCTGCTTGTAGCCGCCCCACGGCGCTTCCGTGAACGTCGGCTGCGAGCAGTTGATCCATACGATGCCGGCGCGCATCGCGCGTGCGACGCGCTCGCAGCGCGGCAGGTCGGCCGACATGACCGCCGCCGCGAGGCCGAAGCGCGAATCGTTGGCCGACCGGATGGCTTCGTCTTCCTTATCGAACGGCCGGATGCACACGACGGGCCCGAAGATCTCCTCCCGCCAGATCCAGCTGTCTTCCGGCACGTCGGCGAACACGGCCGGCTCGATGAAGTAGCCGCGGTCGAGATGCGCGGGCCGGCCCCCGCCCGTCACGAGCCGCGCGCCTTCCTCGCGGCCGCGCGCGACGGCCGCCCGCACCTTGTCGTACTGCCCGCGGCTGACCAGCGGGCCGAGCAGCACGCCTTCGTCGCGGCCGTTGCCGATCGTGATCTTGCGTGCTTCCTGCGCCAGCCGCTCGACGAGCGGCGCGTACAGCGAACGCTCGACTAGGACGCGCGACGTGGCCGAACACACCTCGCCCTGGTTCCAGAAGATGCCGAACAAGATCCATTCGACGGCCGCTTCGAGGTCGCTGTCGCCGAATACGATGAACGGCGACTTGCCGCCGAGTTCGAGGCTCACGTTCTTGATGTCGCGCGCGGCGGCCTGCATGATGCGGCTGCCGGTCGGCACGCTGCCCGTGAACGCGAGCTTGTCGACGCCCGGATGCTCGGCGAGCGGCGCGCCGGCGTCGGCGCCGAGGCCGGTCACGACGTTCAGCACGCCGGCCGGCAGCCCGGCCGATTCGGCGATGCCGGCCAGTTCCAGCGCCGTGAGCGGCGTCAACTCGGACGGCTTGAGCACCATCGTGCAGCCGGCCGCGAGTGCGGGCGCGACCTTCCACGCGGCCATCAGCAGCGGGAAATTCCACGGGATGATCGCGCCGGCCACGCCGATCGGCTCTTTGCGGACCACCGTGCTGAAGCGCTCGTCGGCCAGCGGCACGGGGGCTTCGGCGTTGCCGTCGAGCTGCTCGGCGAGTCCCGCATAGAAATCGAAGCAGTCGGCGGCATCGCCGAGATCCCACATTGCTTCGGGCAGCGGCTTGCCGTTGTCGCGCACTTCGAGCTCGGCCAGCTCGGGCAGGCGATCGCGAATACCTTGCGCGATCGCGCGCAGCACCGCAGCGCGCGCCGCGCCGGTCATGCGGGGCCACGGGCCGTCGTCGAACGCGCGGCGCGCCGCGTTGACGGCGAGGTCCATGTCTTCGGCGGTGGCGGCCGCCACTTTCGCGATCACGGTTTCGTCGCTCGGGTCGATCGTGTCGAAGGTGTGTCCGCGAACGGGCGCTACCCAGCGGCCGTCGATGAAAAGTCGTTCGTAGGATTGCATGAAGGGTCTCGAATATCAGGCGAAGCGATAGGCGCTGAACGGCGACAGGTCCTGCCGTGTCGGCCGGCCGGCGACGAGGTCGCCGATCAGGCGGCCGGTCGTCGCGCCGAGCGTGAGGCCGAGCTGGCCGTGGCCGAATGCCATGTACGTGTTGGGCAGGCGCCGCGAACGGTCGATCACCGGTTTGGTGTCGGGCAGGAACGGCCGGTAGCCGACGCCGTATTCGACGCGCGCGGTCTGCAGCTCGGGCAGGATGCGTCGGGCTTTTTCCAGGATGATGTCCGCGCGCCGGAAATTCGGCTGCGCATGGCGGCCCGCGAATTCGATGGTGCCGCCGATCTGCAGGCCGCGCGTCATCGGGGTGAAGCAGAAGCCGCCGTCCGCGTAGATCACGGAGTGGCGAAATTCGACGCCCGGGTCGGCGAGCAGCGCCTGGTAGCCGGCGATGCCTTCCAGCGGAACGTGCACGCCGAGCTGGCTGAAGAATGGCCGCGAACCGGTGCCGGCGGCGACCACCACGTGATCGGCCACGATGCGCTCGCCGCCGGCGAGCGTCACGCCCGTCGCGCGCCCGGATGCCTCGTCGATGCGCGTGGCGTTCGCCCGGATGCGGCGCCCGCCTTGTGCTTCGAAGCTGGCCGTCAGCGCCGCGATGAAGCCTTCGGTATCGTTCACCGCGCGCCAGTCCGGAAACAGCAGCCCGTGCCGGAACCGGCCGGCCAGCGCGGGTTCGAGATCGCCGATGTCGGCGGCCGTCAGCCGTTGCGACTGGAATCCCAGCGACTGCCGCAAGTCGAGATGCGGCTGCTCGCTCGTGATGCCGGCCGGATCGTCGAACACCTCGAGCACCGGCCGCTGGCCCAGCAGCGCGCGGTCGCCGCACGCATCGAGCAGCGGCGCATAGTCGGGATAGACGTCGTGCGTCAGCGTGGCCATGGCCTGCGCGATCGACACGATCTTCGCGTGACGGGCCGACGCGACGAACCGGAAAAACCACGGCAGGATGCCGGGCAGCGCGCCGGGCCGCAGTGCAAGCGGCCCCTTCTGATCCATCAGCCAGCGCGGCACCTTCATCAGGATGCCCGGCTTCGACAGCGGGATGACCTCGCTGACCGCCATCTGCCCGCAGCTCCATTTCGCGGTGCTGTCGCCGGGGGCGGCCGGATCGATCAGCGTGACGGCATGGCCGTCGCGCTGCAGATAGAGCGCGCAGCATACGCCGACGATGCCGCCGCCGATCACGACGGCCGTTTCATCGCGTGCCGTGCCGGGCGACACGGGTGCGTGTCGTTGCGCAATCGCGTTCAATTGACGAACTCCTGCAGGCTGAACCCGTGCGCATAGGGCTGGGACGAATCGACGCGATACTGCGCGCGCCCGGTGACCCACGCGCGTCCTTCGATGCTCGGCCGCACGGCGTCGAGCCCGCTGTCGAGGCGCGTGACCGATTCCACGCGGCCGATGAAGCGGCTGCCGATCAGGCTCTCGTGGCAATACGCGTCGCCGGCCTTCAGCCAGCCGCGCGCGAAGCGCTGCGCGACGCGTGCCGAACTGCCGGTGCCGCACGGCGAACGGTCGATCAGGCTGTCGCCGGCGATCACCACGGCGCGGCCGTGCGCGTCGCCGGCGAGCGGCTTGCCCGTCCACATACAGTGCCGGACGCCGCGAATGGCCGGATGGTCGGGATGCACGACGTCGATCGCGTCGTTCACCGCGCGCTGCACGTCGCGGCCCCACGCCAGCAGTTTGTCCGGCGTGAAGTGCTCGCAACCGGGGAAGTTCGGCTGAACCTCGACGATCGGATAGAAGTTGCCGCCGTACGCGATATCGACGGCAAGCGTGCCGAGCGCCGGAATGGCGATCTCGACGTCGCGCGCGAGCAGGAAGCTCGGCACGTTGGTGAAGCGCACCGACGTCACGCGCTCGCCGTCCATCTCGTAGCGCGCGACGATCTGCCCGGCCGGCACGTCGACGGTGACCGTTCCCGGCTGCTTCGGCGCGACGAGGCGCTCCTCGATCGCAAACGCGATCGAGCCGATCGTCGCATGGCCGCACATCGGCAGGCAGCCCGACGTCTCGATGAACAGCAGGCTGAAATCGGCGTTGTCGCTGACGGGCGGGTAGAAAATCGTGCCCGACATGTGGGCGTGGCCGCGCGGCTCCAGCATCAGCGTGCGGCGAACCCAGTCGTGATGCGCGACGAATTCCTCGCGGCGCGCATTCATCGTCGCGCCCTGCAGCGCCGGCGCGCCGTCGATCACCATGCGCACCGGCATCCCTTCGGTATGGCCTTCGATACAGGTGAAGCTGTGCATCGTCATGTTCAGGTTTCCTCGGTCGGCGTACCGGCGCCGCGCGGCGCCGGTACGTGTGCGCATCACGCCTGGGACGCTTCGAAGATCGCGCGGAACTCCGCCTTTTCGTGGTCGGTCAGCGGCTGCAGCGGCATGCGCGCGTTGCCGACCTTGAAGCCCGCCAGTTCGCAGCCGTACTTGACCTTCTGGATAAACTTGCCCGCTTCCATGCTCGCCATCACCGGGAACAGCGAGCGCATCACATTCTGCGCGCCTGCGACGTCGCCGGACGAGAATTTGTCGTAGAAGCTCACGACCTGCTTCGCGAAGCAGTTCGCGGGCCCGCAAATCCAGCTCGTCGCGCCCCACAGGAAGAAGTCGAGTGCCTGGTCGTCCGAGCCGCACGACAGCTGATAGTGCTCGCGGTACTTGCCGCCGATCTCGATCGCGCGCAGCAGGTTGCCGCTGCTTTCCTTGATGCCGATCACGCGCGGGTGATCCTTGAACGCGTCGAGCACGCCGAAGCCGACCTCGACGTTCGTGCGTACCGGATAGTTGTACAGGATCACGTTCACGTCGGTCACCGCGGCGAGGATGGCGTCGTAGTGCCCGATCAGTTCTTCCTGCGACGGCAGCGCGTAGTACGGCGGCGCGATCAGGATGTTCGTGTAGCCGGCATCGCGCGCCTGGCGGACCTGCTCGATCACTTCGCGCGTCGACGAGCCGTTCGCGCCCGCGACCAGCGCGCCGCGGTTGCCGACCACTTCGCGCACGGTCTTCATCACCGCGCGGCGTTCTTCGTTCGTGAGCGCGTAATACTCGCCCGTCGAACCGAGCGGCACGAAGCCGCTGACGCCCGCGGCGAGCTGAAATTCGAGGATCGACGCGAGCGTGTCGTGATCGACCGCGCCCGATGCGTCGAACGGCGTGACGAGTGCGGGCAGAATGCCTTTCAGTTGCATGAGATTTCTCCGGCTTGACGAGAGTTAGTAGGCATAGCGCCTGAGCATCCTGGACTCCACTACGCCGACCAGGCGGGTCAGCGGAAAGGCGACGAGGAAATAGATGACGGCCACGGTGGTGAGAAACTCGACCGGCCGTGCCGTGCTGTTCGACACGTTCTGGCCGACGAACATCAGGTCGGCGATCCCCACCGACGAAATGAGCGCGCTCTCCTTGAACAAGCTCACGATGTTCGACAGCAGCGGCGGAATCGCGCGCAGCAGCGCCTGCGGAAAGATCACGTAGACGATCTTCACGTGCGGCGACAGGCTGAGGGCGATGCACGCGTCGTGCTGTTCGCCCGCGATCGACTTCAGCGAGCCGCGAAACGTCTCGCTCGTGATCGCGGCCATGTAGAGCGTCAGCGAGATCAGCACCGACAGGTACGGCGGGATCGGCAGCCGCAGCACGACCGGGAAGCAGAAGAACACCCAGAACAGCTGGATCAGCAGCGGCGTGCCGCGGAAGAATTCGACGAAGGCCACAACCGGCCCGCGAAGCCAGCGCGACGGCGACATCCGCAGCAGGCTCAGCACGAAACCGAGCAGGCTGCCGACGATCGCGCATGTCGCGGTGAAGGCGAGCGTCAGCCCGAGGCCTTTCGCGAGCACGAGCCAGTATGGCCAGACGACGGAGAAATCGAGATTCACGACGGGCTCCTCAGCGCTGGACGGCGGCGTCCTGCCGGCGCTCGACGACATGGACGAGTTTCGCGATCGGCAGCGACAGCGCGAAATACACGAGCGCGACCACCGAATACGTTTCGAGCGGCCGGTATGCCTCGGTCGCGAGGCTTTTCGCGACATACATCAGGTCGGCCACCGCGACGATCGCCACCAGCGCGCTCTGCTGCAGGCTGCCGATGCCGTTCGTCAGCAGCACGGGCATCGCGCTGCGCAGCGCCTGCGGCAGCACGACGAAGATCGTGCGTTGCCACGGCCGCAGGCCGAGCGCCACCGCGGCATCGAGGTGTTCCTTCGGCACGGCCTGCACGCCGGCCCGGTACGCCTCCGCGTTGAAGGCGGTCAGGTTCAGGCCGAGCGCGAGCACGCCCATCGCGATCGGGTCGATGAACACGTCGACCATCATCGGGATGCAGTAGAAAAACCAGATGATCTGCAGCAGCGCCGGCGTGCAGCGGAAGAATTCGATGAAGAGCCGGGCCGGCCAGCGCACCGCCGCCCAGCGGCTCATCGCGAGCAGGCACAGCACGAAACCGAGCACGAGACCCATCGCGTTCGCGGCCACGGCCAGCACGACGGTGACTTTCAGTCCGTCGAGCAGTGCCCCGATGCTGCCCGCGAGGAAACTGAAATCGAAGTGGTAGTTCATGGCTTCGGCCTCAGTCGAGATGCAGGACTTTCTCGAGGAATTCCCGCGTGCGTGCTTCCTTCGGACACTTGAAGATGTCAGCCGGCGCGCCTTCCTCGACGATCTTGCCGTTCGCGCAGAACACCACGCGCGTTGCGATGTCGCGCGCGAAGTGCATGTCGTGCGTGACGATGATCATCGCCATCTTCTGCTCGGCGAGCTGCAGCATCACGTTCTGCACTTCGACGACCATTTCCGGATCGAGCGCGGACGTCACTTCGTCGAACAGCATCAGCTTCGGTTCGAGCATCAGCGCGCGCGCGATCGCCACGCGCTGCTTCTGCCCGCCCGACAGCTGGCTCGGATACGCGTGCAGCTTGCTCTCGAGGCCCAGGCGCGCGAGATACGTGCGCGCGCGCTCGGTGGCCTCGGCTTTCGACAGCCCGCCGACCCTGACGGGCGCGAGGATCAGGTTGCCCAGCACCGACAGGTGCGGAAACAGCGTGTAGTGCTGGAACACCATGCCGACCTGCTTCTGCAGCTTCGCGTCGATGCGCCACCCGCCGCGCGCGTCGCCGCCGCGGATATACGGCGCGCCCTGGAACGCGATTTCGCCGCGCTGGATGCCTTCCAGCCCCATCATCACGCGCAGCAGCGAGCTCTTGCCGCTGCCGCTCGGGCCGATGATGACGAGCCGGTCGTCGGCGCGCATGTCGAGGCTCATGCCGTCCATGACGACGAGATTCGGGCCGTACGACTTGTGCACGTCGTGCAGCCGGACGAAATCGCCTGCCGCGGCGGACGCGGCGCAGCGCGTCGTCGAAAGGGGATGCATGGCCGACCTGACGGCCGTCGTTTGAGGCGACAACATGACTGTCTCTCCAGTGGCGCCCGACGTCGGCGCGCTAGGTGCGGATCGGAAAACCGGAGCCCGCCGACGGTCCGCCGGGCTCGTCGGCGCGGCCGGTGCTTACTTGCCGGGCGTCAGCATGGCTTGTACGGAAGTCTTGATGAGCCGATTCACGGCGCCGGACTTGACCTGCTGTGCGAGGTAGCTGTTGAGGACGTCGAGGTCGGCCTTCGGCGTGTCCTTGCGCAGGCCGAACGCCACTTCCTGCTGGGCGAGCGGCGGCGTCGGGTTGAAGCTGGCCGCCCAGTCCGGGTGCGCTTCCGTCAGCAGCATGTTGGTGATGTTCGCGTCGGCGAGCAGGTCGGCGCGCTTCGAGATCAGCGACAGGCGCGTCTCGTCGTTGCCCGGCAATCGCATGATCCGCGCCTGCTTCAGTTCGGCGGAAATCGCCTTGTCCTGCGACGTGCCCGACATCACCGCGACCGTGACGTTCGGTTTGTCGATGTCCGCGATTGAGCGAAGGCCCTTCGGGACTTTCGGATTGTTCTTGTTGTAGACGAACGAGACGTTGTAGTCGGTCGCCGGCGCGGAGAAGGCGACGGCCTTTTCGCGTTCGGGCGTGTCGTTCAGGGCCATCGACAGATCCCACTTGTCCGACTGCAGGCCGGCCACGATGTTGTCCCAGCTCGTATCGACGAACTCGACCTTGACCTTCAGCACGTTCTGCCCGAAATCGCGGCACAGATCCGAGAAGAAGCCGCTGTACGCACCTGTCTTCGGGTCGCGCATCACGTACGGCGGCGCCACCGCGGCACCGCAGCGCAGTACGCCGGCCTTCTTCACGCCGGCCCATGCGTCGGGCCCGGCGGCATGCGAAGCGGTGGCGGCGAACAGCGATGCCGCTGCCACGGTGCACGCGGCGATTTGACGAGAGAAACGAGACAGTCGATTCATGGTGTCCTCACTGGATATGGGTAAACCCGCATGTCTGAGCTATCTGATACACATCTATGTGTGTTTTGTTGTGTGCAGCGTTGTGTGCATATTAGAAGGGCAAAAATCGTCGTGTCAACGAGAAGTTGTCCTGTGAGGTGGTCGGGTTTTCCCCGGGGCAGGGGCGGGGCGGCGCGGGAGGATGTGCGGGGAAAGGCGGTGCGGCGCGGGCCGGGGAACGGCGACGCGAGGTCGGGACAGGGAAGAGCGGGGGAAATGCCGCGCCCGGTCGGAGGGTGGGCGTGCGGCGAAACCGGGGCCGCCGACAGCGGGGCCGACGGCATCCGCCGCGTCAGGCGGCGAGAGCGGGACTCGGGAAGCCGCCCTCGGCGCGGCGATCGACGTCGCGTTACCGCTTCACTGCCGCAACAGCCGGCGCGCCGGAGGACGTACCCGGCGCGCCGGCCGAACCGTAAGCGGCTTCACTCCCCTTGTGTTCCGCGAGGCGCTTCGCGGCCAGCCGCTCTTGCGCGGCGACGATGTCGTCAGGATAGTTGTCGCCGTCGCCCGCTGCCGGATCGTAGCCGACGGATTCCAGGTCGAGCAGTTCCTGGCGCACCTGCGCGCGCGTGAGCGTCGAGTGCGACGACTGCGCGTACGACGCGGTCGGTGCGGCGAGAAGTGCGGTGGCGGTAGCGGCGACGGTGGCGATGGTAACGATGATGGATTTCACGATTTCCTCAGAAGGTTTCGTCGTGGTTCGGCGCGAATGCGATGAGCTGAACCGACGTGACAAGTTTAGGAACCCGGATCGAGCGGATATACGGCAAATCCTGGCGAGCTGTGTTCCAGAATGAGCGAGAGTGGCGACGCACGACGGCGCGGTTCACGCATCGGCAGAGGCCGCGACGGCGACGTTCGCGTTGGCTGCGGCGCTGGCATTGCTGCGACTGCGTTACGGCGTGGGAGGCGGCGTGCCGCACGTCATGTCGTGGAGCGACGGTTTGCGGCATGCGCCGCGGCGGAGGAGGAGGGTGAAGCGTGCGGGAATGGAAGACCGCACGGAAAGGATGTTTGTTGCAGACATTTCAAGCACGGAGTCCGCGCCTTTTCCTTTTTATTCAAGTGCATGGCGACACACATCCGCGAGCGCGGGTGCCACGAAAACTCGGGTACGAAGGATCAGGGTTTCATTCAATTGCGATGTGCGAAATTGTGCGCTGCGGCGCGCGCGGCGTCCAAGTCGGATTTCCGACCGGGTCGATCGGTTTTACTTATTGCTCGACCGGCGGGCACGTGTAAATGCCGATCGTGCGGATGATCGGTTCGAAGAGAGCGACGCGCAAAGCGGTTGCGAGCGCAGCCGTATGACGGAACGGGCGGGCGTGTGTCGCTGTGCCGTCGGCCTCAGAACAACTGTCCTTGCCCGGAGATCACGCGTTCGAAATCGTCGCGCAGGAACGGCAGGATCGCATCGGCGACAGGCTGAAGCTGGCGGCTCAGATAGAACGCATAGTCGATCGGCGAGCGCATCGTCTCCAGCGGCTCGGGGCCGGCCGTCGTCATCACGTAGCTGATCCAGCCGCCGCGCTGGTACTGCAGCGGCCGGCCCTGCGCGAGGTTGAACTCGTCGGCGATGCGCGCCGCGCGCACGTGTGGCGGTACGTTGCGCTCGTATTCACGCAGCGGCCGGCGCACGCGCTTGCGGTAGACGAGCTGCTCGTCGAATTCGCCGGCCAGCGTGCGCTGCACGTAATCGCGAATGAAATCCTGGTAAGGCTCCCGCCTGAACACGCGCCGGTACAACTCGCGCTGGAATTGCTGCGCGAGCGGCGTCCAGTCGGTGCGCACCGTCTCGAGTCCCTTGAACACGAGATCCTCGCCGCCGTCGGCCGTCGCCGCGAGGCCCGCATAGCGCTTCTTGCTGCCTTCTTCCGCGCCGCGCACGGTCGGCATCAGGAAGCGGCGGTAATGCCGTTCGTATTGCAGTTCCAGCGCGCTGTCGAGCCCGAACTGGTCGCGCAGGTGCGCGTGCCACCAGCGGTTCACGTGCTCGACGAGGGCGCGGCCCTTGGCGCCGGCTTCGTCGTCGTCATGCGCGCGGCCGAGCCACACGAACGTCGAATCGGTATCGCCGTAGATCACTTCGTATCCCTGAGCTTCGATCAATTCGCGTGTGCGATGCATGATCTCGTGGCCGCGCATCGTGATCGACGACGCGAGGCGCGGGTCGAAGAAGCGGCAACCCGTCGAGCCGAGCACGCCGTAGAACGAATTCATGATGATCTTCAGCGCCTGCGACAGCGGCGCGTTGCGCTGCCGTTTCGCATCGTCGCGGCCTTCCGATACGCGTCGCACGATATCGGGCAGGCAGTGTGCGGTGCGCGAGAAGCGCGCGCCGAGAAAACCGGGCACCGATGCATCGTCGCCGGGGTGCGCGAGCCCCTCGATCAGGCCGACCGGATCGATCAGGAACGTGCGGATGATCGACGGATAGAGGCTCTTGTAGTCGAACACGAGCACCGAGTCGTACAGCCCGGGGCGCGAATCCATCACGAAGCCGCCGGGGCTGTTCTGCCCCGTCACGTCGCCGAGGTTCGGCGCGACATAGCCGAGCCGGTGCATGCGCGGCAGGTACAGATGCGTGAACGCTGCAACCGAGCCGCCGGTGCGATCGGCGGCGAGCCCCGTGACGCTCGCGCGTTCCAGCGCGAAGGACAGCAGGTCGGCCTTGTCGAAGATGCGCGTGACGAGCTCGCAATCCTTCAGGTTGTAGCGCGCGAGCGCGGGCTTGTCGTGATCGAAGCGGCGCTGGATCTCGTCCATCCGCTGGTACGGATTGTCGATCGACTTGCCTTCGCCGAGCAGCGACTGCGATACGTATTCGAGGCTGAACGACGGAAACGTCCACGTCGCGGATTTCAGCATGTCGATGCCGTCGAGGATCAGCCGGCCGGCCGCGCCCGCGAAAAAGTGGTCGGGCTGCTGGCCGTGCGCGCGCCAGTCGAGCACGCTGCCGCCGCGCCCGAGCTTCAGCGGCACGCCGTATTGCTCCGCGTGCGCATGCAGGATGCGCAGGTCGAACTGCACGAGGTTCCAGCCGATCACCGCGTCGGGATCGTGTTCGTCGAACCAGTCGTTCAGCCGCGCGAGCATCGCGGGTCGGCTGTCGCAGTAGTCGAGGTTGAAGTCCAGGGTGCCGGCGCTGCCGCTATCGTCGCCGTTCGGCGGGCCGAGCATGTAGACCTGGCGCTGCCCGCAGCCTTCGAGCGCGATCGAGTACAACTCGCCGTGGACGCTGGTTTCGATGTCGAGCGACACGCAGCGCAGCGCGGGGCGGTAACCGGTTGCGGGCTTCAGCTCGCCGCCGGTCAGCGTGCCGTCGCGGCCGGGCTGGCCGCGAAACTCGACGCATGCGGTGATGAAGCGCTCCATCGCGTAGCGGTCGGGCGGTTGCACGTCGGCTTCGTAGACGTCGACGCCCGCAGCGGCGAGCCGCTTCTGGAGCCCGGACAGATGGCGGTAGCGCTTGCAATAGAGGCCGACGATCGGGCGCTGGCTGAAATCGCGCAGCGCGAGCGGGCGCAACTCGGCGTCGCGCTCGCCGGCCAGTGTGCGTTCGGCAAGCGCCTGCTGCTCGGCCGGGATGAATGCGACGGCTTCCTGCGGGCGCAACCGCACGCGGCGCGGACCGTGTTCGGTTGCCAGCCAGAACTCGATCTCGATGCCGGATGCGGTGTCCCGCCAGTGGCGGGTAAGGATGAAGCCCTGCTCGAACGCCGTCAAAACGCTTGCTCGTCGTGGATGCCCAGGCGGCGGATTTTAGCGCTTGGGCGGGCTCCGTGCCTGACACGGGCACGGACGAAATGGGGATGGAGCGATATCGATTTATTGACTGATCTGTCCATAACACCTATTCTATGGCCATGGTGAGACCACGTGAATTCGATCGGGACGAGGCACTGGAGCGCGCGTTGCGCGTGTTCTGGGAGAAGGGCTATGCCGCGACGTCCACTGACGACCTGCTGAGTGCGATGCAGATCGGCAGGCAGAGCCTCTACAACGCGTTCGGCGACAAGCGCAGTCTGTACGTCGAAGCGCTCGAACGCTACCAGTCGGAAAGCGTGTCGGGCCACGTCGCACGCCTGACGGCGCCGGCGTCCGCGATCGCGGGTATCGAGGCGCTGCTGCTCGGCGTGATCGCCGGCGACGCGGCCGAGCGCGTGCTTGGTTGCATGGGCGTCAATGCGATCTGCGAATTCGGCACGGCCGATCCCGAGCTGGCCGAGCTGCGCGAGAAAGCGGGTGCGATGCTGCACAAGCAGGTCGTCGCGCGAATCCGCGAAGGGCAGGACGCGGGCGAGATCGACCGCGCGGTCGATGCGCGCGAGGCCGCGAGCTTCATCCTGACGACGATGCAGGGTATCCAGCTCGGCGCGCGTGCCGGGTCGAAGCCGCAGACGTTGCGCACGACCGCGCAATTCGCGGCCGACCGCCTCCGGGCACGCTGATACCGATAGTCGCAAGACAACGCGCCGGCACGGCTGCCGGCGTTTTTTTGAGTAAGTTATTGACTGGTCAGTCCATAAAGGAGCGAATCATGACGGACATTTCCAGCGGTGCACGCAAGGCCGCGATCGTATTCGGCGGGTCGCGCGGGATCGGCGCAGCCATCGCCCGGCGGCTAGCGGCCGACGGCGCGGATGTCGCGTTTACCTATGTCTCGGCGCCCGAACGCGCGCAGGAAACCGCTGCCGCGATCGAAGCGAGCGGGCGGGTTGCGCTGCCCATCCGGGCCGACAGCGCGAACGTGGACGAGATTCGCCAGGCCGTTGCGCAGGCAGTCGGGCGCTTCGGGCGGCTCGACGTCGTCGTGGTCAATGCGGGCATCCTGAAGCTGGGCGACGTGGCCGAGGTCGGCGTCGACGATCTCGACCGGATGCTGGCGGTCAACGTGCGGGGCGTGTTCCTGGCCGTCCAGGCCGGCGCCGCGCATCTGACGCACGGCGGCCGGATCGTCACGATCGGCAGCAATACGGCCGCGCGCAGCGGGCATCCGGGGTCGAGCGTCTATTCGATGACGAAGGCCGCGGTGGCCGTGATGGTCAAGGGTATCGCCGTCGATCTCGCCCCGCGCGGGATCACGATCAACAACGTGCAGCCGGGGCCGGTCGAGACCGACATGACGGCCGATCACCTCGACCAGATTCGCCCGCTGATTCCGCTGCGGCGGGCCGGCAGCCCGGACGAGATTGCCTCGCTGGTGGCGTGGCTCGCGAGCGCCGAATCGGGATACATGACGGGCTCGAGCCTGACGATCGACGGCGGGATGGCGTTGTAGCGTGACGCGCGACGGAGCGCACGGGATCGGGGCAGTGCGACCGCGCTGCACGATGCCCCAGGATCGCGCCGTCACTCCTTCGGCAGTAAATATGCTTGCCGCGCGAACAGCCGCCATCCGTCCGGATGCCGCTTCCACACCTGCAGCACGCCGATATGCGCGGTGCTCGTCTTGCCATCCGGCAGGTTGTTGACGGAATCGAACGTATGGCGTACCCATGCGCTGTCGCCGTTCACCGTCACCGTCTGGCCCGACAGTGCGATCGACTGGAACGCGTGCGTGCCGTCGAGCGTCTTCAGGAATGCGGCGCGGTCCTGCAACTGGCCGGACGAGTGGCCGTAGGTGAGATCGTCCTCGATGAGCGTGCGCAGCGCGGCGCCGTTGCTGTCGAGCATCGCGACGCGCAGGCGCTCGACCGCATGCGCGACGCGCTCGGCATCGGCATCGGCGGCATGAGCGGTGGCGCTTCCGGCAAGCAGCACGGCAACGGCGAGGAAACGGGCGGCGGCGCCGAAGCGCTTGAGCAATGACATGGCGAACGGATTTCCTGTGACGGGAGTAGGGAACGACGTCAAAAGTGCATCACACATGCCCTTCGTGCTCGATCGGGCTTCCATGCGCGGGCCGCGCGGCCATCGACGGCAGCGACGTACCGCTTGCCCTCGCCGCCCGTTTCGCCCACATCGCCGTCAGAATCGGCACGAGAATCGCCGTCACGAGGCAAGCAGTCGCGACGATCGCGGTCGCCGCCGGCACCATCGGTTTGAACTTCGGAATCATCTCGCCGATGATGGCCGGGTTCGCGACCGCGGCGCCGGCCGTCGACGACGCGGCAAGCCCGGCCGTCCCGTTGCCGCCGCCCAGAAACTTGTCGGCCAGAATCAACGGCACGCCGGTCACGACGATCACCGCGAGCCCGAGCGCGATGCCCGGCAGCCCGCTCTTCGCGATCACGTTCAGATCGATGCCGTTACCAAGCGCGAACCCGAAGAACGGAATCAGCGGATGCACGCAGCGCCCGAACAGTTCGCGCAGCTCAACATCGAGGTTGCCGAGCGTGAAGCCGATCAGGAACGGCAGCACCGCGCCGACGAAGAGCCGCGTCTCGAACACCGCGACGCCGGCCGCGCCGAGAATCAGCATGCTGACGAGCGGCCCCGATTCGATCGACATCAGCACGAACGCGCCGGCCTCTTCCTTGCTGCCGTACTGCTGCATCACGGCCGCATACAGGCCGCCGTTGGTCATGTCCATCGACGTCGTGATCGCGAGCAACGACAGGCCCGCGAAGAGGCCCGTGCGGATGCCGTCGTCGGGGATGAACTGCGCGGCGATCACCGTCGCGAGCCACGCGACCACGATCTTCGTCGCGAGCAGCGTGCCCGATTTGCGCAGCACGACGCCCGTCGCGCGCAGGTTGATCGTCGCGCCCATGCAGAAGAACCAGACGGCGAGGATCGGCACCGTGCCGGCGATCAGGCCGTTGGTGAACGAGCCGAAGTACTTCCCGGCGTTCGGTGCGAACGTATGCACGCACGCGCCCAGCAGCATCGGGACCAGCATGAGCCCGCCCGGAATGCGGTCGATGGCCTGTTTCAGCTTCACGTCTCCTCCGTGGACGTCAATGCGTCCCGTTGTCGAATGATGTCTGCTGACTGACTATAGAACATGATTCGGAACGGCGGTCCGTTTTTTGTGAAATTCGACGGTAGTCGTATACCCGTAATACGCGACTGAATTGATACGAAAGGAATTTATCGCTCGCCATGGCCGGATCGAAAATACGGATCGACGTTCCGAATTCAAGAAATATGTGCTTCAATCTTCATCAGGGCGATCGGCGGCGACGGTGCCGGCGGCGTGTCCATTCCCGATGGAGAACCGGCATGGAAGTACGGCAGGGCATTCACAGCGAACACGCGAAGGCGCTCGACACGGCCGGCCTGCGTCGGCATTTCCTGGTGGAGAACGTGTTCGCGCCGGACGCGCTGTCGCTCACCTACAGCCATATCGACCGCATCATCGTCGGCGGCGCGTGGCCGGCCACGCGGCCGGTCGAGGTGCCGGCGTCGCTCGGCGCCGCGATGGGCGTGAGCCATCTGCTGGAGCGGCGCGAGCTCGGGGCGATCAACATCGGCGGGCCGGGGTGGGTCGAGGTCGACGGGCAGCGGCATGCGGTGGGCACGGAGGAGGCGATCTACGTCGGACGAGGCGGGCAGGGCGTCGTGTTCGGCAGCGACGATCGCGCACAGCCCGCGAAGTTCTACCTGAACTGCGCGCCCGCGCACGCGGCGTATCCGACCCGCACGATCACGCTCGCGCAGGCAGCGCCCGAAACGCTCGGCGATGCGGCCACGAGCAACCGCCGCACCATCTACAAGTTCATCGTGCCCGACGTATTGCCGACCTGTCAGCTGTCGATGGGGATGACGAAACTCGAGCCCGGCAGCCTGTGGAACACGATGCCGTGCCATACGCACGAGCGGCGAATGGAAGTGTATTTCTACTTCAACCTCGCCGCCGACGCAGCCGTGTTCCACATGCTCGGCGAGCCGCGTGAGACGCGTCACGTGGTGGTGCACAACGAGCAGGCCGTGATCTCGCCGAGCTGGTCGATTCATTCCGGCGTCGGCACGAAGGCGTACACGTTCATCTGGGGGATGGTCGGCGAGAACCAGGTGTTCAAGGACATGGACCATATCGCCGTCGCCGATCTGCGCTGACATCATGAAACGCGATACGCCCGATCTTCCCGCCGCCGATGCGCATGCCGTGCTCGCCGGCCTGTTCGACCTGACCGGCAAGGTCGCGATCGTCACCGGCTGCAACACGGGGCTGGGCGCGGCGATGGCCGTCGCGCTCGCATCGGCCGGGTGCGACATCGTCGGCGCGAACCGTTCGTCGTCCGATGCAACGTCGGCGCGCGTCGCCGCTGCGGGGCGGCGTTTCGTCGAGGTGCACG
This sequence comes from Burkholderia sp. BE12, assembly GCF_002959955.1. Lineage (NCBI taxonomy): Bacteria > Pseudomonadati > Pseudomonadota > Betaproteobacteria > Burkholderiales > Burkholderiaceae > Burkholderia > Burkholderia sp. BE12. Next base: position 222,412 of record NZ_PREY01000004.1, on the reverse strand, counting down.
CGGATCTGTCGACGCTCGAGCCGGTCGAGCGGATCGTCGGCGGCGCGCTCGACGCGTTCGGCCACGTCGACATCCTCGTCAACAACGCGGGCATGATCCGCCGCTGCGATGCGCTCGAGTTCACCGAAGCCGACTGGGACGCCGTGATCGACGTGAACCTGAAGAGCGTATTTTTTCTGTCGCAGGCGGTCGCGCGGCAGATGGTGCGGCAGGGGCGCGGCGGCAAGATCGTGAACGTCGCATCGATGCTGTCGTTCCAGGGCGGCATTCGCGTGCCGTCGTACACGGCGTCGAAGAGCGGCGTGCTGGGCCTCACGCGGCTGCTCGCGAACGAATGGGCCGCGCGCGGGATCAACGTGAATGCGATCGCGCCCGGCTACATGGCGACCGACAACACCGCGCAGTTGCGCGAGGACAGCCGGCGCAGCGACGAAATCCTCGCCCGCATCCCGGCCGGCCGCTGGGGCGTGCCGGACGATCTCGCGGGCGCGGCGGTGTTCCTCGCGTCGCGCGCGTCGGACTACGTGCACGGTCACACGCTCGCCGTCGACGGCGGGTGGCTCGCGCGCTGAACGCCTCGCGCGATGAACGCGTTATGCTCTCCCGATTCGCATCTCACGGATTCACGGACATGACAGCAACGCCCAGGCAGCGCAAGCGCGATCAGGCGAACCAGGAAACCGAGGTGGATCTTTCGGCGGCAGGCGCCGTCGAGAAGCCCGATTCGGTTGCCGCCGTCGGCAAGGTCTTCACGATCCTCGCCGCGCTCGGCGAGCGCCGCGAGGTCGGCATCAGCGAACTGTCGCACCAGCTCGGCATGTCGAAGACGACGGTGCATCGCTTCCTGCAGACGCTCAAGGCGCTCGGCTATGTCGCGCAGGAAGGCGAGACCGATCGCTACCGGCTGACGATCCGGCTGTTCGAACTCGGCAGCAAGGCACTGGAGAGCGTGGATCTCGTGCGCGAGGCCGATCTCGAGATGCGCCGCATCGGGCAACTGACGCGCGAAGCCGTGCATCTCGGCGCGTTCGACGAGGACGCGATCATCTACATCCACAAGATCGACGCCGATTACGGGCTGCGCATGCAGTCGCGGATCGGGCGGCGCAATCCGCTGTACAGCACGGCGATCGGCAAGGTGCTGCTCGCATGGATGTCGCCCGCCGACGCGCGGGCGGTGCTGGCCGGCATCGAGTTCAGGAAGTCGACCGCGAAAACGCTCGCGTCGGCCGACGCGGTGATGAGCATCCTGCCGCACGTGCGGCGGCAGGGCTACGGCGAGGACAACGAGGAGCAGGAAGATGGCCTGCTGTGTCTCGCGGTGCCCGTGTTCGACCGTTTCGATCGCGTGATCGCGGGGCTGTCGCTGTCGTTTCCGACGATGCGGTGCGGCGCGGACACGAAAGCGCATTACGTCGCCTTGCTGAAGGAGGCCGGGCAGGCGATTTCCGTGCGGCTCGGGCATCATCCGGAAGCGGCCGGCGTCGAAGCGACGACGCTCGCGCAGGATTGAAAGCGTGGGGCCGCCCGCGAACCGGCAAACCGAAAAAATACGGCGTAAAGAACGGATCATGCAGATGAAAACGACGATGCGCATGGGCATCGCGATGCTGGTGCTCGGCGCGAGCCTGGGCGCGCACGTCGCGCACGCGAAAAGCACGGTGGATTGCAGCCGGCTCGACGCAGCCACGAGCGGCCCGGACGATAACTTCCGGCCGCCGGCGTTCGGCACGGTCATCGGCACGGGGCGCGCGTATTTCTACTCGGCGCCCGACGCGCAGTGCATGACGAAGCGGACCTTCATCGTCCCCGGCGATTCGGTGACCGTCTACAAATCGCACGGGCGCTGGTACAACGTCATGTACGTGAACGGCAAGACCGGCGACGACTTCGAAGGATGGGTCGAGCAGGGCCGCGTGCACCTGGGCGGTCAATACGGCGCGCAGTAGCCGCCGTCGGCGGCCCGCTACACCGTCGTCGCCCGTGCGAAATCCAGCTTCAGGTTCTCCGCACGCAGCGGCCGCTGGTACAGGTAGCCCTGCGCGTACTGGATTCCGACCGCATGCAGCGCGCGATGCTGCGCTTCCGTCTCCACGCCTTCCGCGATGATCTTCAGGCCGTAGTGATGCGCGACGGCCGAGATCCCCTCGATCAGCCTCGCGCTGCCATGGTCCAGTTGCGAGACGAACTGTCGATCGATCTTCACGTAGTCGAACGGAAAGCGCGACAGCATGTCGAGATTGCTGTGATGCGTGCCGAAATCGTCGATCGCGAACTTCGCGCCTTTCGACCGCAACGCCTGGAAGATCTCGGTGGTTCGCGCGTTCTTCTCGAGCAGGATGCGCTCGGTGACTTCGAGCACCAGCGTGAAGCCGGGCGGCAGCGCGCGGATCGCTTCCTCGACGACGGCCACGAACCGCCCGCGCTCGAGGTCCTGCGGCGCAACGTTCACGGCGATGCGCAGCGGCGCGGACGGCGTCAGCGCAGCCAGCTCGGACACGGCGGTGCGCAGCACGAATTCGGTGACCTTCGGCAGCACGGTGCTCGATTCCACCTGCGGGATGAACACGGCCGGGCTGATGGCCCCCCACTTCGGATGGTGCCAGCGCAGCAGCGCTTCGACGCCGACCGTCCTGCGCGTCTGCACGTCGACGATGGGCTGGTACACGACATGGAATTCGTTGCGCCTGAGCGCGTGGCGCACGGCCTTCAGCAACAGCCGCCGCGGCGCCATCGCGAGCAGGTAGGCGGCGATCACGAGGCTATCGGCCAGCAGCACGATCGTCGCGCAGATCAGCCGGTAGTGGCGCTGGACCTGTGACGCGTAGCGCGCGGATGCGATGACCGACACTGTGAACGGCCAGTGCCGCGAAGCAATCGTGCTGCCGCCCGCGGGGCCTGCGTCCGTTTCCGGCGCGAACTTCCCGTGCTGATCGAGACGGCCCGAACCCGCGATCGACAGCATGGCCGTTTCCGCTTCATTGCCGGTGCCGCGGGCGAGCGCGTCGGCCACGTAGTCGCCTTCGATCAGGTACAGGACGCCCGCGCCGCGCGCGGTGGCGCGGAACGCGGACAGCACCGGAATGCCGTGCTGGAACGGCGTCTGGCGCAGCAGCGTGACGATCATCGATCCCGGGTCGGGTTCGCGTGCATAGGTGGCGAGCGGCAGGTCGATCGAACCGAGCGCCGACGAGCACGTGACGCGCCCGTCGTTCACCAGCGCGACCGCGCGCAGGTAGCGCAGGCGAGTGCCCACTTCGGCCAGCGTCCGGAACACCGTCGCGCAGGGCCGCCCGACGAGGGCGGTCAGCTCGTCCGCGTGTCGAAGGCGAACGCCGTCCAGGATGCGGTCCACGGATGCCACGATGTCGTTCGCCACGACGCGCTCATGCGCGGTGACGGCATCGCGCGCGTAGCGGTCGGCCAGCACGATCGCGAAGGCAGGCACGAGCACGCAAATGATCACGGCGGCGAAAAAGACGACGCGCGGCCACGCACCGCGGCGGTGGAAAAGGGGTTTCGAGCCGGGCGTGAGCGCCCGCAGTCCTGCGGTTGCCTTTGGTGTTGTACGCATGGCGTGGCAAGTCGAACCGGTCGATGCGCAAACGGCGCGCACGCCGCATGCCTGATTCGGGCCGTGCGGCTCGCGCGCCGGTTTCGGGACGCCGGTCGATTCGGCCGTCGCGACGGGCGTCGGTGCGAGCCTGCCGCGATCGGCCATTTATCCCGGCAGCATTTCGCAATAACATGCCCGCATTCAGCATGTATATCGACGCAGCGTACCGAAAAAAGCCCCGGCCGCACAGCGTGTGCAGCCGGGACGAAAGACACCGTCTCTTGGCACGAGGATGGTGCGCGGCAAGTATAAGATGCGGCGGGATATTACGAAATATTGTCGTTTAAATATTGATGAGATTTGCCGATTGTGTCTCAAAAAGAAACATTTTCATGTGGTGGCGGCGTGGGCAATCTGCTGTCGGCGCGTGAAATCGGAGCGTTGCGATGGAAGAAAATGCATCGATCGCGGTCATCGTGACGGATGGCGCCGCCGCCGCGGACGGCGGTTCGCTGTGGATCCGGATTTCGGTGGACGGAGCGGCCCGCGACTATTCGCTCGATCGTGCGCTCGCGTCGCGCGGTACGCCGCGTTACGACAGCATTCGTGGCGCGCACGGCGTGTTGTCGAGCGAAGAACGACGGGAATTGCGGGTGCTGCTGGAGCGCATCGCCGATCCCGCGATGTGGGCCGGCATCGTCGGCACGTTCATACAGGTGCTGAAGCGCGCCGGCGAGTCGTGAACGAGGCGGTGCCGGCGGTGAGTCAGAAATCGTTGCGCATCTTGTGGAGCAGGCCGCTGGGCGATTGGTGCGTGTCCACGGCGGTGAGGACGTCGGTCAGGAACCAGGGCAGGTTCAGTTGCGTGTCGGAATCGCCGACGCAGACGCGGATCGGCGGCGCGCTGGAGGGGGAACGGGCGCCTGACGAGGCATCTCGCGACGGCACGCAATTCTTTCCGTACATATGAGCCGGAGCCGCCGGGACGGCACCGGATGGCCCACCGGCGACAGCCGGCACGCTGATGGCAGCAAACAGGGTCAGGACAGCGGCAAGCGCGACGCGTTTCATAAAGATTCTCCGGCGATGCTCGTTCGACCGGCCGAGCCGCCGCGAGTTCGTCGGCGTGAGATGCCGGCAGCCCGAACGGCTATCGGCTGCGCCGCCGCGCATCACGTTACTGATACCCGTAACACTGCTTCAGCCCCGCGTAGTCGTAGAAGTGGCTGCCCGGCGCGATCTTCGCGCCGTCGCACGCGGCCTGGAAATCCGTCTCGCGCTCGTTGTACAGCATCTTCACGATGAGCCGCGACCCGTTGCGATAGACGTCCCACTGCATGTTCGCGGCCATCGGCGACACCTGGTCGCCGCGCCACGGGTTGTTCGCATACGTGTACGTCTGTGACTGCGGCGTCGGCACGAACACGTTCTTCAGATTCATGATCGACGCGAACGGAATCACGATCTCCGCATGCGTGAAGCGCAGCTTCGCGGCATGCGTCAGGTCGCCGCGCGCGATCGCGTCGACTTCGCCGAAGAAGTCGTCCTGCAGCACCTTCGCCATCCGGTACGTCACCGGGTTCGCTTCCTGGATGCCGGGCCCCTTCTGGTAGTAGTCCTCGGCATCCTGCAGATACGCGAGATACTGCGCCTGCTCGGCGCCGATGTACTTCTCCATCGTGACGCCGCCGGTTTCCGTGGTCATTGCGGGCGCAACCTGCAGCAGGTTGTACAGCACGTTCACCGCGTCGACGGCGGTCGCGATCTTCGTCTTGCCGTCGCCCTTCAGCGTATTGGTGAACTTGCCGTCCGTCGACGTGAACGCATAGGTGCCGGTGTTCGCGAACGTGTAGCCGTCGGTGCCGAGCTTCGCGATGAAGGCCGGCGACACGAGCGCGGACAGCACCGTTTGCGCGACGTCGGCCGCCTGCGGCGCGGCCTTGATCGCCTTCAGCTTCGCGGCCACCGTCGCGTCGTTCGCATAGGCCTGGTACGTCTGGCTCGCCTGATAGGTCGCGTAGTACGGATCGCTCGTGTCGGTCACGAGATCGGTGGCCGGCTTCAGCGAGTGGAAATACAGCAGGAAGCGGTTGGTGCCGGCCGGCTGCGCGACCGGTGCGCTCGCCGGATAGCCGGCCGGCGCGGCCGGCAGCGTGACGGCCGGCGCCACTGCCGGCTGCGCGGCGACGAGCGCCGCCGAGAAATACGTCGAACTGTCGACCGCGCGATCCTGGCCCGAGTTGACGACGACCACCTGCCGGTTGCCCGCGGCGAACAGCGCGGGCAACCGCTGCGCGAGACGCGCGGCAAGTTGCTGATGCTCGCGGATGCCGGTTTGAGTCAGGTTGCCGTACCCGGGTGTCGAGATGCCCTGCACGCCGTAGCCGAGCAGCGCATTGGCCTTCATCATCGCGTACGTGTCGGCCTTGAGCTGCGCCCCGAGCGCGGTCAGCGCGCCGTCGGCCTCGGCCTTGACCAGCATCGCGTGGATCGCGCCGTCGTACTTGAAGCCCGACAGCCCGCGCGAGCCGTGACGTGCGACGAGTTCGGTATAGACCGGCGCGTAGCCGGCCGGCGGCGCTTCGTACGTCGCGGCGTCCTGCTGCGGGCGGTACGGCGTCTTCGTCTGGTAGTAGGTCGCGGGTGCCGGGGGCGGCGCGGGCTGAGGTTGAGGCTGGGGCTGCGGTGCGGGCGCCGAGCCGTTGTTGTCGGCCGACGCGGCGGGCGGCGTCGAGTCATCCCCGCCGCAAGCGGCGAGCAACAGGCAGGCAATCGTGAGGGCGGCGGCGGTGCGGGTCGGGCGTGTCATCGTGGCGGGCAACGGACGGGGCGATGCGCATGCGCGTCGCCCCGCCTCAGGGGAATGTGGTCGAGCCCCGAAGTGTTGCAAGCGACTTTGACAGCAGAATGTCAGGATGCGGTCGGGCAATCGTCGGATTGCCGCCGGATCGACGACGATGGCCGGCTCAGGCCGGCCCGTGTGCGGGCGTTCAGTGCAGCCCGGCCGATGCGATCGAGCGCACCGTATCGGTGATGTTCACACAGCGCGACAGCCCGAAATGCTCGGCTTCGAGGCGTTCCGGTTCGCTGCTCGCGATCCCGACCGCGCGCTCCCGCGGCACGCCGAGCGCCTGCAGCGCGACATCGAACGGATGCTGATTCGATCGGGAGTCCTGTTGATCGGTGTCCGTGACGACGACCGAGAAGCGGTCGAGGTTCGCGCGGCCGAACTGGCCTTCGAACATGTCGTTGAGCCGCGCGGCCGGCAGCGTCGTGACGAGACCGAGCCGATATCCTTCTTCCGATGCCTGGTCCAGCCACTGGATGATCGCGTCGCGTTGATGGCGCGATTCGCGCGAATCCGGCGTTGCTTCGATCTGCGCGAATGCTGCGTCGAGACGGGTGACGATGGCTTCGATGACCACGGTGATTCCTTTTCAGAAACGTGATGATCCGTTCGCCGACGGGAATGCCACACACCTTAGCGTCGATCCGGAAAACGCAACCAATTAATATTTATAGTCGACTCATACGTTCCGACTAATGAATGGGTGGCCAAGCCAGAGCGGGCGCGGGATGCGTGTCGCACGGCTTTTCCCGCATGAATCGCATCGTATCGATGGCCTTCGATGGGATGCACCGGCATGGCGCACGTTCCGGATGCATCGTGCATTTGCATATAGAAAAACGGCATATCGGGCGATGCTCGCCCGATATGCCGCGCTGCGATCTTGCGTGCGACCAGGTGAGATCAATGCAGCTTGATCGACGGCTGGTTGCGGCTTTGCAGCCAATGGCTCAGCGACTGGAACAGCGCGCGCTTCATGCCGACCACGCTGAACAGGTGCTTGCGATACAGGAACTTGTACAGCCCGATCGCCGCCAGCCCGTCGACGATCAGCGAGCGTGAGCGCACGCCGATATCCGCCTGATACACGGCGCCCGCATGCCCGAGCGACACGACGGTGCCCGCATCGCGGAACGTGAAGCCGGGCACCGACTTGCCGGCGACGCGGCGTGCGAACGCGTTGACCAGATACACGGCCTGCTGATACGCGACCTGCGCACGCGGCGGCAGGAACCCGCTTGCGCCGGTCGACGGGCATGCAGCGCAGTCGCCGAACGCATACACGTGCGGATCGTCGGGTGTCTGCAGCGTGTCGGTCACGATCACCTGGTTCGACCGGTTGAGCGCGATCTCGCCGATGTCCCGCAGCATCGCGGGGCCCGCGACGCCGGCCGCCCAGATCGTGATGTCGCTCGCGAGCCGTTCGCCGGTCGCGGTCGTCACGGCATCCGCGCCGACTTCCGCCACGCGCGTATCGGTCAGCACGTCGACGTTCAGCGCGCGAAGCCGCGCGTGCATCTTGCCGGACAGCCGTGCGTCGAGCGCCGGCAGGATGCGCGGGCCGCCTTCGATCAGCCGGATGTGCACGTCGCGCGCGGACACCAGCGCCTTGAAGCGGTACGTCGTCAGTTGCTGGACCGCATGCCGCAGCGCGGCGGCCAGCTCGACGCCCGTCGCGCCCGCGCCGATCACGTTGATGCAGATGGGCGCGCCGCGCTGCGCGGGCTGCTGCTCGGCCAGGTGATTCGCCTTCGTGCAGGCAGCAAGGAACTTGCGGCGGAAATCCTCGGCCTGGTCGAGGTTTTCGAGCGGCAGCGCATGACGCTCGGCGCCCGGCACGTTGAAGAAGTTCGTCACGCTGCCGACCGCCAGCACGAGATCGTCATAGTCGAGCGTGCGCTGCGGCAGGATTTCCGTGCCGTCCGCATCCTGCACGGCCGCGATCGTCGCCGTGCGTGCTGTGCGATCGACCCGCTGCAGCGCGCCCTGCACGAAGCGGAAGCCGTGGCGCTTCGCCTGCGCCGCGTATTCGATCGTGTGGGAAGCCGGGTCCCGATGGCCCGATGCGGCTTCGTGCAGCAGCGGCTTCCAGAAGTGCGTCGGATAGCGGTCGACGAGCACGACGTCGGCCTGGCCGCGGCGTCTGACCGTATCGCCGAGACGCGTCGCGAGCTGCAGGCCGCCGGCGCCGCCGCCGACGATCACGATGCGCGGCAGGCGCGGTGCGCGGTCCGTTGCAAGGTTGGGCGTGGTGTTGTCCATGTTGGGCTCCCGCTGAATGACGATTCGGATGACATTGCTCATGAACCGACGATATAGTTTGGAACCCACTCGAACAATTTAATGTTTATAAGCGACTCATATGTATTCACTTATAGGAAAGACCGCGACGTTCCGGCAGTTGAAGGCGCTGGACATGATTGCGCGGCTCGGCAGCGTGTCGCGCGCGGCCGAGGAACTGAACCTGACGCAGCCGGCCGTGTCGCTGCAGGTTCGGCTGCTCGAGGAGGCCGTGGGCGCCGCGTTGTTGCAGCGAGTGGGGCGCGGCGTGCAGCTGACCGCGGCCGGCGAGATCGTGGCGCGCTACGCGCGAGAGATCCTGCATCTGTGGAGCGAGGCCGGCGACGAAGTGGCCGCGCTGACGGGCGATCTCGGCGGCACGCTGCGGATCGGTGCGATCACGACGGCCGAATATTTGATTCCGCCGCTGCTCGTCAAATTCACCGCGACGCGTCCGCACGTGAAGACGTATTTCAAGGTCGGTAATCGCGACGACATCATCCGCATGCTCGCGACGCATGAAATCGATCTCGCGGTGATGGGCAGTGCGCCGAAGGAGCTGCGTACGCACGCGGTCGAGTTCGCGAAGCACCCGATGGTGTTCGTCGCGGCGCCCGGCCATCCGCTGATGCAGCGCAAGCGCGTCGCGCTGAAGGATCTCGAATCCGCGCACCTGCTCGTGCGCGAACGCGGCGCGGGCACGCGCTCGACCGTCGAGAGCCTGTTCAAGAACGCGGGCCATCGCTTTCATGTGGGCTCCGAACTGTCGAGCAACGAGGCGATCAAGCAGATGGCCGAAGCGGGGCTCGGCGTCGCGTTCCTGTCGTTGCACGCGTGTGCGCTCGAACTGCGCACGGGGCTGCTCGGGCAACTGCCGTTCCCCGGCAACCCGATCGAGCGCGAATGGTATGTGGTGACGGTCGCCGACCGGCGCATCTCGCAGGTGACCGGGCTGTTTCGCGACTTCCTGATCAAGCAGGGCGCGCCGGTGATCGACGGCGCGACGGTCGCGCCGCACGAGCGGCGGCGCAAGTAGGCGGGGTGTCGAACGGCCGGTCAGCCGAGCCCGAAATCGTCGTTGCTGTCGGGAATCGACGCGAGCAGCCGTTCGAGCCGGTACCAGCCGACGATGCGCAGGCACCACGCGGCGATGGCGGTGCGGCCGCGGCGGCCGTGGGGGCCGGATGAAGCGCGGGCGGCGTGGGGCGAGCGCGCGATGAACGCCGCGCGTTGAGGGCAGTAATGGGGCATGACGGGTTCCGTAGGTGTCGGATGAGCCGATCGTAAGCGGCGCGGCGCCCGTCGGCGCGCACGCAAGGATCGTCCCGAGCAGAAACGGATGATCTTTTTTTGCTTGATTCGGCGGCGGTTGCGCAGGGCCGGCACGCCGGCCCGAAACGCGTCACAATGCGCATTCGGCACCTGATCTGGCGGAGACCATCAATGAGCGACCCGATTCTTGCCGCGCCGACGGACAACGGCGTCCCGGTCAGCCTGCGCTCCAGCCGCGGGCTCGGCTGGCACGGCTTCGGCGCGTCGCTGCTGGAGATCCGCGCGGGCACGTACCGGATTCCGGCAGCCGAGCATCACCGGATCGGCGTGCATGTCGGCGCGCCGGTCCGGGCGGATTGTGTCTGCGACGGCGAGCGCACGTCGCGTATCCAGGCGCACGGCGACGCCGACGTGATTCCGGCCGGCCTGCCCGGCCAGTGGACCGACAGCGCCGACTGCCGGATCCTGCACATCGCGCTCAGCGACACCTTCGTGCGGCACACGGTCGAGCAGCTCGAACTGAAGCCGTCGCACGCGCAGATCCGCCGGCGGCTGCAGGTGCGCGACCCGCGGCTGCAGCACATCGCATGGGCGATGGCCGCCGAACTCGAAGCGGAAGACGCATCGGATCCGCTCTATGCGGAAAGCCTGTGCACGGCGCTCGTCGCGCGGCTGGTCGACGGCCAGCCGGCGTTTCGCGAACGCCGGCGCACGCTGGCGCCGAAGGCGGCGGCGCGCGTGATCGACTATGTCGAAGCGAATCTCGACCGGCGCATGACACTGGCCGAGCTCGCGGCGCTCGTGTCGATCAGCGTGCCGCATTTCAAGGTCCTGTTCCGCGAAACGCTCGGGATGCCCGTGCACCAGTACGTCGTGCGGCGCCGGGTGGAGCGCGCGAAGGCGCTGCTGCTCGAAGGCCGGCTCAGCATCAGCCAGATCGCGCTGGAAGCCGGGTTCGCGCATCAGAGTCACATGGCGAACTGGATGAACCGCGTGCTCGGCGCGACGCCGACGGAGATTGCGCGGTCGGGCGCGCGGGGCGGGTTGCGGCTGGCTTATGACGGCGAGGATGGCGGCAGCGACGCATAACGAAACAGCGGTGCACGGGCCGCACCCGCACTCGCATCCCATCATCCTTTCCTGCTCGATTCATCCCTCCGTGCGCGCCACTCGGGCCGCGCATGTCGACAATCACAGCACTTTCATCCCTCAGGAGCAGATCGTGTTCGTGATCTTCGGAGCATCCGGCAACGTCGGCCTGTCGACCGTGACGGCCTTGCGCAACGCAGGCCATTCCGTGCGCGCGGTGCTGCGCGACGCACGCCATCGTGAACGGTTCGCGCAGCTCGGCTGCGATGTCGCGATCGCGGACCTGACGGACGCGAACGCGATCGCCGCGGCGATCGACGGCGCGCAGGCCGTGCAGATCCTGTGCCCGGTGCCGGTCGCCGATCCCGATCCGGCCGCGACGATGGCGCGGACCATCGATGTCGCGACCGCCGCGCTCGCGGCGAATCCGCCGCCCGCGCTGCTGGCTTTGTCGGACTACGGCGCGGAGCTGGAAGGCAATACGGGTATCACGCGTCTGTTCCATGATTTCGAGGAACGACTGAAGACGGTTCCGACGCAGCTGACGCTGCTGCGCTCGGCCGAGCATCTGCAGAACTGGGCGCGCGTGCTGCCGGTCGCGCTCGGCGCCGGCGTGCTGCCGAGCTTCCACCATCCGGTCGGCAAGGTATTTCCGACGGTCTGGGCGCCCGATGTGGGCGTCGTCGCGGCGCGGCTGCTGCTCGATGCGCCGGAAGGCGGTAGCGGGCCGCGCATCGTCAGCGTCGAAGGGCCGCGGCGGGTGAGCGTGACGGCGATCGCGGAGATGCTGGGCACGGCGGCCGGTCGTGCGATCGTCGCGCACGAGCTGCCGCGCGACACGTGGAGCGCGACGCTGCTGCGGGCCGGGCTCAGCGAACGCCATGCCCAGCTGATCGTCGATCTGTACGACGTGCACAACGCGGGGCGGATCGACGTCGAGGCCGACGTGTCGGAGCGGGCCTACGGTACGACGACGCCGGAGGAGGCGCTCGCGCAACTGGTGCGCCGGCATGCGCGCTGAGTGAAGCGGCGGTGCGCGGCGCGTATCACGCAGGCCGCTGCACCTTGTTCAGCACCGCATACGCCACCGACCCGATCACGATCCCCCAGAACGCGGACCCGAGCCCGAGCCACGTCATCCCCGACGCGGTTGCGAGGAACGTGATCACCGACGCTTCGCGGTGGTTCTCGTCCTCGAAGATGCCGTGCACGTTTGCGCTGATCGCACCGATCAGCGCGAGCCCCGCGAGGATCGCGACGAACGCCTTCGGCAGCGCGAAGAACAATGTGACGATCGTCCCCGCGAAAAGCCCGCCGATCAGATAGATCGCGCCGTTCGCGAGCCCGGCGACATACCGCCGGTCCGGATCCTCGTGCGCGTCCTTGCCGGTGCAGAGCGCCGCGGTAATCGCCGCGACGACGATCGTGATCCCGCCGAAGCACGCGACGGCCAGCGACATCACGCTGGTCGCGGTAATGATCGGGCGCGCCGGCGTGTGATAGTCGGACACGCGCAAGATCGTCATCCCCGGCAGGAACTGGCCGGTGAGGCTGACGACGACGAGCGGCAGCGCCAGGCTGAGCGTCGTGCCGAGCGTCCATTCGGGGGCGATGAAGATCGGCCGCGCGAGGCTCGGCGACACGTTGCCGAGATGCGTCATCCCGAGCAGCGTCGCGAGCGCGGCGCCCGTCAGCAGCACGAGCACGATGCTGTAGCGCGGCAGCAGACGCTTGAAGATCACGTAGGCCGCGATCATCCCGAACGCGAGCGCGGGCTGCTCCGACGCGGCGGAGAACGCATGCATGCCGAACGGCAGCAGGATGCCGGCCATCATTCCGCAGGCGATGCCGCGCGGGATGTGGCGCACCAGTCGGTCGAAATAGCCGCTCACGCCGATTGCCAGGATGATCAGCGCGGCCGTGATGTACGCGCCGACGGCCTGATTGAGCGTCAGTTGCGGAAACAGGCCGACGAGCAGCGCGGTGCCGGGCGCCGACCACGCGGTGACGACCGGTACCTTCAGCTTCCAGCTCGCGAACAGGCCCGATACGCCCGCGCCGATCGAGATCGCCCAGACCCACGACGACACCATCTCGTTGGACGCATGCGCGGCCTGCGACGCCTGGAAGAAGATCGCGAGCGGGCCTGCATAGGAAATCAGGACCGCGAGAAAGCCTGCGGTGATCGCGGAAACGGACCAGTCGTTGCCGATCGTGCGGATCGCGCCGGGTGGGGTGTTCGGTTGCATCGTCGTCGGGGAGTGCGGCGCGCGGCCGGGCGGCGGAGCCGGGGCGAATGATTGTTGGAAGCCCTGGATGAGCCGCCATTCTGGGCATTGCCGACGCAATTGGCAATTCGCGGGCGACGATCGGTGTTGTCGGTATTTTGTAAGAATTTGCTGGGCGACGTTACGTGCTGATCTGCAACACTTTGTCGACCACCGCCACTTTCACGCCGCTGCCGGTCGACAGCGATGCCGTGCCCTCGTCGAACGGATGCACAGGAGGATCGGTCGGCGTCCACGCATGGCGCGCGAGCAGCTCGCGATACCCGCCGCGGATCACGAAGCCGCCGCATTTGTGCGCATACGCGTCGCGCCGCATCCGGTACGCGCGCGGCAGGTCGTACCACGGCAGCTTCGGCAGGTCGTGATGGACGAGGTGATAGTTGTTGTTCAGGTACAGCAGCCGCATCGCGAAGCCGGCTTCGTTGATCGTGATGCGCGCCTTCGGATGCGGCGCGGCGCGATGCTCGTACAGCGAACGGATCATCGCGAGCGACAGCGCGGGCCATGTGACCGCCAGCAGGTAATACCACCACGGCACGCCGATCGCCCATTGCAGCCACGCGAGCAGCGCGGCCACGCACGCGGCATGCGTCGCCCACATCGGCAGATAGCGGAAGTCGCCGCGCCGGAACGCGGCGAACGCATCGCCGAACGTCGCGGCGATGGCGAGCGGCGGCCCGACGACGATTCGTCCGAGGAAAGTCTTGCGCGCGACCGTCAGCGCTCGGCGCCAGCGTGGCAGCCGCGCCCAGCGTTCGCGCGTCACGTAGTTCGTTTCGGGATCGATGCCCGGCACGGTCAGGTCTTCGTCGCGATGATGGTCGAGGTGCGTGTCGCGATACAGCGTGTACGGATACCAGACCGTCAGCGGCGGATAGCCGAGCAGCTTGTTCACGAACGCGGAACGCGTCGGATGGCCGTGCAGCAGTTCGTGCTGCAACGACAGGTGCCACGCGCCGAGCAGGATCAGCGGCGGCGTCGCGGCGGCGAGCGACAGGTGCCCGTCGCGCACGCGCAGCAGCACGGCGAGCCAGCCGCCGTAGATGACGACGACCAGCAGCCAGGTCGGCCACTCGGTGCGGGCGATGAAGCGGGCGTCGAGCGCGGCGATCGCGCGCGCGTGGTCGACGTCGAAGTATTCGGCCATGGTGCTGAAGCGGGATGGAACGGGCAGTGCAAAGAGCGGGCAATCGAGTCGGTGCGCTGGCCCGGATGTCCGGTCGTCGCGCGGATCGCGGTCGGCCGGCCACGCATGGCGCACGGCGGCGATGCGGGGCCGGCATCGGGACGTTACCGGGAGGGCGCGGCACGGCCAACCAATCGATTCGCATTTGCTTATCGTCGCGCGGCCGATAAGCATTCGGGTCGTCCTCGCCCGTTCCGCACCCGTTTGGGCGTGCTCGAACCGGGTTCCGCCGCGCCGACGCCGATGCGTAGAATGCGGGCATGAACTCATGGATCGCAGTCTTGCCGATGTACAACGTGACGCCGCGCCACGCCACTCTGTGGCGCGCGCTGCTGCGTGACGCGCTTGACATGTTCGCGAACGCGGGCGGGCCTGTCGGCGTCGCGCTGCCCGACGCGCCGTTCGACGATCTGCATGCGCTGTGGCGGCGCAACGATCTGCTGTTGTCGCAGACCTGCGGCTACCCGTACCGGATGCTGGGCCTGCGTGATGCCGTGCGATTGATCGCAACCCCGGTTTTCGACGCGGACGGTTGCGACGGTGCGCACTACAGCAGCGTGCTGGTCGTATCGGCGCGCGTGCATGCGGGCGGCGCGACGACGCTCGCCGCATGCCGCGGGTTGCGGGGCGCCTTCAACGGCGAGGATTCGCATAGCGGAATGAACGCGTTCCGGCACGCGGTTGCGCCGCATGCGCACGACGGGCGATTCTTCGAATCGGTCATGCCGTTCGGCTCGCACCTGAACGTGTTGCGGGCGCTGGCATCAGACGAAGCCGATTGCGCGGCGATCGATTGCGTGACGTTCGCGTATGTGCGCGACGCGTTGCCTGAATTGCTGAAGGACATCCGGATCATCGATATGACGGCATCCGCGCCGGGATTGCCGTTCATCGCATCGCGGGCGCTGGCGGACACGCAGGTCGGCGCGTTGCAGGATGCGCTCGATCGCGCGGTCGCCGCCGATGCGCAGCGGGCGCGCGTGCTGAGACTGAAGGGATTCGACCGGCTGTCGCCGGCCGACTACGACACGATTGCGCGGTTCGAGCGGGAAGCCGTTGCGCACGGCTATCCCGAACTCGCCTGAGCGCCACGAGCGCGCCGTTTTTCGCTAGAACGGCAGCGTGCCGGGCGGCGCGTTGCGCACCACGGCGAGCGTCGTGCCGATATGGTCTTCTAGCGCGAGCGCGGCGCGTGCATCGGCGCGCCGCATCGCGGCTTCGAACAGGCACGTGTGTTCCGCATGCACGTCGCGCTTCGAATCGCCGAGCCCGATGCACACGCGCCGGTAACGTTCGCTCTGCTGCGACAGCATGCGCAGGATCAGATAGGTCCACGGCGTCGCGGCGGCCGAGATCAGCGCTTCGTGAAAGCGCCGGTTGCACGCTTCCCACGCGGTCCGGTGCGCGATCGATACGGGCTGCTCCCATGCCGACAGCATCTCGAAGCTCTGGCGCACGCGCTGCGCCCATGCGTCGTCGCCGCGTCGCACGGATTCGCGCAGCGCATCGACCTCGATGTGAATGCGCAACCGCGTGATGGCTTCCAGGTCGTCGACCGACATCGGCGTCACGCGAAAGCCGCGCTGCCCTTCGGCCACGACCAGCGCGTCGCTGACGAGCCGCGTGAGCGCTTCGCGCAGCGTGCCCGCACCGACACCGTACACGTTCTTCAGATGCTCGACGCGAAGCTTCGCGCCCGGCGGGTAGTGCCCTTCGATAATGTGCTGACGGAGCTGGTGATACGCATGCTCGCTGAGCGTGCGCGCGTGCGGTTCGACCGCGTCGTCGGCGGCGGGCTCGAGCGCGCCCGATGCGTCGTCGGGCAGCGCGTCGTCGACCGGATGGGTGGGCAGGATGGTGTTCATGTCACGCGTCCTCCTGATCCTGTTTGCGGTTGAGGCGATAACTGAGCTGCGCGCGCGTCAGGCCGAGCAGGCGCGCGGCGGCCGACAGGTTGCCGTTCGCGCGGTCGACGGCCTCGTGCAGCAGCGCGCGCTCGAGGCCGTCGAGCCCGCCGCCGCCCTGCAACTGGTCGAGGATCGTCGCGCAGTCGATCGACAGGGCGGCGGCCGGCCGAATCTGCCCGGCACGGTCGACCGTCGCGCCGCCGGGCAGCCCGACACCGGGGAACAGGTCCTTCGCGTCGACCGGGCGGTTGGGGCGCGACAGGATCACCGCGCGCTCGATCAGGTTCTCGAGCTCGCGCACGTTGCCGGGCCACCGGTAGCCGCGCAGCGCGTCGTACGCATAGTCGGTCAGCGTGGGTGTCGGCTTGCCGTGCAGCGACGCGAAGCGCTCCAGCATCGCATCGGCGAGCAGCGCGATGTCGTCCTGCCGGTCGCGCAGCGGCGGAATCAGCACGGGGTAGACATTGATCCGGTAGAAGAGGTCGGCGCGAAAGGTGCCGTCGCGCACGGCCTGTTCGAGGTCGCGGTTGGTCGCCGCGACGACGCGGACATCCACCTTCCTGCCATCGGTCGCGCCGAGCCGCTCGACCTCGCCTTCCTGAAGCACCCGCAGCAGCTTGGCCTGCACGTCGAGCGGCAATTCGCCGATCTCGTCCAGGAACAGCGTGCCGCCGTCCGCGCGCTCGAAGCGCCCGGCACGCGCGGCCTGCGAGCCCGTGAATGCGCCTTTCTCCGCGCCGAACAGCTCCGATTCGATCAGCGCATGCGGAATGGCCGCGCAGTTGATCGCGACGAACGGCTTCGTGGCGCGCGGGCTGAGGCTGTGCAGCGCACGGGCGAAGCGCTCCTTGCCCACACCCGTCTCTCCCGTGAGCAGCACGGCCACCTTGGTCGGCGCCGCCGTTTCGAGGAGCGCATAGGCGCTGCGAAACGCGTCGGAGCGCCCGACGAGCCGGGTCCGGCCATCGTCGGGCGCGATCTCGAGGCGTAGCGATTCGACCTCGGTCTGCAGGTCGCGGAGCGTCTTGATCAGCGAGTCGGCCTTGAACCACGACGAGATTTCCTCGGCGTCGGGCCATTCCTCGGCCGGCTTGCCGACGATCGTGCAGTGCGCGTCGTGCATGCCGACGCAGCCGGTTTCCTTGAACAGGATCGTCCGGCCGATGAAGGCGCTCGTATAACCGGTCGCATAGCCGATCAGCATCCAGCACACGGGCTCGGGCTGCGGCCCGAACGTGCGGCGGTGCACGTCGGCTTCCCATGAGTGTTCCCAGCGGTACTCGCAATAGAACGCGCCCGTCGCGGGGTCGGCTTCGAAGCGCAACGGCGTGACCTGCACGGCGCCTTCGAGCATGTGCAGCTGAGGGCCGACGTGGAACATGTCGAACAGCGAGGCGCCGCTGCGGATCTCGCGAGCGAGCGCGGCATCGCGTTCGCCGGCGGCGAAGCCGACGCGCGTGAAGAAACGCCGCGTCTGCGCCGGCCCGACGCTTTCCATCAGTTCCTGGCGCAGCGTCGCCAGCGCGCCGGCATGCAGCAGCACCATCCGCTGCCCGGCAAGCCAGATGCGGCCGTCGCTCGCCGAAAAATGGATCAGCTTGCGCAGGTCGGTGTCCGGTGGCAAGGGGGGCAGGTTGGGCCGCGTCATGTCTCCTCCGTCGAGATTTCTCGTGATTTTAGAAATTTCCGCAACCGGCGCCGCAGGGCGGACAACGGTTTGATCATTTCATCAAATGCGTGCGATCGGGTTGATCAAATGGTGAAGAGGGCCGCCGAATATGGAGTTTTGCTTGATCGGCCGGGCACGGTTTCCGTTCTGGTTAACCGCCATTGTGGATCGCGAATTCGAACTTCGCGTCAGGGCTTTCCCTGAATTATCGAGATTTTTTGCCTGGCCGGTCGCGGGTGGCATGGATGCTGCATTGAGGTACGGGCATGGAGGCGACACCGATCATGACTCAACCCGATACCGATCTTCCCCTGCTCGACCCGGCCCGCAAGTGCGTCCGCGTGACCGGCACGAACGTTCGCGGCTTCGTCGAATTCGAATTTTCGATCGGCGGTGCGCCGGACCTGTTCGTCGAACTGGCGTTGTCTCCTGCCGCCTTCGACGCGTTCTGCCGCGAGCAGCACGTCACGCGGCTGGACGTCGAAGCGAACCCATGACCTTGAGGAGCAAGAAGTGACCATCGAGCTGAAGACAGTCGACATCAAGCCGCTCCGGCACACCTTTGCGCACGTTGCGCAGAACATCGGCGGCGACAAGACGGCGACGCGCTACCAGGAAGGCATGATGGGCGCGCAGCCCCAGGCGAACTTCCATTACCGCCCGACGTGGGACCCCGATTACGAGATCTTCGATGCGTCGCGTTCGGCGATCCGGATGGCGAACTGGTACGCATTGAAGGACCCGCGCCAGTTCTACTACGCATCGTGGGCGACGGCGCGGGCGCGCCAGCAGGACACGATGGAAGCGAACTTCGAGTTCGTCGAATCGCGCCGGATGATCGGCCTGATGCGCGACGACGTCGCCGCGCATGCGCTCGACGTGCTGGTGCCGCTGCGCCATGCGGCGTGGGGCGCGAACATGAACAACGCGCAGGTCTGCGCGCTCGGCTACGGCACCGCGTTCACCGCGCCCGCGATGTTTCATGCGATGGACAACCTCGGTGTTGCCCAGTACCTCACGCGCCTTGCGCTCGCGATGGCCGAGCCCGACGTGCTCGATACGGGCAAGGCCGCGTGGACGACCGGCGCCGCATGGCAGCCGCTGCGCCGCTATGTCGAGGACACACTGGTCGTCGCCGATCCGGTCGAGCTGTTCGTCGCGCAGAACCTCGCGCTCGACGGGCTGCTCTATCCGCTCGTCTACGACCGCTTCGTCGACGAACGGATCGCGCTCGATGGCGGCTCGGCCATCGCGATGCTGACGGCGTTCATGCCCGAATGGCATGCCGAATCGAACCGCTGGATCGACGCGGTGGTGAAGACGATGGCGGCCGAATCCGACGACAACCGCGCGCTGCTCGCGCGCTGGACGCGCGACTGGTCCGTGCGGGCCGACGCGGCGCTCGCGCCGGTGGCGGAGCTTGCGCTGCGCGACGCCGGCCGAGCGGCGCTCGAGGAGGTGCGCGAACAGTTCCAGGCACGGGTCGCCAAGCTCGGCATTGCGCTCTGACGACGGGCCTCCGTCACTCAATCAAGGAAAACAGCATGTCCAACGTATTCATCGCCTTTCAGGCCAATGAGGAGTCCAGACCGATCGTCGAGGCGATCGTCGCGGACAACCCGCTCGCGGTGGTGGTCGAGTCGCCCGGCATGGTCAAGATCGATTCGCCCGACCGGCTGACGATTCGCCGCGAAACGATCGAGACACTGACCGGCACGCGGTTCGACCTGCAGCAGCTTCAGGTGAACCTGATCACGCTGTCCGGCCACATCGACGAGGACGACGACCAGTTCACGCTGAGCTGGACGCACTGAACGCCGCGCAACGCACACCGCCAACACCGGAGACACGCATGGACACGCCAACGCTCAAGAAAAAGCTCGGCCTGAAGGACCGCTACGCGGCAATGACACGCGGCCTCGGCTGGGAGACGACCTATCAGCCGATGGACAAGGTCTTCCCGTACGACCGCTACGAGGGCATCAAGATCCACGACTGGGACAAGTGGGTCGACCCGTTCCGCCTGACGATGGACGCGTACTGGAAATACCAGGGCGAGAAGGAAAAGAAGCTGTATGCGGTGATCGACGCATTCACGCAGAACAACGCGTTCCTCGGCGTGACCGACGCGCGCTACATCAACGCGCTGAAACTGTTCATCCAGGGCGTGACGCCGCTCGAATACCTCGCGCATCGCGGCTTCGCGCACGTCGGCCGGCACTTCACCGGCGAAGGCGCGCGCATCGCGTGCCAGATGCAGTCGATCGACGAATTGCGGCACTACCAGACCGAAACGCACGCGATGTCGACGTACAACAAGTTCTTCAACGGGTTCCATCACTCGAACCACTGGTTCGACCGCGTCTGGTACCTGTCGGTGCCGAAGTCGTTCTTCGAGGATGCGTATTCGTCGGGGCCGTTCGAATTCCTGACTGCGGTGAGCTTCTCGTTCGAGTACGTGCTGACGAACCTGCTGTTCGTGCCGTTCATGTCGGGCGCCGCGTACAACGGCGACATGTCGACCGTCACGTTCGGCTTCTCCGCGCAGTCGGACGAATCGCGCCACATGACGCTCGGCATCGAGTGCATCAAGTTCCTGCTCGAACAGGATCCCGGCAACGTGCCGATCGTGCAGCGCTGGATCGACAAGTGGTTCTGGCGCGGCTACCGGCTGCTGACGCTGGTCGCGATGATGATGGACTACATGCAGCCGAAGCGCGTGATGAGCTGGCGCGAATCGTGGGAAATGTACGCGGAGCAGAACGGCGGCGCGCTGTTCAAGGATCTCGCGCGCTACGGCATTCGCGAGCCGAAGGGCTGGCAGGACGCGTGCGAAGGCAAGGATCACATCAGCCACCAGGCGTGGTCGACGTTCTACGGCTTCAACGCGGCCTCCGCGTTCCACACGTGGGTGCCGGCCGAAGACGAGCTGGCATGGCTGTCCGCGAAGTATCCCGACTCGTTCGACCGCTACTACCGCCCGCGCTTCGACTACTGGGGCGAGCAGGCGAAGGCCGGCAACCGCTTCTACATGAAGACGCTGCCGATGCTGTGCCAGACCTGCCAGATCCCGATGCTGTTCACCGAACCGGGCAACCCGACGAAGATCGGCGCGCGCGAATCGGACTACCTCGGCAAC
Organism: Burkholderia sp. BE12; assembly: GCF_002959955.1. NCBI lineage: Bacteria > Pseudomonadati > Pseudomonadota > Betaproteobacteria > Burkholderiales > Burkholderiaceae > Burkholderia > Burkholderia sp. BE12. The sequence goes on along the minus strand of NZ_PREY01000004.1, from coordinate 201,178 downwards.
AAGTTCCATTTCTGCAGCGATCACTGCAAGGAAATCTTCGACCACGAGCCGCAGAAATACGTGCAGGCGTGGCTGCCGGTGCACCAGATCCATCAGGGCAACTGTTTTCCGCCCGATGCGGACCCGAGCGCCGAAGGCTTCGATCCGCTTGCCGCGGTGCTCGACTACTACGAAGTGGGCATGGGCCGGGACAACCTCGATTTCGACGGCTCGGAAGACCAGAAGAATTTCGCGGCATGGCGTGGCCAGGCCACGAGCAACTGATACGCAACCTTGAAGAGGGCCCGCGCGCGCGATGCGCGAACGCGGGCCGACAGGAGACAAGCATGGCCGTCATCGCGCTCAAACCCTACGACTTCCCGATGAAGGACGCGGTCGGGAAGTTTCCGGCACCGCTGCTCTACGTGTGCTGGGAAGACCACCTGATGTTTCCGGCGCCGTTCTGCCTGCCGGTGCCGCCCGACCTGCCGTTCGGCGCGCTCGCGAAGGACGTGCTGCCGCCGGTCTACGGCTATCACCCCGACTTCGCGAAGATCGACTGGGACCGCGTCGAGTGGTTCCGCTCCGGCGAGCCGTGGGCGCCGGATGCAGCGAAAAGCCTGGCCGGCAACGGCCTCGGGCACAAGGACCTGATCAGCTTCCGCACACCGGGCCTCGACGGCCTCGGCGGCGCGAGCTTCTGACCGCCACGCGGACGAGCGAACCATCATGAGCCACCAACTTACCATCGAGCCGCTGGGCGTCACGATCGAGGTCGAGGAAGGACAGACGATGCTCGACGCCGCGTTGCGCCAGGGCATCTACATTCCGCACGCGTGCTGTCACGGCCTGTGCGGCACCTGCAAGGTCGCGGTGCTCGACGGCGAGACCGACCTCGGCGACGCGAATCCGTTCGCGCTGATGGACTTCGAGCGCGAGGAAGGCAAGGCGCTCGCATGCTGCGCGACGCTGCAGGCCGACACCGTGATCGAGGCCGACGTCGACGAGGAGCCGGATGCGGAAATCATCCCGGTCAAGGATTTCGCGGCCGACGTCACGCGTATCGAGACGCTTACGCCGACCATCAAGTCGATTCGCCTGAAGCTGTCGCAGCCGATCCGGTTCCAGGCCGGCCAGTACGTGCAACTCGAGATTCCGGGGCTCGGGCAGAGCCGCGCGTTCTCGATCGCGAATGCACCGGCCGCCGTCGCGGCCACCGGCGAGATCGAGCTGAACGTGCGGCAGGTGCCGGGCGGGCTCGGCACCGGCTACCTGCACGAGCAGCTGGCGACGGGCGACCGCGTGCGCCTGTCGGGCCCGTACGGCCGCTTCTTCGTGCGCCGTTCGGCCGCGCTGCCGATGATCTTCATGGCCGGCGGGTCGGGGCTGTCGAGCCCGCGTTCGATGATCGCGGACCTGCTCGACGGCGGCGCCACCGCGCCGATCACGCTGGTCTACGGCCAGCGCAACGCGAAGGAACTCTATTACCACGACGAATTCCGCGCGCTGGCCGAACGCCATCCGAACTTCACGTATGTGCCGGCGCTGTCGGAAGGCACGCCGGACACGGGCGGCGGGATCGCGCACGGGTTCGTGCACGACGTCGCGAAGGCGCATTTCGACGGCGACTTCTCGGGTCATCAGGCCTACCTGTGCGGACCGCCCGCGATGATCGACGCATGCATCACCACGCTAATGCAGGGGCGCCTGTTCGAGCGCGACATCTATCACGAGAAGTTCATCTCGGCGGCCGACGCGCAACAGACGCGCAGCCCGCTGTTCCGGCGGGTGTGACATGGACGCTGGCCGCATGTGCGGGACGGTCACGATCGCGCAAACCGGCGAGCGCTACGCATGCGCGGCCGGCGAGTCGTTGCTGGCCGGCATGGCGAAGCTCGGCCGGCGCGGCATTCCGGTCGGCTGCCTGAACGGCGGGTGCGGCGTGTGCAAGGTGCGCGTGCTGCACGGCGCGGTACGCAAGCTCGGGCCGATCAGCCGCGCGCACGTGAGCGCCGACGAAGAGGGCGACGGTTATGCGCTCGCGTGCCGCGTGGTGCCCGACGGCGACGTCGAGCTGGAAGTGGCCGGCCGGCTGAGCAAGCCGTTTTTCTGCGGGTCGGCCTGCGCCGGTGCGCCGGATTTCAACAAGTAACCAGGAGGAGACACATCATGGGTGTGATGCGTATTGGTCATGTCAATCTGAAGGTGATGGACATGGAAGCGGCGCTGCGTCATTACGTGCGCGTGCTCGGCATGCAGGAAACGATGCGCGACGCGGCGGGCAACGTCTACCTGAAATGCTGGGACGAATGGGACCGATATTCGCTGATCCTGTCGCCGTCCGACCAGGCGGGACTCAAGCACGCGGCCTACAAGGTCGAGCACGATGCCGATCTGGACGTGCTGCAGCAGCGTATCGACGCCTACGGGATCGAGACGGAGATGCTCCCCGAAGGCGCGCTGCCTGTGGTGGGCCGCCAGTTGCGATTCCAGCTGCCGAGCGGGCACGAGTTGCGCCTGTATGCGAAGAAGGAGCAGGTCGGCACCGCGGTCGGTTCGCTGAATCCCGATCCCTGGCCCGACGATATTCCGGGCTCGGCCGTGCACTGGCTCGACCACTGCCTGCTGATGTGCGAACTGAACCCCGAGGCCGGCGTGAACCGCGTCGAGGAGAACACGCGCTTCATGGCCGAGTGCCTCGACTTCCATCTGGCCGAGCAGGTGATGGTCGGCCCCGGCAACACGATCCGGGCCGCGACGTGGATGTTCCGCAGCTCGACGCCGCATGACATCGCGTTCGTCGGCGGGCCGCGCAATGGCCTGCATCACATCGCGTTCTTCCTCGACGACTGGGCCGACGTGCTGAAGTCGGCCGACGTGATGGCAAAGAACAAGGTGAAGATCGACGTCGCGCCGACGCGGCATGGCATCACGCGCGGCACGACCATCTATTTCTTCGATCCTAGCGGCAACCGCAACGAGACCTTTGCGGGGCTCGGCTATCTCGCGCAACCCGACCGCCCGGTCACGACGTGGACCGAGGAGGAACTCGGGCGCGGCATCTTCTTCCACTCCGGCGAGCTGAACGAAGCGTTCACGACCGTCTACACCTGACCCGCGCGGGAGCACAGCGTCATGGCATCGAACGATTCGACCCGAAGCGTCGATCTGCGCACGATCGACTGGCCCGCCGCGGCGCGCGCCGCGCAGGCGGCGGCACAGGCGGCCGAGCGGCTCGGCGTGCGCGTGAACGTCGCGGTCGTCGACGCGGCCGGCCTGCTCGCGGCGTTCGTGCGGATGCCCGGCGCGCCGCTGCATTCGATCGACATCGCGATCGACAAGGCATACACGGCCGCAAGCTTCGGCCTGCCGACCGGCGCCTGGCACGACGCGCTGGGTGCGCACTCGGAGGCAGTGCGGCAAGGGCTCGTCTTGCGTGCGCGCTTCGTCGCGTTCGGGGGCGGGTTGCCGATCGTCGAGGACGGCGTGCGGATCGGCGGCATCGGCGTGTCGGGCGGCAGCGAGGCGGAGGACGAGCGTTGCGCATACGCGGGCCTCGAAGCGGCCGGCTTCGGCGGCCCGTGACGGGCCGCACGCGAAAGCGCTTCACGAACGAACCGGATCACGAATTCACGACTATCGGCAGACACATCATGTACGACACGGAACCCATCGCCGCGACACGCGGCTCCACCGGCGGGCAGCCGGACCTGCGGCTCGTCCGCAATTTCATCGACGGCGACTATCGCGCGGGCGAACGCTGGTTCGACAAGCGCTCGCCGCTCGACAACGCTGTGATCGCGCGCGTGGCCGAAGCGAGCCGCGCCGATGTCGACGCGGCCGTCCACGCGGCGCGCGCGGCGTTGTCGGGGCCATGGGGCGGCTTCACCGTCGCGCAGCGCGTCGAGATCCTGTACGCGGTGGCGGACGGCATCACGCGCCGCTTCGACGATTTCCTCGAAGCCGAGGTGGCCGACACCGGCAAGCCGGTGAGCCTCGCGCGTCATATCGACATTCCGCGCGGCGCGGCGAACTTCAAGGTGTTCGCCGACGTCGTGAAGAACGTGCCCGGCGAAACCTTCGAAATGGCGACGCCGGATGGCGCGGGCGCGCTCAACTACGCGATCCGCCGGCCGGTCGGCGTGGTCGGCGTGATCTGCCCGTGGAACCTGCCGCTGCTGCTGATGACGTGGAAGGTCGGGCCGGCGCTCGCCTGCGGCAACACGGTGGTCGTGAAGCCGTCGGAGGAAACGCCGCAGACGGCCGCGCTGCTCGGCGAGGTGATGAACGCGGCAGGCGTGCCGCGCGGTGTCTACAACGTCGTGCACGGCTTCGGGCCCGATTCGGCCGGCGAATTCCTGACGACCCATCCCGGCGTGAACGCGATCACGTTCACCGGCGAGACGCGCACCGGCGCGGCGATCATGAAGGCGGCGGCCGACGGCGCGCGGCCCGTCAGCCTCGAGATGGGCGGCAAGAACGCGGCGATCGTGTTCGCCGACTGCGATTTCGACGCGGCCGTCGAGGGCACGCTGCGCTCGTGCTTCGCGAACGCCGGACAGGTGTGTCTCGGCACCGAGCGCGTGTATGTCGAGCGGCCGCTGTTCGAGCGCTTCGTCGCCGCACTGAAGGCTGGCGCCGAGCGGCTGCGGCCGGGCCGCCCGGACGCGGAAACGACCGGCATCGGCCCGCTGATCAGCCAGGAACACCGCGACAAGGTGCTGTCGTACTACCGCAAGGCGGCCGAACTCGGCGCGACGGTCGTGACGGGCGGCGGCGTGCCCGACATGCCGGACGACTTGCGCGGCGGCGCGTGGGTGCAGCCGACGATCTGGACGGACCTCGGCGACGATTCGCCGATCGCGCGCGACGAGATTTTCGGCCCGTGCACGCTGGTGATGCCGTTCGATTCCGAAGCCGAAGTGATCGGCCGCGCGAATGCGAATGCATACGGGCTGTCGACCGCGATCTGGACGGCCAGCCTGTCCCGTGCGCATCGCGTCGCCGCGTCGATCGACGTCGGCATCGCATGGGTCAACTCATGGTTCCTGCGCGACCTGCGCACCGCGTTCGGCGGCGCGAAGCAATCGGGCATCGGCCGCGAAGGCGGCGTGCATTCGCTCGAGTTCTACACGGAGCTCCGCAACGTCTGCATCAAGCTCTGACTCCCCACGTTACTGATCGGAAGACTCTTATGGACTCCATGTTGATTACCGCGCTGGGCGACCGGTTGTACGACGCGATGCGGTCACGCACGCCGGTCGCGCCGCTGACGTCGCAGCACGAGGACCTGTCGGTCGACGACGCTTACCGGATCCAGCAGCGCTTCGTCCAGCGCCGCCTGGACGCCGGCGAGAACGTCATCGGCAAGAAGATCGGCGTCACGTCGAAGGCCGTGATGGACATGCTCGGCGTGTACCAGCCGGACTTCGGTTATCTGCTGTCGGGCATGGTGCATGGCGAAGGCGAATGCATCCCGCTCGACACGCTGATCCAGCCGAAGGCGGAAGGCGAGATCGCGTTCGTGCTGAAGCGCGACCTGCTCGGCCCCGGCGTGACGAACGCGATGGTGCTGGCCGCGACCGAATGCGTGATGCCGTGCTTCGAGATCGTCGATTCGCGCATTCGCGACTGGAAGATCCGGATCGGCGACACGGTCGCGGACAACGCGTCGTGCGGCGTATTCGTGCTCGGCGACAAAGCGGTGAGCACGCGCCGCGTCGATCTCGCGACCTGCGGGATGGTGTTCGAGAAGAACGGCGACGTGATCGGCACCGGTGCCGGCGCGGCGGCGCTCGGTTCGCCGGTGAATGCCGTCGCATGGCTGGCCAATACGCTCGGCCGTCTCGGCATTCCGCTGAAGGCGGGCGAAGTGATCCTGTCCGGCGCGCTCGCCGCGATGGCGCCGGTCGGGAGCGGCGACAACTTCCGCGTGTCGATCGGCGGGATCGGCGCGTGTTCGGTGCGGTTCGCGTGAGCGGCGCCCTCATTCACTGGCAAACAAGGAACTCCCCATGACCAGAAAGATCCGTTGCGCGCTGATCGGCCCCGGCAATATCGGCACCGACCTGCTCGCCAAGCTGATGCGCAGCCCCGTGCTCGAACCCGTCTGGATGGTTGGCATCGATCCCCATTCCGACGGCCTGAAGCGTGCGCGCGAACTCGGCCTGAAGACCACCGCGGGCGGCGTCGACGGCCTGCTGCCGCACGTGCAGGCCGACGGCGTGCAGATCGCGTTCGATGCGACGAGCGCTTACGTTCACGCGGAGAACAGTCGCAAGCTCAACGCGCTCGGCGTGCTGATGATCGATCTGACGCCGGCCGCGATCGGCCCGTATTGCGTGCCGCCCGTCAACCTGAAGGATCACATCGGCTCGGGCGAGATGAACGTGAACATGGTCACGTGCGGCGGCCAGGCGACGATTCCGATGGTGCGTGCGATCTCCCGCGTGCAGCCGGTCGCGTACGGCGAGATCGTCGCGACCGTGTCGTCGCGCTCGGTCGGCCCCGGCACGCGCAAGAACATCGACGAGTTCACGCGCACGACGGCGGCGGCCGTTGCGCAGGTCGGCGGCGCGAAGGACGGCAAGGCGATCATCGTGATCAACCCGGCCGACCCGCCGCTGATCATGCGCGACACCGTGCATTGCCTGACCGAAGATGAGCCCGACCAGGCACGCATCGTCGAATCGGTGCACGCGATGATCGCAGACGTGCAGCGCTACGTGCCGGGCTACCGGCTCGTCAACGGGCCGGTGTTCGACGGCAAGCGCGTGTCGGTCTACCTCGAGGTCGAAGGCCTCGGCGACTACCTGCCGAAATACGCGGGCAACCTCGACATCATGACGGCCGCCGCCGCGCGCACCGCCGAGATGTTCGCCGAGGAACTGCTGGCGGGACGCCTCGCGCTGGCGCCCGCCGCGCACGCAGTGGCCTGATGCCCGCGCACGCATATCCCACGATCGGACGAACAAAGGAACGGCAATGAATCTCAAAGGCAAGCGAATCACCGTCCACGACATGACGCTGCGTGACGGCATGCACCCGAAGCGTCACCAGATGACGCTCGACCAGATGCGCTCGGTCGCGAGCGGGCTCGACGCGGCCGGCGTGCCGCTGATCGAAGTCACGCACGGCGACGGGCTCGGCGGATCGTCGGTCAACTACGGCTTTCCCGCGCACACCGACGCCGAATACCTCGGCGCGGTGATCCCGCTGCTGAAGCGCGCGAAGGTATCGGTGCTGCTGCTGCCGGGCATCGGCACCGTCGACCACCTGAAGGAGGCGCACGCGCTCGGCGTGCATACGATCCGCGTCGCGACGCACTGCACCGAGGCGGACGTCTCCGAGCAGCACATCGCGATGGCGCGCCAGCTCGACATGGATACCGTCGGCTTCCTGATGATGAGCCACATGAACAGCCCGGAAGGGCTGGTGAAGCAGGCGAAGCTGATGGAGTCGTACGGCGCGAACTGCATCTACATCACCGATTCCGCGGGCTACATGCTGCCCGACGACGTGAAGGCGCGTCTGGGCGCGGTGCGCGACGCACTGCAGCCGGAGACGGAACTCGGCTTTCACGGCCACCACAATCTCGCGATGGGTGTCGCGAACTCGATCGCCGCGATCGAGGCCGGCGCGAACCGGATCGACGGCGCGGCGGCCGGGCTCGGCGCCGGCGCCGGCAACACGCCGCTCGAGGTGTTCGTCGCGGTGTGCGAGCGGATGGGCATCGAAACCGGCGTCGACGTGTGGAAGATCCAGGACGTCGCGGAGGATCTCGTCGTGCCGATGATGGATTTCCCGATCCGCATCGATCGCGATGCGCTGACGCTCGGCTACGCGGGCGTGTACGGCTCGTTCCTGCTGTTCGCGAAGCGCGCGGGCGAGAAGTACGGCGTGCCGGCGCGCGACATCCTCGTCGAGCTCGGCCGGCGCGGGATGGTCGGCGGGCAGGAAGACATGATCGAGGACACCGCGCTGACGCTCGCGAAGGCGCGCGCGGCGCAAACGAAGCGGGAGGCCGCATGAATCTGACCACCGAAACCGTCGAGTCGCTCGCCGCGCATCTCGACGACTGCATGCGCGACGCACGCGACACGCCGAAGATCACCGACCGCCATCCGGAGATGGACTGGGACGACGCCTACGCGGTTCAGGACGAGATCCGCCGCCGGCAGCTCGCGCGCGGCGCGCGCATCGTCGGCTACAAGGCCGGCCTGACGTCGCACGCGAAGATGCGCCAGATGGGCGTCGACACGCCCGTGTTCGGCTTCCTGACCGATCTTTACGACTTGCCCGACGGCGGCGAGTGCGACACGTCCGCGTTGATCCATCCGAAGGTGGAGCCCGAGATCGCGTTCGTCACGAAGGCCGAACTGAGGGGGCCCGGCTGTCATATCGGTGCGGTGCTGGCCGCGACGGATTTCGTCGTCGCCGGCATCGAGGTGATCGACAGCCGCTACCGCGACTTCAAGTTCGACCTGAAGAGCGTGGTGGCCGACAACACGTCGGCCGCGCGCTTCGTCGCGGGCGGCCGCCCGTTGGCGGTGGACGGCGTCGATCTGCGCACGCTCGGCGTCGTGCTCGAGAAGAACGGGCTGCCGGTCGCGTTCGGCGCCGGCGCGGCGGTGCTCGGGCATCCGGCCGCCGCGATCGCGATGCTCGCGAACCATCTGGGGGCGCGCGGCGAATCGATTCCCGCGGGCAGCCTGATCCTGTCGGGCGGCATCACCGAGGCGGTGGCGGTCGAAGCGGGCGATAGCGTGACGCTGCGCGTGCAGGACATCGGGTCGGTCGGCCTGCGATTCATCTGACGAGGAGGCCGATCGTGCCGGTTGCTCATCTGTACATCCTGGAAGGCCGCGACGACGACAAGAAGGAACGCCTGATCGCCGAGGTCACCGAAGCCATCCATCGCTCGCTCGACGCGCCGATCGAATCGGTGCGCGTGATCATCACCGAGATGCCGAAGGCGCATTTCGGGATCGGCGGGCAGAGCGCGAAGAAGCGCGGGCGCTGACGCGCCGCGCCTACACGAATCGACTGGAGGAGCGTCATGTCACCCAATCCTGAAATCGGCCGCCGGATCGTCGCCGGCGGCATCGACACGAACTATCACGACCATGGCGACGGGCCGCCCGTGCTGCTGATCCACGGCTCGGGGCCGGGCGTCACGGCCTATGCGAACTGGCGGCTCACGATGCCCGCGCTCGCGCGGCAGTTTCGCGTGATCGCGCCGGACATGGCCGGATTCGGCGAGACCGAGCGCCCGGCCGGGTACCGGTATTCGATGGACCACTGGGTCGATCACGCACTCGGCTTGCTCGACGCGCTGGGCGTCGAGCGCGCGCACTTGATCGGCAATTCGTTCGGCGGCGCGCTGGCGCTTGCATTGGCGATCCGGGCGCCCGCGCGGGTCGGGCGACTCGTGCTGATGGGCGCCGCGGGAACGCGTTTCACGCTGACCGAAGGGCTCGATGCGGTGTGGGGCTACACGCCGTCGATCGCGAACATGCGCGCGCTGCTGGACATCTTCGCATTCGATCGCACGCTGGTGAACGACGAACTCGCGAAGCTGCGCTACGACGCGAGCGTGCGGCCTGGCTACCAGGAGGCGTTCGCGAACATGTTTCCGGCGCCTCGCCAGCGCTGGGTCGACGCGCTCGCGAGCGACGAAGCGAAGCTGCGCGCGCTGACGCACGACACGCTGATCGTGCACGGCCGCGAGGACCGCGTGATTCCGCTCGAGAGTTCGCTGAAGCTGGCCGCACTGCTGCCGAATGCGCAGCTTCACGTGTTCGGCCGGTGCGGGCACTGGACGCAGATCGAGCACGCGGCCCGCTTCAACCGGCTCGTCATCGATCACTTCAACGAGTAGGGCATCGGCAGGACAGGTCGCGCAGGACAACCATAAAAAAATCAAATCAGTAGAACGAATATTGGAGACATCGATGAAACGAAAAACTGCATACGGATTGATCTCGCTCGCCGCGTGCGCGGGCATGGCGCTGAGCACTGGTGCACGGGCGACGGAGGGTGGCGGCGATACGATCGGCGAGGGCGCGGAAGCGTTCTTCGCCGGCGCGCTGCCGCCGGCTGGCCTCTACGGGCTGCTGTACTACACGCATTACCATGCGTCGCGCTTCAACGATTCGCACGGCAATGGCGCGGTGCCGGGCTTCAAGCTCGATGCCGACGTGCTGATTCCGCGCGTCGTCTGGATGTCGAACCTGTCGGTGCTCGGCGGGCGCTTCGGCGTGTATGCGGTGCTGCCGATGGAACACCTGGCGCTGGATGCGGGCGGCGCGTCGTTCGACCGCACCAATCTCGGCGACCTGATCGTCAGCCCGGCGCTGATCGCATGGGGCTCGGGGGCGCTGCGGACCGTCGCGGCGATCGAATTCGTGTTCCCGACCGGGCAGTACGACGCGCATGCGGCGCTGAATACCGGCAAGCACTACTACACCGCACGGCCGGTATTCGGCGTGTCGTGGTTGCCGAACGACAAGATCGAGGTTTCCGCGAAGATCACGTACAGCTTCAACTCGCCGAACAACGACACCCATTACCACTCGGGGAACCTGTTCCACGTCGACTATTCGGCGAGCTATGCGGTTACGCCGAAGGCGCGGGTCGGGTTGTCGGGCTACTTCGTCAAGCAGACCACCGACGACATGCAGAACGGGCAGCCGGCTGCGGGTGACGGGTTCCGCGGGCAGGTGTTCGCGATCGGGCCGGGCGTGCGCTACCAGTTCGGCAAGGTCAGCGTCGAAGCGCGGGTGGTGAAGGAGTTTTTCGTCCGCAACCGGCCGGCCGGTGAGGCCGTGTGGGCGAAGGCCGTCATTCCGTTCTGACGGGCGGAAGGCGTATCGCTTGTTCCGCGCGTGACGCCGCCGTCGCGGGGCGTTACGCCGCGCGTTACCGGGCGAGCGACGCGAGGCGCGGAAACAGCGCAAGCGCGTTGCCGCGGTTGATCGCACCGTGCCGCTCGGCGCTCAGCGCCGCGCAGGCATCCTGCTCCGCGGCAAACGACGTGCTGACGGCGGCCGGCGCGTACGGGAAATCGCTTCCGTACAGAATGTGGCCGGGCTGCGCGAATGCGACGAGGCTCGGCAGCGCCGACGGGGACGACAGCGCGGTGTCGAAGTAGAACGTTCGGAGAAGATCGAGCAGCCCGTCGCGGGTCGGCACGTCGTCGCGCACGCCAGGCGCCAGTTCCGCGAACCGGTAGGCCGCGTACGGCAGGAAGCCGCCCGCATGCGACAGGATGATGCGCACGTTCGGGTGTCGCGCGATCACGCCGTCGAGCACGAGCTGCAGCGCGGTGCGCGTCGTATCGAACGGATAGTCGAGCAGCGGGCCGGGCATCCCGGGCAATGCGTCGATCGCTGGCTTCGCGGGGTGGATGAAGACCACCGCGCGGCGGCGATCGAGTTCGGCCCAGACGGCTTCGAACGCCGGGTCGCCGAGATAGACGCCGCCATAGTTGCTGAGCAGCACGACGCCGTCGGCGTTCAGCGCATCGAACGCATGGTCGATTTCCGCCAGCGTGCCGTCGACGTCGGGCAGCGGCAACGTGGCGAAGTTGCCGAAGCGCGCCGGATGGTTCGCGACGAGGCCGGCCGTGTATTCATTCACCTTGCGTGCGAGGTCGCGCTTCGCGTGACCGTTCCATCCCTGCACGCCCGGTGCGGTCAGCGACAGCACGCCGGTCTGGATTTCCAGCGCATCCATGAAGGCGAGCGCGCGCTCCGGGCTCCATGCGGGGCTTTTCCAGCCGGACGGATCGCCGCCGTGCGCGGGCAACGCATCGGCCCAGAAGGGCGGAACGACGTGCTGATGAACATCGATGCGGTTGAGCGTGGACATGATCGGGCTCCTGAGGAAGTGCGCTGCGTTGCAGCGTTCGATCGTCAGGATGCGCGTGGTTGATTTTTCAATCCAATAGATTAAATTTGAAGATTGATTGTTTTGAGTGATTGATCGACCGTATGGATCTTCGTCATTTGCGCTACTTTCTCGCGGTTGCCGAAGAAGGGCATTTCGGCCGCGCGGCGGAGCGGCTGCATATCGTGCAGCCCGCATTGAGTGTGCAGATCCGCGCGCTCGAGGATGAACTGGGAACCGCGCTGTTCGAGCGCAGTACGCGCAAGGTCGCGTTGACGGATGCGGGCCGGCTGCTGGTGATCGAGGCACGGCGCACGCTCGAGCAGGCCGAACGCACGAAGGCCGTGGTTCAGCGCGCGGCGCGCGGCGAGACGGGGGTGGTGCGGGTCGGCTTCGTCGGGAATGCGGTCGCGACCGGGCGTCTGTCCGACGATCTGACCGCGTTTCATGCGGCATGGCCGCTCGTGGCGCTCGATCTGCACGAAATGGCGCCGGCCGCGCAGCAGGATGCGATCCTCGCGGGCCGCCTCGACATCGGCTATTGCCCGGCGTTCGGCACGGCCTTCGATGCGAAGCTGGCCGTGCGAACGGTCGGAAGCTGGTCGTGGGAAGTGGCGATGAGCGACAGGCATCCGCTGGCGAAGCGGCGCTCGGTGAGCGTTGCGGCGCTGGCCGACGAACCGTTCATCGTCTACGCCGCCGACGGCGACGACGAAGGGCAACTGGCGATCCTGCGGCAGGTGCTCGGCAAGGCGCCGCGCATCGCGCACAAGGTGAGCAGCACGTTGTCCGTGCTGGCACTGACCGGTGCCGGCTTGGGGGTGACGCTCGCGCCGGCGCCGCTCAGCCGGATCGCGGCGCCGAATGTCGTGTACCGGAAACTTGCCGGGAGCGCGCCGAGATCGGAACTCGTCGCGATCAGCCGGATCGGCGGGGAATGGGGCGCGGTACGGCAGTATCTGGCGATGCTGGGCGAGCGCGCCGCATGAGCGGTGCGCCAGCGCCGCGACGCATGGCGCCGCGGCGCACCGGCGTCACTCCTCGTCCATCAACCGGACCTTGACCCGCTTGCCCTTGATCTTCCCGGCATTGAGCTTGCGCAGCGCGTCGCGCGCGACGCCGCGCTCGATCGCGACATAGGTCGAGAACTCGGTCACGTTGATCTTGCCGATCTGCTTGCCGTCGAACCCGGCGTCGCCGGTCAGCGCGCCGAGCACGTCGCCCGGACGGATCTTGTCCTTGCGTCCGCCGAGGATCTGCAGCGTTTCCATCGGCGGCAGCAGCACGCTGTCGTCCGCTGGCTTCAGTTCGGCGAGCGGATGCCATTCGACTTCGCGCTTCTGCGCCTGCTCGATCGCGCCGACGCGGCCCATCTCGTCCATGCTCGCGAGGCTCAGCGCCCAGCCGTCCTGATCCGCGCGGCCCGTGCGGCCGATGCGGTGCACATGCACTTCGGGGTCGGGCGTCACGTCGACGTTGATCACCGCTTCGAGCTGCGCGATATCGAGCCCGCGCGCGGCGACGTCGGTTGCCACCAGCACCGAGCAGCTGCGGTTCGCGAACTGGATCAGCACCTGGTCGCGCTCGCGCTGGTCGAGCTCGCCGTGCAGCGCGAGCGCGTGGAAGCCCTGCGCGTGCAGCACGTCGAGCAGGTCGCGGCACTGCTGCTTGGTGTTGCAGAACGCGATCGTGCTCACCGGCCGGTAGTGGTTCAGCAACTGGCCGACCGCATGCAGCCGCTCGTCCTCGGTCACTTCATAGAAGCGCTGTCGGATCTTGCTGTCGTCGTGGCGTTCCGCGAGCTTGATTTCCTTCGGATTGCGCAGGAACTGCTGGCTCAGCTTCACGATGCCGTCCGGATAGGTCGCGGAAAACAGCAGCGTCTGCCGCGTCGTCGGGCACATCCGCGCGACCTTCGCGATGTCGTCGAAGAAGCCCATGTCGAGCATCCGGTCGGCTTCGTCGAGCACCAGCGTATTCAGCGCGTCGAGCTTCAGGTTGCCGCGTTCGAGGTGATCCATGATGCGGCCCGGCGTGCCGACGACGATGTGCGCGCCGTGCTCGAGGCTCTGCGCCTGCGGGCGCATCGGCGTGCCGCCGCACAGCGTCAGCACCTTCACGTTTTCCTCGCCGCGCGCGAGGCGGCGCACTTCCTGCGCGACCTGGTCGGCGAGTTCGCGCGTCGGGCACAGGATCATCGCCTGCACGTCGAAGCTGCGCGCATCGAGGCGCGACAGCAGCGCGAGCGAGAACGCGGCGGTCTTGCCGCTGCCCGTCTTCGCCTGCGCGATCAGGTCCTGGCCGGCCAGCGCGATCGGCAGGCTGGCGGCCTGGATCGGCGTCATGTCGACATAGCCGAGCTGCGCGAGATTGGCGAGCGTGGCGGGTGTCAGCGGCAGCGCGCTGAACGGCGTGGCGGTCGGTTGGGTCAAGACACGTCTCCGAGGTAGGGTCGGCCTTCCATCTGCTCGTAGACGACGTTGCCTTCGTCGTCCTCGAAGCGTTCGAGATAGTTGCGGGCGCCGCACAGCGGGCAGCGGAACAGCAGCCCCTGGCCCTCGTCCTTGATGACGACGTCGGACGTCTCCCACGGCGAGCCGCAGCTCTGGTTTCGGCAGGTAAACACGGTCTTTCTCCAGCTGAATTCGGTTGTGCGCCCTTGGCGGGCGGGCTCGGGCGCCGCACGGCCACGGCGGTCGCGTGCACCCGCGGGAGCGGGGCGGTGCGGACGGTGGCGTAAGGGCGCGACGCTGCGGATGATGGATCGGGAGGGCGATTCGGGATCGCGCGTGCCGCAATTCTAGCGGATACCGCGCGCCGCGCCGGGCCGGATGCGGCGGAACCGGCGCAATCGGTCGATTTTGCCCGGTGTCGCGGCCGTGCGGCTGGGTGGCACGCGCCGGGCCGCCTGGCGCCGACGCAAAAACGGCCATCCTCGCGGATGGCCGCAGATCGCCGACTGCCTCCCCGTTCTTCGGAGCGAGGGGCTGTCCGCTTTCACGCGAAACGGGCCGGAACGGGCAACGGCTCGCGCGTCAGGTTCGCGTTGCGTGTCGCCGTTCGGCGCGTTACAGCGCCATGTCGGCCGACGCCTTCGCCGGGCGGGCCGGCGCGGCACTGGCGCCGGACGGGGCCGGCGTGCTCAGGTCGATCTTCGGCGGCGGCGCGAGTTGCAGCACGTTGCTCGTGTAGGTCCATTCCTCGACGACCTTCGCCGGGCTGTCGTTCAGCTTCGTGCCGTAGCTCGGCACGATCTGGCGGATCTTCTGCTGCCACTCGGGCGTCGCGACCTTGTCCTTGAACACCTTCTTCATCAGGTTCAACATGATCGGCGCGGCGGTCGATGCGCCCGGCGACGCGCCGAGCAGGCCCGCGATGCTGCCGTCCTGCGACGCGACGATCTCGGTGCCGAGCTTCAGCACGCCGCCCTTGACCGGGTCGCGCTTGATGATCTGCACGCGCTGGCCGGCCTGCCACAGGCGCCAGTCTTCCTTCTTCGCGTTCGGGAAGTATTCCTTCAGCGCGTTGAAGCGGTCGTCGTCGGACAGCATCAGCTGGCCGGCGAGGTACTGGACCAGCGGGAATTCGTCGACGCCCACACGCATCATCGGCGCGACGTTGTGCAGGTTGGTGCTCTTCGCGAGGTCGAAGTACGAGCCGTTCTTCAGGAACTTGGTGGAGAACGTCGCGAACGGCCCGAACAGGATGATCTTCTTGCCGTCGATGATCCGCGTGTCGAGGTGCGGCACCGACATCGGCGGCGAGCCGACCGACGCCTTGCCATACGCCTTCGCGAGATGCTGCTTCACGACCTCGGGGTTGTCGGTCACGAGGAACGAGCCGCCGACCGGGAACGCGCCGTAGTCCTTCGCTTCGGGGATGCCCGACGCCTGCAGCAGGCGCAGCGCACCGCCGCCCGCGCCGATGAACACGAATTTCGCGTCCACGGCCTGCGGCGGCTCATCCGAGTGCAGCTTGACCCACGACACGTGCCACGTGCCGTCGGCGTTGCGCGTGATCTCGCGCACTTCGCTCGACAGCGACAGCGTGAAGTTCGGTTGCGTCTTCAGGTAGCCGACGAACTGGCGCGTGATCTCGCCGAAGTTCACGTCGGTGCCGATCGGCGTCCACGTCGCGGCCACCTTCTGGTTGCGATCGCGGCCTTCCATCATCAGCGGCACCCACTGCTTGATCTGGTCGTAGTCTTCCGAATACTGCATCCCGCGGAACAGCGGGCTGGCCTGCAGGGCTTCGTAGCGTTTCTTCAGGAAGCGGACGTTGTCGTCGCCCCAGAGGAAGCTCATGTGCGGCGTCGAGTTGATGAACGCGTGCGGGTTCTTCAGCACGCCCTGTTTCACCTGCCACGCCCAGAACTGGCGCGAGATCTGGAACGACTCGTTGATCTCGATCGCCTTCGAGATGTCGATCTTGCCGTCCGCCTTCTCCGGCGTGTAGTTCAGCTCCGCGAGCGCCGAATGGCCGGTGCCGGCGTTGTTCCAGCCGTTCGAGCTTTCCAGCGCGACGCCGTCGAGGCGCTCGACCATCGTCATCGACCAGTCGGGCTGGAGTTCGTGCAGCCAGACGCCGAGCGTCGCGCTCATGATGCCGCCGCCCACCAGCAGGACGTCGACCTTCTTCGTGTCGGCGGCGTGCGCGGACGATGTCGCGACGCACAGCGCGAGCGCCGACAGTATTACCCGTAACGTTTTGATCACAGCAGATCCCTCTTCAACTTGGATGCATCGGTTTGCCATGCCGCCCGGCGCGCGGTTCCGTTGCGCCGAAACGCGGATCCGGAGATCCGGATCGCGAATCCGGAATTCCGGATCGACGCTGCGCGCCGTTGCATTTGCGCGCGCGAAGCCATTCGGAAGGACACCTTCGGATCGGCTTCCCGCGAACAGGCAAGCGCCTGTGTCGCGACGGTGCGTCACGCGTCCGGGCCTTGGCGGCAAGCCTGAGCGGACGGCGCTTCAGGCTGCGTTGCAAGAGGCCGCGTGCGACGCGTTTCGCGGGGGCGGGATGGCAAGGGGCGCGTAATATAACCGAACTCGGACAACGTGTCGCAGACGCTGAATATCCCTGTTTTCGTGGGGTTTTTGTGCGTCCGGGTTTCCAGAATGGCGGTGTGGGAAGCGAGGTTCTGGGGGAAGGGCAGGGGCGTCGTGCGGCCAACGTCAACGCTTCGCCGGCAAGGCTGACCGGGCTGCGCCGCGCGATGGCTGAAGGGAAAGCGCAAGAGGCGGATTCGAGCCGTATCGTGACCTACTCGCGCACGGCTACGATGGAGAGTTGGCCGAATCCATCTTTGCGCAAATTACTGGCTGTGGCGAGTGCCGGTTCCACGAGGGGGCGGTTGGCGTGCCGTCGCCTCCCATCTCGCCCGCGCGGCTTCGCTCGGAAACGAGTCAGAACGGCCGAACGAAACGTGACAAGCGTTGCGGCCTCGGTTCTCCGTCGATTGACGCTCAAGAAATCAATTCGAGGTGCTTTCCGCCGTTCGGCACAGCGTCGACTACGAGTCGCCGATCGAAGCTCGCGAGCTTGCCGTTGTGCGCGCGAGCGAGCGCGAGCAGATACGTGTCGGTCAGGTGCGCAGAGGACAACAAGCGAGTGGCATCGACGTGTTCTGCGTCGAGCAAGCTCACATCGTCCGGCCAGAAAGTGTGCCCTGCGTGGCCCCGCAGTTGCGCGACGAGCGGCGCAACGGATACCGGGGAACCCATCGTATTCGGGTATTTCGGATTACCGATTATCCGAAGGACGCCGTTCTCGGTCAGAGGGCATGTGGCCCAGCCAGCGTATCCGACGCGACCGAACCATGCGTGCGCGGATTCGTGCTGAACGTGCGCAGGGTCCAGCAATGCAATAAGAACATTGACGTCGAGAAGGTAGGTGATCAAAGCGAATCGTCACGAAGTTGATTAACAGTATCGAGCGTGACCGGTTGGGCCGACGACGAGACCGGCATCAGCGGCAACCCGTTGCGGCTCGTCTGGTTGGTCGTCGGTCGCTGCAATGCCGTGCGAGCGAGTTCGGAAATGACCTTACCGATACTCGTACCCGGCCTTGCACGTTCTCGGGCGAATGCGAGGACGTCGTCATCGATGTCGATTGTGGTACGCATGAGGTGGTTCTCCCATCAAACATCACCCATTTTACTACAATCGCATCAAGCATCAAGCATCAAGCATCAAGCATCAAGCATCAAGCATCAAGAATCAAAGAGGCAAAAGGTCTAGCAAGGCCTTCGATTTACCGGAGATTTGCCTGGGATTTTCATTCAAGTTATTGATTTTTATAAAAATAACTGTGCGTTCCGTTGGCGCGCTGATCTACGGACTGCCCCGATCGCATCACTTCGACGAACCGTTCCGGCAGAACTGCTCATAAGCCTGCGCCGAATTCGCGAAGCCGTGCGCCTTCGCGAGCTCCCACGGACGCTCGCATTGTTGCGTCTGTTCGCACCATGCGTAGCCGGCCGAGCCGATGCAGCCATGCGCGTCGCGATCGCCCCCGACGCGTGGCGGTGCGACAGGCGCCGACGCATCGGCCGGCGCAGAGGATGGCGCCGCACAGGCACTCAATGCGAATGCGCATGCAAGCGCGGCGGCAAGCGACGCGGAAGGAAGGCAACGTTTCATCAGGTAGCGCTCCATGGGATGACGATCGACAGCGGATGCCCGCGCACGGGCGCTTGAAAGCATGAACGGTCACGCGTTGGGCACCGGCACGCGCGACGAGAACTTCACCTCGCGCAACGCGAGGCTCGACTGGATCGACGACACGCCCGCCTGCTTCCTCAGCACGCGCTCGACGAATTCCGCATACGCGTCGAGATCGGCCGCGACGACCTGCAGGATGTAATCGGCCGCGCCGGTGATCTTGTGGCACGACGTCACTTCGTCGTGACGCCGCATCACGTCCTCGAAGTGATCCGAATCCTGGTCCGAATGCATGTTGAACGTCACCTGCACGAACGCGAACACGTTCATCCCGAGCGCGCGCCGGTCGAGATTCGCCTGGTAGCCGGTGATCACGCGTTCGTCCTCGAGCCGCTTGCGGCGGCGCCAGCACGGCGTGACGCTCAGCGACAGCTTTTCGCCGAGCGTGGCGTTCGACAGCGCGCCATCTTCCTGCAACAGGCGGAGCATCGCGCGGTCGACGCCGTCCAGTTCAACTGAAGCGCGATTTTTGCTCATATTCTTCGTTCCGTAGACTGTTTTCTCAAAATTGTACGGAACGCGGAAGTGAAAAGCAAAGTTATTGCCGACCGGCCTCAATAGACTGTTGCCATCCCCTTTCCAGTCATCCCTGCAACGGTCAATCATGCTCACGGTCTACAGCAGCGATCACCACCTGCATCGCGGCGTCGAACTGAAGGACGGCGCGATCACCGAGTCGTTCGAAAACCCTCTTCGCGCCGAAACGGTGCTCGCGCAGGTCCGCGCGGCCGGCCTCGGCGACGTGATCGCGCCGCGCGCGTTCGACCGCGCCAGCTACGTTGGCGCACACAGCGCGCGCTACGTCGATTTTCTCGCCGGCGCATGGGACGAATGGACCGCGACCGGCCGCACCTGTCAGGCGTTGCCGCTCGTGTGGCCGGTGCGCGCGATGCCGGCGGCCGCGACGCTGCCCGGCTTCATCGACGGCAAGCTCGGCTTCTTCGCGATGGACGCCGGGGCGCCGATCAACGCCGGCACGTGGGATGCGGTGAGCGCGGGCGCGAATTCGGCGCTGACCGGCGCCGACCTGCTGTCGCGCGGCGGCGCACGCGCCGCGTTCGCGCTCTGCCGCCCGCCCGGCCACCACGCGGGCCGTGAGTACATGGGCGGCTACTGCTACCTGAACAACGCGGCGATCGCCGCGCAACACGGTATCGCGAGCGGCGCGGCGCGCGTCGCGGTGCTCGACGTCGATTTCCACCACGGCAACGGCACGCAGGACATCTTCTACGAGCGGTCGGACGTGCTGTTCGCATCGCTGCATGGCGAACCGCCGGTGTCGTATCCGTACTTCTCCGGCTATGCGGACGAGCGCGGCGCGGGCGCTGGCGCAGGCTTCAACCTGAATCTGCCGCTGCCGAAGGGCACGCAGTGGGACACCTACTCGGCGGCGCTCGATCAGGCCGCGGCGGCAATTGCGAAGCACGCACCGGACCTGCTGGTCGTGTCGCTCGGCGTCGACACGTTCGAGCACGACCCGATCAGCCATTTCAAGCTGCGCTCGCCCGACTACCTGCGGATCGGCGAGGCGCTCGCGCGCCTGAACCTGCCGACGCTGTTCGTGATGGAAGGCGGCTACATGGTCGACGAGATCGGCATCAACGCAGTGAACGTATTGCTGGGATTCGAAGGGCGTGCGTAAGCGCGCGGCATGACCTTCGACGAACGACGGATCCGAACACGAACGAAGCGCGACAAGGAAGGAGACAGGCATGAATCGGCATCACAAGACGGTATTCGCCACCGCGGTTGCGCTGACGTGCGCGCTGCCTGCATGGTCCGCGCATGCGGACGACGTCGTGCGCATCGGGCACGTCGCGCCGCTGACCGGCGCGATCGCGCATCTCGGCAAGGACAGCGAGAACGGCGCGCGGCTCGCCATCGACGAAATCAATGCGAAGGGGCTCGTGATCGGCGGCAAGAAGGTCAGGCTGCAGCTCGACGCGCAGGACGATGCGGGCGACCCGCGCACCGCGACGCAGGTCGCGCAGCGGCTGGTCGACGACAAGGTGGTC
Source organism: Burkholderia sp. BE12 (assembly GCF_002959955.1). Classification (NCBI taxonomy): domain Bacteria; kingdom Pseudomonadati; phylum Pseudomonadota; class Betaproteobacteria; order Burkholderiales; family Burkholderiaceae; genus Burkholderia; species Burkholderia sp. BE12. The sequence goes on along the minus strand of NZ_PREY01000004.1, from coordinate 180,570 downwards.
GGCGTCGTCGGCCATCACAACTCGGGTACGTCGATTCCGGCGTCGCGCGTCTATCGCGACGGCGGCATCGTGCAGATTTCGCAGGCCGCGACTAACCCGACGTACACGCAGCAGGGCTTCAAGACGACCTATCGCGTCGTCGCGACCGACGCGCAGCAGGGGCCGGCACTCGCGATGTACGCGGCAAAGAACATGGGGATCAGGACGGTCGCCGTGGTCGACGATTCGACCGCGTACGGGCAGGGCCTCGCGACCGAATTCGAGAAGGCGGCGAAGGCGGCCGGGATGAAGGTCGTGTCGCGCGACGCGACGAACGACAAGGCGATCGACTTCCGCGCGATCCTCACGAAGATCAAGGGCGCGAACCCCGACGCGATCATGTACGGCGGGATGGACGCGACGGGCGGCCCGCTCGCGAAGCAGGCGCGCCAGCTCGGCATGCGCGCGAAGATCCTCGCCGGCGACGGCGTGTGCTCGACCGACCTGCCGAAGCTTGCCGGGCCGGCGTCGGACAACGTCGTGTGTTCCGAGGCCGGCATCGCGCTCGAGAAAATGCCGGGCGGCGCGGCGTTCGTGAAGCGCTACGAGGCGCGTTACCACCAGCCGATGCAGGTGTATGCGCCGTTCTCGTACGATGCGGTGTACATCATCGTCGACGCGATGAAGCGTGCGAATTCGACGGATCCGGCGAAGGTGTTGGCCGCGATTCCGACAACCGACTATCGCGGCGTGATCGGCGAAACCAGCTTCACGCCGCAGGGCGACCTGAAGCACGGCGCGATCTCGGTGTTCACGTACAAGAGCGGCAAGAAGGCACTGCTCGATATCGTCAGGATGTAACGCGTGGGCGGCCCGGGATCGCGCGCCAGGCGCAGGCGAAGATCTCAGGCCGCGATATCGGCGAACATGTCGTGGCCGATCACGCCTGGCACAAGGCGGGGCTGCCGCAGCCAGTCGAACGCGAGTTCGACGATGAGCGGCGTCGGCTGGCTGCAATGCAGCGACCCGAGCGATTCACGGTCGATCCACGCGCAATGCGCGATCTCGTTCGCCGGACGTGCGGTTGCATCCGCATCGATCTCGGCGAGAAACACGTGATGCAGCTTGTGCGTGCCTGCGATCCGGAACAGATAGCGGGCGTGGCCGCAGGCAAGCCCGGTTTCTTCCAGCAGCTCGCGGCGCGCGGCGCCGCGCAGCGATTCGCCGCACTGCGGCTTGCCGCCGGGCAGCGCCCAGCGGGCATTCAACCGGGCGACCAGAAGGATCCGGTCGCCGCGTCGGCAAAGGACGGTGGCGCGTTCTTTCATTGAGGTTTCCTGATTGCATGCCCGCGCATCGAATCGGCAGGCAAAAAAAAGCCGCCCGCGAAGGGCGGCAAGGAACGGAGAGATTCGCTACTGCTTGCCGGAGGAGATGACCGTTTCGTCCAGCACGGCCATTGTCGCGAGAGGATGCCGCGCAGTGAATCAGACGGGTCTGATTCGAACGCGGGCCGGGCGGAAAATCGAATCGAAGCGGAGCGATTGCATGCCGCGACGCGGTAATCGGCGCCGTGATCGTGATGGCGGCAGCGCGATCCGGGCGCGCTCGCCGCCGCGTCGGTTACATCTGTCGTGCGCGCATGCTGTCCGCGCGGCGCTCCGCATCGTGCACGATGTGCAGCTCCCGCGTGCGGATCGGCAGCGCGCAATCCGCATCGGCGAGCGCCTTGCGCACCTGGCGCGCGAGGCGCCAGCGCATCGCCCAGAACTTGTCGGTATGCGTCCACACGCGCAGGTTCGCGACGGCCGTGCTGTCGTCGAAGCGCATCACCATCACGTCCGGCTCTGGATCCTGAAGCACGTCGGGATCGGCCACGGCCAGCGCGTGCAGCGCGGCGAGCGCGCGATCGATGTCGTCATGCACGGACACCTCGACCTCGAGATCGAGGCGGCGTGTCGGGTTGCGCGTGTAGTTGCGGATCGAGCTGCCCCACAGCGCGCTGTTCGGCACGTACTCGCAGATGCCGTCCGGCTTCGTGAGGCGTGTCATGAAGAGGCCGACCTCGTCGACGGTGCCCGCGACGCCCGTGCCGCCGTCGATGTAGTCGCCGACCTTGAACGGCCGCAGCAGCAGAAGCATGATGCCGGCCGCGATGTTCTGCATCGTGCCTTGCAGCGCGAGCCCGATCGCGAGGCCGGCTGCGCCGAGCACCGCGACGATGCTCGCGGTTTCGATGCCGAGCTGCGACAGCGCGCCGACGATCGCGACGATGCGGATACCCCACACCGCGACGTCGCAGAGGATCGGCCGCAGCGTGTCGTCGACGCGCTCCTTGTTCGAGAGCAGCCGGTTCAGCCAGTTGCCGATGCGTTTCGACAGCCACCAACCGGCGACGAGCAGCGCCAGGCCGGCGCACAGCTTAATGGAGAGGGTGGACAACGCGTTCCACAGGAACGTCCAGCGTTCCGGATGAAGATGATCGAGAAACATGACGGGATTCCGGTTTGAAGACACAGTGCGCGACGCGTCGGGCGGCGGCCGCATTCGGGCAGGCTGCGCGCGAGCGCGGGCAGCCCTCGACTGTACACGGCGCACGATGTTTCGCGCGAGCGTTTGGGGCGGAGCGACATGCTGTCGGACGGCGAAATTGCGATTTCGTTCTCGTACGAATGGGCTTTTCCAACAAATAGGATTGGTCCTATTTAGCCGTTTCAAGCGTGCCGATACACTCGCCTTCACGTTGCCGGATCGCGACGATAGTCCCTCCGCGATACCTGGCTCTTTCCCGATTTTTCATTGATAGACAGCGAGTGACGACGTCATGCGGTTAGACCTGCGTTTCCGTCTCGCACGCGAACAAGGTCGACCCGCGCAACGCGGCGTTCACTGTTTTGCGATTCGCCGCGCGCTGCTGCGCGGCGTCGTCGCGGCGGCCTGTGTGGCCGGCGCACCGGGTGCGACAGCGCAGGCGTTTGACGACGCCGCGCCGTTCGCGCCGGTGACGGCGGAAACGACCGACCTTGTCGACGTGCCTTTTTTCAGTTCCGCCCGGACGACGTGGGGCGGCTTGCATGCAGCGTCCGCGTCGCACGTACCGGCGGGCGTCGATCATGGCGGCGCTGCCGCGCGCTTCGGCGCGTGCGTGGCTTACAGCGTGCTGTGCGACGCGGCGCGCGGCGCGATCGAACGTGGCTACGCCACGCGGTTCGCCTACGGCATCGCATCGCCGTTGCCCGCGGTGGGCGCGCAGCCGGCGTTCGAACGGGGCGCCGTCGGTCTGGCATCCGCCGAGCCGTTCGTGTTCGCGCAGCCGGATCGCGGCACGCGCACCGGTGCGATTACCGGCAGCCTGCGAGCGTCGCTGGCGCGCGCCGACTTGCCGGCCGGCGTCGCGGCGCAGATCACCCGCATGCTGGCCGGGCGCATCGATCCGACGCAGCGCGGCGCGATCGGCGATACCTTCCGCGTGGCATACGAACTCGACCATACCGAGACGCTGCCGAGCGGCGTGCGCGTGACGGCGCTCGAGATCCGCTTTCGAGGCCAACATGTCGCGGGTGTGTGGTTCGCGCCCGATGCAGGCACGCCGGGCGCCTACTACGACCTCGACGGCGTGCCGCTTGCCGGTTCCCGGTTCGCGATGCCGGTCAACGCGACGCGGATCAGCTCGCATTTCGGCGCGCGCGTGCATCCGGTAAGCGGCGCGCGTCACGTGCATTCCGGCGTCGATCTTGCCGCGCCGGCCGGGCGCGCCGTTCACGCATCGGAGAACGGCGTCGTGTCGTTCATCGGCACCGAGCCGCGCGGCTACGGCAAGTATGTGGTGATTCGTCACGACGGCGGTTACGCGTCGTACTACGCGCACCTGTCGGCGTTCGAGCCGACGCTGCGAACCGGTGCGCGCGTCGTTCGCGGCCAGCGCGTGGGCGCCGTCGGCAGTACAGGGACGGCGACGGGCCCGCATCTGCATTTCGAAGTCCGGCGGCATGCCCGTCTCGTCGATCCGATCGCACTGGTGCAGGCGACCAAAGCGGCGACGCTGAAGGGTGAACGGCGTGTCGCGTTCAACCGCGTGGCCCTCGATGCGCGTACGCGCCTGGCCTCGGCGGCGTGGTCGCTGCCGGTCGCGATGTCGACGCCCGTCGCATCGGATGCCGGTTGACAGCTGACCGGATGCCGGCCACGGCGGCCGGCATCATGGCCTGTGCGCATCGACGCGTACACCGGCTTGCGAATTGCTGCTCATCGTGCGGAGCAACATGAGCGAATGACGTGAAGCCATTGCACGGTTAATCGATCGTCGAATAACGTCAATTTTTTCCGGCTCATTCGCTTCGCATTCTTCGCCGCTTTCGAGGCTCCCGGGAAAATCGGAAAATTCACCCGGTTTTCCTTCCCGCTTTCCCGCCACGCCTATCGCGCAGGGCTTTCCGCAACGCAACAGCGCAGCCATTCCCGTTATTTCCCAATGCGAAATTAACCCAGCACTGATTGCCGATATCACGCGATCGGATCTTGCGATTATTTCATGTCAGGTGATATAACCCGTTTCACACACCGGTTTGCTGCAATAACGTCACCAATAAAGGCGGGCGGAAAATGAAAAGAAAGGCGCGGAACCTGGGTTTGGGTGGGATGGCGATCCTGAGCGGCGCGATGCCGATGGGCGCCCATGCGGCATGCTCGGCCACCGCGCCGGGCAGCGGCACGACGGTCACGTGTTCCGGCGCCAGTGCGCCGTCGGTCGTGGCCGCGGCCGGCAGCACCAACGTGACGATCAATCTCGATTCGACCGCGACCGGCAGCTATGTGCTGACGTCCACGCCGACGCCGTTCTCCGTCGACACGTCGAGCGCGATCACCAACAACGGCAACCTGTCGATGTCCGGCAACGGCACGGGCGTCGCGAACCGAGGCGCGGTGCTGCTCGGCGTGAACAACGGCAATACGCTCACCAATGCCGCCACCGGCGTGATTTCGACGACCGGCACCTACAACGATGGGATGGCCGCGAACGGCAACAACAATACGCTCGTCAACAACGGCACGATCACGACCACCGGCAACAATTCATACGGGATGACGGCCGCGTGGGGGCAGAGCAATCCCGGCGCGTCGGGCAACCGGATCGTCAACACCGGCACCGTGACGACGTCCGGCAACAACGCGCGCGCGGCGTCGTTGCTCGGCGGCAATGGCACGATCACCAACAGCGGCACGCTGACGTCGAACGGCCGCGATGCGCCGGCCGTGTACATGCAGGGCAACAACGACACGCTGGTCAACAGCGGCACGATCCAGACGACCGGCACGGCGACGAGCGGCGGCAGCGTCGATGCGGTCGTGTCGAACACGCTCGGCAGTTCGTTTACCGCGACGATCACGAACCAGGCCGGCGGCAGGATCATCAGCAACAACGGGATCGGCGTGCGCTCGACCAACGGCGCGACGACGATCACCAACGCGGGGCTGATCCAGGGCGGCGGCGGCACCGCGATCCAGGGCGGCAGCGGCAACGTGACGCTGATCCTGCAGACTGGCTCGCAGATCGTCGGCACGGCCAACGGTGGCGCGGGCACCAACACCGTGACGCTGCAGGGCACGGGCACCGCGTCGAATGCGTTCACGAACTTCCAGAGCCTGACGATGGCCGGCACCGACTGGACCTGGGCCGGCACCGGTACGTTCTCGACCGCGCTGGTGCAGAGCGGCACGCTGAACCTCACGGGCACGCTCGGCACGACGACGGCTTCGGTCGTCGCGACCGTGAACGCGGGCGCGACGCTGCAGGCGAATGCGTCGAACCTGCCGCTTTCCGTGACCGACAACGGGCTCGTGCGCTTCCAGCAGGACAGCGCCGGCACGTACACGGGCACGATCGGCGGCTCGGGCGCGGTGGAGAAAACCGGCGCGGGCATGCTGACGGTCGCGCCAACGGCGGCCGGCGGCAATACGTATTCGGGCGGCACGATGATCACGCAGGGCACGCTGTCGATCGCGGCCGATAATGCGCTCGGTGCTTCGTCAGGAAGCCTGACGTTCAACGGCGGCACGCTGCAGCTCGGCAGCGCATTCAACGTCGCAGCGGGCCGCGCGGTGTCGATCACGTCGAACAACGGCACGATCGATACGCAGGGTTTCAACTCGACGTTGACGCAAGGGATCACGGGTGCGGGTTCGCTGACGAAGTTCGGCAGCGGCACACTGACGCTGAATGGCGCGAACAGCTACGCGGGCGGCACGAACGTGAACGCGGGCACCGTGATCGTCGGCGACGGCACGAGCGCGTCGGCCGCGTTGAGTGGCGGCGGCCCCGTTTCAATTGCATCGGGCGCGACGCTCGGCGGCTACGGCAGCGTGACGGGCAACGTGACGAACAACGGCACGATCTCGGTCGCGAATGCGCTCGCGAGCCTCGCCGGTGGCGCTACCGGCAACTTCCGGATCAGCGGCAACCTGACGAACGCGGGGCTCGTGCAGCTCGGCGGCAGCGGCGTGGGCAACACGCTGACAGTGGTCGGCAACTACGTCGGCCAGAACGCGACGATCGCATTGAACACGACGCTCGCCGGCGACGGCGCACCTTCCGACAAGCTGATCGTCAGCGGCGGCGCGGCGAGCGGTGCGAGCACGCTGAAGGTGACGAACGTCGGCGGCGCCGGCGCGCAAACGGCGGCCGATGGCATCCAGGTCGTGCAGGCGACCAACGGTGGGACGACCAGTGCCGGTGCATTCTCGCTGTCGGGCGGCACGGTGAGCGCCGGCGCATATTCGTACTTTCTCGCGAAGGGCGGCGCGGCGAACGGCACCGGCGAAAGCTGGTATCTGCGCAACACGGTGCCGCCGAAGCCGGTGCCGCCGGTCGTCCAGCCGGGACAACCGACGCCGCCGCCCCAGTCGCCGATCACGCCGGCCGAAGGCACGCCGGAGTCGATCGTCGAAGCCGTCGACAATGCCGGGACGGGCGGCGCGTCCGAATCCGTCTACCGCCCCGAAGTGCCGCTGTATGCGGAAGCGCCGGCCGTCGCGCGCCAGCTCGGCCTGCTGCAGATCGACACGTTCCATGACCGTCAGGGCGAACAGGGCCTGTTGAGCGAGAACGGCCCGATGCCCGCGTCGTGGGCGCGCGTGTGGGGCGGCAACAGCAATATCAAGCAGAAGGGCGACGTGACGCCGTCGTTCGATGGCACGGTGTGGGGGATGCAGGTCGGCCAGGATCTGTATGCGGACACCAGCCCGAGCGGACACCGCAATCACTACGGTTTCTTCCTCGGCTTCTCGCGCGCGGTGGGCGACGTGAACGGTTTCGCACTCGCGCAGCAGGACCTGGGCGTCGGCACGCTGCAGGTCAATGCGTACAACCTCGGCGGCTACTGGACGCATATCGGCCCGGGCGGCTGGTACACGGATGCGGTGCTGATGGGCAGCGCGCTGACCGTTCGCACGCATTCGAACGACAACGTGAACGGCTCGACGAACGGCAACGCGTTCACGGGTTCGGTCGAGGCGGGCTTCCCGGTCGCGCTGGGCTACGGTCTGACGCTCGAGCCGCAGGCGCAGCTCGTGTGGCAATGGCTGTCGCTCGATCACCTCAACGATGGCGTGTCGAGCGTGATGTGGAACAACGGCAACACGTTCCTCGGCCGGCTCGGCGCGCGGCTGCAATGGGCGTTCGATGCGAACGGCGTGAGCTGGAAGCCGTACTTGCGCGTGAACGTGTTGCGCTCGTTCGGCGCCGACGACAAGACGACGTTCGGCGGCACGACGACGATCGGCACGCAGGTTGGGCAGACGGCCGGGCAGATCGGCGCGGGGTTGGTGGCGCAACTGACGAAGCGCGGCAGCGTGTATGCGACGCTCAGCTACCTGACGAATCTCGGCGGCGAGCATCAACGCACGATTACCGGGAATGCGGGCGTGCGGTGGGCGTGGTGATTTCGATCGGGTGATGATGCGTCGATCGAGCGGCCGTCGCGCGCGTCGCCGCGGCCGATCGGCGCAGACCACTCACGCGGATTTTTCTACGGGCAACCAGATTTCAAGCACGCCTGTACCCGCGGCCGGATCGTAGTCCTCGCTATAGCGTTCGAACTCGGGCGCTTCCGCCGCCTTGAATCCCGACGTCGGCAGCCATCCGTTCCAGATGCTGTAGAAGGTCTGGTGAATCGTCGAGACGTGCCCGCTGTGTTCGAAGACCGCATACCGCTGCGGTTCAAGCTCGATGCAGCGGAACGGGGCAGGCAACCGGTCGCGACGCTTCACCTCCACGCCTGCGATGTATTCGAAGCTGCCGTCCGCACCCGGGTTGCAGCACACGCCGTAAGTCACGCCGCCGACCTGGCCGGATATGTTGCCGATGTACGGGATAAAGGTTTGCCAAAGCGCCGGAATCCCGTCATTGGTTTCGAAGGTATACCGGTCGCTCATGCCCGCGATCAACCGCCTTTCGCCGTCTTCGAAACGTGGCGAGGCAAGGTCGATGATTTTCAGTTCTTTCATGCGTAGCGGCTCCACAAGAGATAGCCCGTCGAGTGCGCGACGTGCCCGTACTTCTTCGGGTGTCACGCCAAATAGATCGCGGAAGGCGCGCGTAAATGCCTCATGGGAGCCATATCCGGCTTCGAGTGCCACGTGAAGGATATCCGGGGCGCCTTGCGCCAACGCCTGCGCTGCACGCGTCAGCCGCCTCGACCGGACGTAGCGCATCACCGGCCAGCCGGTATTCATCGAGAAGAGGCGCGAAAAACCGAAGCGCGCCATGCCGCAATCCGCGGAAATCCTGTCGAGCGTCAATTCCCTGTCCAGCTCGGTTTCGATGAACCAAAGCGCTTTTCCAACCGGATTCATGGTGTGCCAATGAGGGTGTCGGGCAGACTATATGTTATCGGCGGCTGGGCGATTTGATCGTTCTTGCGGTGTGGTGCCAGGCGTGGAGGATGCATTGAAGCACATCGCCACGCCGGGCGGCGTGGCGATGGTCGGCAGGATTCCGTGACTTAACCCAGCGGCCAGTTCAGGATCGCGATGCCGTCGTTGTAGTCGCCGTCGCCGCCATCCTCCGATCCGACCAGCCCGAAGTAAGTCTTCTTGAAGATGTCGACCTGACGCGAGCCGATCTTCGACGGCTTGCCGTTCGCCGTCACGACCACGCGCACCTTCCCCTTGCCCGAATTCAGCACTTGCGTGTTCAGGTTCGCGTCCTGCGTGCCGGCGCCCTGGAACGTCGCGGCCGGTTTCGGGTTGTCGTCGACGAACACCTCGATCGTCTGCTGCGCCGACGAGTTGACGAGCGCCGTCACGCCGAACGCGATGTTCGGCGGCAGGTTGAAGATGCCGTCGCGCTCGCCGCCGGCGTTCGTCACCGGGTCCGGCTGAGCGGGTTGCGGTTGCGCCGTCGCTTTCGCGAAGTACGTGACCACCGCACCGATGCCGAACTTCGCGGCGGCGCCCGGCAGTACGCCGGGCGCACCGGCCCACGTCACCGTGCAGGCGTCGATCTTCCCGGTCGTGTCGGTCTTGACCTTGTTCATCCAGCTGGAGATGTCGAAGCTGTACGGCACGGTCGAGAGGTGGACGAACACATCGAATTGCGGCAGCTTCTCGGTGAGCTGCGTGGTCATGAGCTGACGCATCCGGTCGAGCACCGCCTGGTCGCCGCCGGATTGCGCGGCAGTCGCGTCGTTGCCGGCGAGTTGCAGCAGCGCGTACAGATCGTCGTGGGTAAAGGGTTGTTGCATGTCGTCCTCGTCTTGATGGAATGTCTACCGTCGTGCGGCCGGCGAATCGGTTTCGCCGTGCAGCGCGCGGCGCAAAGCGCGGGGCAGCACAGCGCTGCCCCGACTCATTCGCAATGTGTGGTTGGCCCCGTCGCCATTGCGATCCCGACAGCGGCGCGCAATCCGTGCCGCGCCGCGCATCTCGGTTATCGACGCGTGTCGATCAGCCCAGCGGCCAGTTCAGGAACACGATGCCGTCGTTGTAGTCGTCGTCCGCGCCGTCCTCCGACCCGACGATCCCGAAGAACGACTTCTTGAAGATGTCGACCTGCCGCGAGCCGAGCCGCGACGGCTTGCCGTTCACCGTCACGATTACGCGCACGCGGCCCTTGCCGGAGTCGAGCACCTTCGTGCCGAGGTTCTGGTCCTGCACGCCTGCGCCCTTGAACGTGGCGGCCGGTTTCGGGTTGTCGTCGACGTAGATGTCGATCGTCTGGTCGTTCGACGCGTTGGTGAGCGCGGTGACGCCGAACTTGATGTTCGCCGGAAGATTGAACAGGCCGTCGCGTTCGCCGCCGCCGCCGATGGTGCCGGTGCCGCCTGTTCCAGTGCCGGTGCCACTACCGGTGCCGGTTCCAGTGCCGCTGCCGGTTTCGGTGCCTTGATTCCCGCCGCCCTGCGACGACGACTGCGCAGCCGGTTCACCGATCGCGGAAAGGCTTGCGAACGAATCGATATGCATCGCGCTGCCGCGCACGCTTTTCCACTGGCCTTTCACGAACGTGACGCCGCTGCCGACGTCGATCGTCGTGACGAGCGTAAAGGGCATGCGCCCGGTGCTTTCGGGCACCTTCGACGAATAGGTGAAGCAGCCGTCCGCGACGACACCCTTGTCGGTCGCGATCGCGAAATAGATGCCGGGGAAGTTGTTGCCGGTGGCGTACGGTGTCGGTACGTTGAGCGTGACCAGCAACTTGCCGTCGCGAATGTTCTCTTTCGCGACGTCGATATGCAGGCCCGGAATATCGACGTAAGTCTCGGACGTGACGACGGGCGCGCTACTGATCGAAGCCGAAAGGATGGGCATGGAGGTCTCCTGATGGCGAAACGGTTTTCGATTGAGGTGCTACGCGGTTCGACGCGAAACCGCCGGGCTGCCTGACAGGCGGCACCCGGCGGTCGGTTACCGATCGCTCAGCCGATCGGCCACTGGAGGACGACGATGCCGTCGTTGTAGTCGCTGTCGTGGCCGTCTTCCGACACGACGATCCCGAAGTTGACCGTGAACGGCGAGCCGTCCGACTTCTTGCCGTTGATCGGCGCGAGGCGCGCGTCGGTGGCCGACGTCTTGCCGTTCACCGTCACTTCGAAGCGGAGCTTGCCGTTGCCGGAATTCAGCGTGGCTTCACGCGGGCCGTCGCGCGTCGTCAGCTTGTGATAGGCGGCAGGTTCCTTGCTGTCTCCGATAAACAATTTGATGTGTTGTTGCTCGGCGGCATTCGCGAAGAAAATCGCACGGAAATCGGTATTCGGCGGAATGGAAAACTCGCCAGCGCGATTGGATGACGTTTGATTATCGGCCATGCTTCCCTCCTGAGGAGTGTTGGGTAACGCTTCAGACCGTGTCTCGCAAACGTTTGCTGTTTGAAACACGGCCTGTCGAGCATGCCGAAAAATAAATGAAAAAATATTCGCCTGAGAATGATTATTGTTCAATAAATCGAAAATGAAGTCGGTCCGATTTAATGAAATGGTTTTAATTGGACGTGAATCGATATATTCGAGAAATTATATCGATGTGTGTATCGTTTTTATGAATGATGCGCGGCCGTGCAGGCCGTGCAGGCCGTGCAGGCCGTGCAGGCCGTGCAGGCCGTGCGGGAGGTAGGGCAATCAGGCTTCGGCGCAGACGCTCGGCGTTCGCATATGGCAGCGTTTCGTTTCAACATCAACATCTCTGTCGTGGCCGCGCCCACCGGCCACCACCGAACGCCCACGCCGAAGCCTGGTCGCGCAGGAAAGGGGTGCGGCAACCGGCGAAGATTGTTGACCGACTCACTCCGAACATGAATAGGGCTTCACCGGCGCCGCACCCGTGAAGCATAGCGACGAGGCCCGTCGCCGCCTATCGGACTGGACTGATTTTGGCGGCCGTGCCGCCGAGCGATTCGTGTCCGTCCGGCGTGCGGCCTGTTGACAGCTTCCCGCGCCTGTGATTTGATGCCGCTCATGCACGCCGCCCAAATCGTCTTTTCGCTACGACTACTAGCCCGCTTCTCCGGGCTGGGTCTGCGGCTGCGCGCTTTCCATCTGCTTCTTTCCTGAAGCGCCAGATTTTCCCCGCATCACCGACCTGGCCCCGGTTGTCGACCGGCGCCTGAGTTCGTCTTTCTTCCGTCATTACTCTGCTCCGTCCCGGTCGCTCAACCGCCAAGCCGTCGTTTGCCGTACCGCTTTGCCGCTTCGCCGTTGTGCCGCTTTCTTGCCGTTTTCACCGTTGCGCGCGTAGCCGGCCCCTGATGCCGATGGCCGCCGCGCTGCGCTTCATCGACAAACAGACCGAGGACCGAACATCATGATGCTGAAGAACCCCGCGACGAAATACCGACCGTTCACGCCCGTCAACCTGCCTGACCGCACATGGCCGTCGCGCACGATTACGCAGGCGCCGATCTGGATGAGCACCGACTTGCGCGACGGCAACCAGGCGCTGTTCGAACCGATGGACGCCGCGCGCAAGATGCGGATGTTCAAGACGCTGGTCGCGATCGGCTTCAAGGAGATCGAGGTCGCGTTCCCGTCGGCGTCCGAAACCGATTTCAACTTCGTGCGCGAACTGATCGAAGGCGGCCACATTCCCGACGACGTGACGATCGAGGTGCTGACGCAGGCGCGCGATGACCTCATCGAGCGCACCTTCGCATCGCTGCGCGGCGCGAAGCGCGCGATCGTGCACCTGTACAACGCGACCGCACCGGAATTCCGCAAGATCGTGTTCGGCCTCGATCGCGACGGCGTGAAGCAACTCGCGGTGAACGCGGCGCGCACGATCAAGCGCTGCGCCGATGCAGCGACTGACACGCAGTTCACGCTTCAGTACAGCCCGGAAACGTTTACGGCGACCGAGCTCGATTTCGCGAAGGAAGTTTGCGACGCGGTGTTCGACGTGTGGCAGCCGACGCCCGAGCGCAAATCGATCGTGAACCTGCCGGCCACAGTGGAAATCGGCACGCCGAATTACTATGCGGACCAGATCGAATGGATGCACCGGAATCTTGCGCGCCGCGATTCGCTGATTCTGTCCGTGCATCCGCACAATGACCGCGGCACCGCGGTCGCGGCGGCCGAACTCGCGGTGATGGCCGGCGCCGACCGGATCGAGGGCTGCCTGTTCGGCAACGGTGAACGCACCGGTAACGTCGATCTCGTGACGCTCGCGCTGAACCTGTATACGCAGGGCGTCGATCCGGGCCTCGATTTCTCGCAGATCAACGAAGTCGCGCGCACGGCCGAGGAATGCACGCAGTTGCCGGTCCACCCGCGCCATCCGTATGTTGGCGACCTCGTGTTCACCGCATTTTCCGGCTCGCACCAGGACGCGATCAAGAAGGGCTTTGCCGTGCAGCGCGCCGACGCCATGTGGGAAGTCCCGTACCTGCCGATCGACCCGAACGATCTCGGCCGTACGTACGATTCGATCATTCGCGTGAACAGTCAGTCGGGCAAGGGCGGTATCGCGTATCTGCTCGAACAGGGCTACGGCGTCGCGCTGCCGCGCCGCATGCAGGTTGATTTCAGCGCGGCAGTGCAGCGCCTGACCGACGAGAGCGGACACGAGGTGACGAGCGCGCAGATCTGGGCGCTGTTCCAGCAGGAGTACGTCGAAAGCGACACGCCGCTGCGTTATGTCAGCCATGAGCTGACCGAACGCGACGGCCGCGAAACGATCGTGCTGACCGTCGACGTGCACGGCGAGCGCCGCGTGCTGCACGGCGAAGGCAACGGGCCGCTCGATGCGCTGATGCATGCGCTGCGCACGCCGCTGCGGATTCAGCATTACGAGGAGCGCGCACTGTCGCAGGGCGCCGATGCGAAGGCGATTGCAATCGCCGAGCTGGCCGGCGCGGGCGTGCGCGGCAGCGCGTTCGGCGTCGGCGTCGATGCGAACCTGACGACTGCGTCGCTTCGTGCGGTGATCAGCGGCGTGAATCGCGCGTATGCCCGTTCGGATGAGGTTGTGCAAGCAACCTTCTTTGCCGAACAGCCGGCGGTGCAGGCCATCGCATAACCGGGTCGAAACCCGGGCGGCATGGCCCGCCCGGGTTTCTTTTTCGGATCACGGCGTGCGCGTTCGCGCCGTCACGGCAGCAGCCCGAGCATCGCGGCCTTGGTGGCCGCATGCGTCTTGTTCATCGCGTCGAGCTTCACGACGGCGTTCTGCAGGTGGAACTTCACCGTCCGCTCCGCGATCCCGAAGATCATCCCAATCTCGTAGGCCGTCTTGCCGTCGGCCGTCCACGCCAGCACTTCACGCTCGCGCAGCGTCAGTCCGCTACCTGCCGGCGCAATCGGATCAGCAAGGCGCGGCATCAGGTACGCGTGCGCCGCGTGCGCGAGGCTCGCGCAGGGTGCACGCAGCAGCGAAACTTCGTCCGCGTCGAGCGGCGTCGTGTCGCGCACGAGCGTTAGCACGCCGAGGTTGCCGGCCCGGTCGTAGCCGCCGTGCGACCAGCCGTAACGCATCCCGAAGCACGCCGCGTCGTGCCAGAACGCGGTGTCGCCCGGTTCGTCGAACGCATTCCAGACGACCGGCCGCGGCTGGCTCGCCACCCGCTTGATGATCGGATCGATGGTGACGTAGCCGAATTTCACATAACGGTGTTCCCATTCGCGTGGATGATTGCCGACGATCTGCATGTCGGGCCGGGCGAGCGGCAGCGTGCGGCGCAAACCGTACACGCAATACTGAAACCCGAGCGCGGCCGCGGCGGCGGCAATCGGTAGGAGCGCGGCTTCCGCCGTGGGTGCGCGCTGTAGTGCGTCGAAACAGTCGTGCAGTATTGTCAGGTCCATCGGTGTTCCTCGTCGGTGTGGGCGGGCCGTGCATTGCGGCCCGCGCGTATCCTGTTCAAAAGGACAGTTTTGAGGCGAAGCCGACGCCGGTTTAATGGCGGCTGTTCGCACGACGGCCCCGCTTGTGCGGGCACCTGTCCCCCCGTCGTTTCACGTGTTGCGGTACCCCTCCGGTTTCGTATCAGGACGATCGACCATGACCAGCGTTCAAGACGTGCCTCTCCTCGCGCGCGCCGGCGCGCGCGCGTTCGCCTTCGGCGGAATCCGCGCGATCGAACCGCCCTGCGCGTCGGCCCCCGCCCGCGCGCTTGCTCACGAGTATGCGCCGCACGCGCATCAGGCCGGGCAACTATTATTTACGACACGCGGCGTATTAGTGCTCGACGTTGAAGGCCAGCGCTGGATCACCCCGCCGCTGCGCGCGATCTGGATTCCGGCGCGCACCGTCCATGCGATGCGCGTGGCCGCCGACGTGCAGCTCTGCTCGCTCTATCTCGGCGACGCGCTCAGCGCGCGGCTACCGGCCAGGTTGTGCGCGATGACGGTATCGCCGCTGCTGCGCGAACTCGCCACGCGCGTTTCGCATCCGTTCGATTGCAGCGTTGACCGCGATCCGCTCGCGCGCCTGTTCGCCGACGAACTGAGCGAACTCGCGCAGACGCCGCTCACGCTACCGCTGCCGCGCGACCGGCGCCTGCTGAAACTGTGCGAGCGGCTGCAGCGCGAGCCGCACTGCGAATTGCCGCTCGAAACGCTCGCGCGCGACGCCGCGCTGAGCGCGCGCCACCTGGCGCGCCTTTTTCGCAGCGAGACCGGCATGAGCGTGGCCGCGTGGCGCCAGCAACTGCGGCTGTCGATGTCGCTCGCGCTGCTCGCGAGCGGCATGCCCGTCACGCAGGCCGCGCATCAGGTCGGCTATCGCAGCCCGACCACCTATGCGGCCACCTTCAAGCGCGCGTTCGGCGTCACGCCGAGCCAGTACCTCGCGGCGGCGGAAGCGGCAGCGCGCTGACCGCCACCGCTGTCGCTGTCGCTGTCGCGCTCAGCGTGCGGTCCAGCGCGGCACCACTTCGAACGCATGCACGAGCGCGTCCACGATCCGGTCGACGTCCTCACGGCCGATCACGAGAGGCGGCGCGATCGCGAGCCGGTTACCGAGCGAGCGGATCAGCACGCCCGCATCGCGCGCCGCGTCGGCGAGCGCGGCCGCATAGCCATCCGACGGATCGATCGATTCGCGCGTCGCCTTGTCCTTCACGAGGTCGATGCCGACTAGCAGCCCCTTGCCGCGCACGTCGCCGACAACCGGATAGCGGTCGACGAGTGGCTGCAGCCGCTCCAGCAGGTACGCGCCTTCGCGCGCCGCGTTGCCAGCGAGATCCTCGTCGACGATGATCTGCAGATTCGCGAGTGCGGCCGCGCAGACGATCGGGTGGCCGGAGTAGGTGTAGCCGTGCATCAGCGTGCCGATGCCGCCCGGATTGGACGCGAACGCGTTCTCGATACGGCGATTGACGACGGTCGCGCCGAGCGGCAGATAGCCCGACGACACGCCTTTTGCCAGACACATGATGTCCGGCGCGACGCCCCAGCCGCGGCTGCCGAATGCCGCGCCGGTTCGGCCGAAGCCCGTCACGACCTCGTCGGCGATCAGCAGCACGCCGTGGCGGTCGCATACTTCGCGCACCAGCGGCCAGTAGTTCGCGGGCGGCACGATGATGCCGCCCGTCGCCTGTACCGGTTCGGCGATGAAGGCGGCCACGGTATCGGGCCCCTGGAACAGGATCTCACGCTCGACGAGCGACGCGCATAGCCGGCCGAGCTCCTCAGGGTCATGCGTGAACGGGTTGCGATAGATCCACGGCGTTTCGACGTGGAAGCAGCCGGCAAGCGTCGGCTCGTAGTTGCGCCGGTAGGCGGTGTTGCCGGTGACGGAGCTGCCGCCGAAGTGCGAGCCGTGATAGGCCTGACGCAACGCGATGAACTTGGTGCGCTCGGGCTGCCCGGACACCTTCCAGTACTGTCGCGCGATCATCAGCGCGGCCTCGACGGCGTCCGAGCCGCCGGAGCCGAAGATCACGCGGCTCATGTCTTCGGGCTGCAGCATGCCGACCAGTCGCGCCGACAGCTCCTCCGCGCGGGGATGGCTGAACCCGGCGAATACCGGGTGATATTCGAGCTCGTCGAGCTGGCGGACGATCGCCTCCTTGATCTCCCGTCGGCCGTGACCGACGTACACGTTGAACAGCGACGCAACCGCGTCGAGATACGGGCGGCCGGTATCGTCGTACAGGTAGCAGCCTTCGCCGCGCGTGATGCGGATCGGCGGGCGCGACGCAGCGAGCGGATGTTGCCGGGGATGCCAGAAGCGTGATTCAGAATAGGACATGACAGGACTCCGTAGTGAATCGGTTGGACGGGGCAACAGGGTGAAGCAGATGACGCTCAGCCGGCGAGCGCCGCTGATTGAGCGTCGAGCCGGCTTTCGAGTGCGCCGAGCGTTGCGAACGGTTCGTCGAGCGCCACGCGCATGAAACTCAGGAACTGTCCGACGTGGGCGTTCAGCGCGTCGCGGCTGTAGTACTGCGGGCTCGCGTCGAAGTCAAAGCGCAGCGGCTCGCCGTTGCGGCGATCGGTCAGGTTCACCATCAGGTCGTCGGTGGTGCCGACGGACAGGTTGTGCGACGTCGTCACGCAGTCGCCGAACCGCAGGTCGTAGTCGAACGCCATGATGTTGATCTCGGGGCCGAACACGCCCTGGCCGTTGTCGAGCGACGTCAGCTCACGGTGCAGGTCGCCCATCCGGTAGCGCTGGTGCTGGCGCAGCGCGGTCATCTCGCGGTTTGCCTGGCGGCACAGGTCATCGAGCGTGTGGCCCGGCTCGACGTGCAGGCGCAGCGGCAGCATGTTCGCGCACTGCGTCGGCGTGCGGCGCTCGCGCGCCGACGTGCGGGCCATCGCGGCGACCGACAGCACGATGTCGTGCGCGCCGGTGTTCAGGTACAGGTACGCGGCGGTCAGCGCGGTGACGAGCCGCGGTACTGTCGACGTGAACAGCTGCTTGGCGACCGCCTCGATGCGCGCGCTCTCGTTCGCGCTCGCGATGCGCGTCTCGCGCAGGTCGGGTCCGTCATCGCGCTCGGGAAAGCGTGCGGGGCCGGCGAGCGTGACGGTGCGCGGCTGGTCCGCGAAGCGTTCGAGCCAGTAGCGGCGGTCGTGCGCGAACTGCTCGGAGGAGCGGTACGCGTCTTCGTCGAGTTGCAGCTCGGCGAGCGACGCGAAGCGGGCGGGCGGTGCCTTGGCGCCCGCCGCGAATGCGCTGTACAGCTCGGCGGCGCGCGTGGCGATCAGGCTGCCCGAATAGCCGTCGACCAGGATGTGCGCGTAGCCGTGATACCAGTAGTAGTGATCCGGCGCGATGCGGTACAGCGTGTGGCGGAAGAACGGCCCGCGCGCCAGCTCGATCGCGCCCGTGCAATGCGCGCGCATGCCGGCGAGCGCGATGGCGTGCGCGTCTTTGGTGCCGGCGAGATCGACGCGTTCGAGCCTCCAGTCGTCGGCGAGCGCGGCATCGAGCACGCGCACGGGCGTGTCCCCATCCAGCACGATCCGCGTCGTGTGCAGCGTCTGCGCCTCGCGAATCACCTGCCGCAGCGCGCGTTCGAATGCATCGGTGTCGAGGGCGCCGCGAATCTCGAAATACTCGGCCGCGTAGATATGCGTCGACGGGACGCGATACGCGAGCGCTGCCTCCCAGAAATCGCGCTGCGGCGCGGACAGCGGCAATTGAAGCGTCGAATTGGTCACGTCGTTTCTCCTGGAAAGCTTATTCCGGTGGATGAATTAAATGCGCGCATTTGTTTAATAAAAAATACATATTCGCATCATGCATTTCATTTCTGATGAATCGCAATTGTTATCCTAGACAGTCCGATTTGTGGCTGTCAATTCCGTGAGTTTTTGTTGTCAATTCGTCAAAGCCTTGTCGGTAAAGGATTCGAGGGGGTTGTGAGTGGTCTGGTCCGGAAAGAATATGAGAATGTCCGTTTTGAATAGGCGGCAAATTGTCAGCTTATTTAGCATCGACGCCTGAAATTGCTCCGCAAGCCGAAAACGGCATGCAGGCAATTCGCCGGAAACGGTTTCCGGCGCCGGAAGCCGGCGCAGTGGGCTGGCGCGAGCGGACATTACTAGGAGAGTGCCGTGAATCAACTGGAAGGGCTGGAGCGAAAAATCGGCGAGCAGCACGAGCGGCTCGCGCATCATCCGGTGTTCGGATCGATCCGTACCATCGATGAGCTGCGCGTGTTCATGGAATGGCACGTGTTCGCCGTGTGGGATTTCATGTCGCTCGTGAAGCGGCTGCAGCAGGATCTGACGACCGTCGCGGTGCCGTGGGTCGCGCCGCGCAATGCGAACGCGTCGCGCCTCATCAACGAGATCGTGCTCGGAGAGGAATCGGACGAAACGCCGAACGGCCACATGAGCCACTACGACCTGTACCTGCATGCGATGCGCGATGTCGGCGCCTCGACGTCGCGCATCGAGGAAATGGTGTCACTGGTGCGCTCGGGCTTCTCCGTGTCGGCCGCGCTGAAGGCCGTCGATGCGCCGGAGCCGGTGATCCGTTTCGTCGAGGCGACGATGGCCACGTGCACGTCGGGCGCGACACACCAGGTGCTGGGCAACTTCTTCTACGGCCGCGAGAACGTGATTCCCGACATGTTCCGCACGCTGCTCGACGAATGGAAAATCGAGCGCTCGTCGATTCCGCTGCTTGTGTACTACCTCGACCGCCATATCGAAGTGGATTCGGGCGAACACGGGCCGGCGGCGCGCGCGATGATCCGGGAAGCGGCCGACGGCGACGCGGCGAAGCTCGAGGAAGCGCTGCAGGCCGGGCTCGACGCGATCGACGAGCGAATGCGCCTGTGGGACGGGCTGCTCGCGCATCTCGGCCAGACCCGCAACGTGGTGCCGGCATGAACGCGCGCGGTCTGTCGGAGCGCATCGTCGATTTCGCGGCGCTCGACTGGGAGCACCCGGCGGCGTTCGACGACGGCATCGACCAGGTCGTGCTCGTCGATACGCTGGACGAGCATGCGAAGCGCGGCATCCGGACACGGATCGTGCGGTTCGATCCCGGTGCGGGCACGCGCGTGCCGTTCCTGCACGACTACCACGAGGAGGTGCACCTGATTGACGGCGACCAGAGTCTGGTCGACGTCACGACGCGCGAGTATCGCGCGACGTATCGGGAAGGCAGCTACTTCGTGCGTCCGGCTGGCACGCCGCATGGCCCGTTTCGCAGCGACGCGGGCTGCCTGCTGCTTGAAATCCATTACTACGGTTTCCCGGAGGACACGCGATGACGACCGCCGTCACATACGTGAGCCACGTCGACCGCTGGGAGGCGCGCGCGACCGTGCGATCGCGCCCACGGCGGATCGTCGAGGACGACGAACTGCGCTACTACCCGCTCGAACGCCAGCCGTTGTGCGCGCACCCGGCGATCGTCGACGCGGGCGACGCGGTGCGCGACTTCGTCCTGCTGCAGAGCTTCTACAAGTACATCCAGGACGTGATCATCTTCGAGACGGAGATCGTCAACGCCACCGCGTTGCGCATTGCGCGCGGCCGGTTCGCGCACCCGTTTCCGTTCGCGTGCCGGCAGGACGCGATGACTGTGGTGATCGATGAGGATTATCACGCGTACGTCGCGATGGACTACCTACGGCAGGTTGAGGAGGCCACCGGCATCGCGCCGCTGCCGCCGAACAGCGAGATCGAGCTGTCGCGTGCGATTCCGCGCGCGGTCGAGCGGGTCGGCGCGCAGTATCGCGACGGCATGGAGCTGCTGTGCGTCGCGATCTCGGAGAACACGGTCACGGCGGAAGTCGCGGCGTTCTCGCGCGACGCGACGCTCAAGCGCTCGGTGAAGGGCGTGATGGCCGATCACCTCGCGGACGAAGGCCGTCACTCGGCGTTCTGGATCAATCTCGTGAAGCTGTACTGGTCGCAGATCGACGGACCCGCGCGGCTCGCGCTCGGCGAAGGGCTGCCGTGCTTCCTGCGCGAATACCTGAGCGCCGATCTGCAACTGCAGTTCGATCGCCGCCTGATCGACGCACTCGATCTGCCGGCCGCCGAGCGTACGCGCATCGCGGACGACATGGTCGGTGCGTATCCGATCACGAGCCAGCATCCGATGATCGTCAACATCCGGCAGTTCTTCCGGATGAGCGGCCTGCTCGATCACGCGCCGACCCGCGCGGCCTTGTCCGACTACCTGTGAGTCACGTCGATGAAAGCGATCATCATTGCGATCGGCGGCCAGACCCGTCTTGCTGCACGGCTGGCGGCTGAACTCGAGGCGACCGGCCATACCGTGTGCATCGCCGACGGACGCGACGGCCCGTTACGCGACGCGGCCGACGCGCTGCTGTTGCCGGCGCCGGCACCCGACACGTTGCGCAACGCGGCCGAGTGGTCGATCGTCTGCGGCGCGCCGGACCCGGCCGTACACTGCGCGCACGCTCGGCCGCTGCGGTGCGAGATCGTCGCCGATGCTTTTCCGCCGCGCGAGGTACGCGTCGCGTGGCTCACGGACGTGGCGCCGGGCGACACGCGCGAGCTGGCCGACGCGACGCTCGCGTTCGGCGCGGCGCTCAACGGCGCCGATCTCGCGAACGAGATTGCCGCGTGCGCGGTCGATCTGATGCACGAAGTCGCGAGCGCAATCGCACGCGAGCTAAGCGACCCGCACGACGCGCCGCGCGCGACACCGCCCGGGCCGGACGACATTCTGATCGATCTCGAACGGCTGGCCGGCTGGCACGCATCGAACGACACGGCCGCTGCGTGGCCGTGCGAGCCGTCGTTGCCGGAACTCGTCTCGCGTGCGGCGGCCGCAGCGCCGGACGCCTGCGCGCTCGTCGCGGCCGACGGTCGGTTGACCTATCGTGAGCTGCTCGCGCGTGCCCGCCGTGTCGCCGCGCGTATCGCCGCTTGGCGTGCCGCGCCACGCGTGGTCGCCGTGCGACTCGACAAGGGCGTCGCGCTGTATCCGGCGATCGTCGGCGTGCTGGGCGCCGGCGCGACTTGCGTGCCGCTCGATCCGGCGTTTCCGCCCGAGCGCGCTCGCACGATCCTGCGCGAATCGGGCGCGCAGGCGCTCGTCGTCGGTGGTGCGGTCGAGCCGGTGCTGCTCGACGGGCTCGATCTCGACGTAATCGACTGCGGCACCCACGCGGAAGCGGACGCTGCGCCCGACGCGCTGGCCGGCCAGTGGCCGCTCGAGCGGGATGCCGATCGCGATGCGCGCTGCGCGGTCGCGATCTACACGTCGGGTTCGACCGGCGTGCCGAAGGGTGTGATGCTGTCGCACCGGAACATCGTGCAGTTCTGCCACTGGTATCGCGCGCACGTGTCGCTTGATGCGTCCTCGCGCGTGCTGCAGTTCTCGACGATCGCTTTCGATGCGTCGCTGCTCGACATGTTTCCGACCTGGCTCGCCGGTGCGACGCTGGTCGCGCCGAGCGAAGCGCAGCGCCGCGAACTCGACGCGCTCGCGGCGCTCGTCGCCGACGCGGGTATCACACACGCGTTCCTGCCGCCCGCGCTGCTCGCGGCGCTGCCGGATTGCGACTGGCCCGCACTCGCGCATCTCGTCACGGGCGGCGACGTGTGCGATCCCGATACGATCGCGCGCTGGAGCGCGAACCGGCGGCTGCACAACATCTACGGGCCGACCGAATGCACCGTGCTCGCGACGACGGGCGAACTGCGCGCCGGCGACAGCAACCGGCGCATCGGCCGGCCGATCGCGAACGCGCGCTGCCATGTGCTCGCGGTCGACGGCCGTCCGGCGCTCACCGGCGAGGAAGGCGAGCTGTGCATCGCCGGCGCGGGCGTCGGGCTCGGCTATCTCGGCCGGCCCGACCTGAGCGCCGAGCGCTTTGTCGCCGATCCGTACGGCACGCCGGGCGAGACGATGTACCGGACCGGTGACATCGCGAGCTGGGAGCCGGACGGCACGCTGCGCTACGTTGGCCGCCGCGACGCGCAACTGAAGATTCGCGGCTTTCGTGTCGAGCCGGGCGAGATCGAGACGGCCGCACTGGCGGCGGGGCTGTACCACCAGTGCGCGGTGGTACCTGACGAGCGCAAGCGCATCCGGCTGTTCGCCGCGAAGCCGGTCGACGCGGCAGCGACGCCCGACGCGCTGCGCGCCGTGCTGGCCGGCACGCTGCCCGACTACATGGTGCCGTACGACATCACGGCGCTCGACGTATTGCCCGCGACGCCGAACGGCAAGATCGACCGCGCCGCGCTGGCGCGCCTGCCGGTCTCGCGTGCGGCGAGCCACACGCGCGATGTACCGCGCGGCGCGTTGGAGACGCGTCTTGTCGCGTTGTGGGCGACGCTGCTCGAACTCGCACCGGAAGAGATCGGCCGCGACGCGTCGTTCTTCGAACTGGGCGGCCATTCGCTGCTGGTGTCGCGGCTGATGCTGGCGGTCAAGCGCGAGCTGGGCGGCAACGCGGCGCTCGCGCGTTTCATGGAACGGCCGACGGTGGCCGCGCTCGCGGCACTACTGAGCGATGAGTCGGTCGAGCGCGGCGCGAACGTGCCGGCTCGCGTGCACGACGACCGCCGCTTGCCCGACGACGTGCGACTGCCGGCCAGCCAGCCGGCGGGCGACGGGCCCGGCGCGGTGCTGTTGACCGGCGCGAACGGCTTTCTGGGCAGCTTCATCCTCAGCGAGCTGATCAGCCGCACGAACCAGACCGTCTACTGCGTCGTGCGCGGCGACGACGATGCGAGCGCGCGCCGGCGGCTCGACGAAGCGGCGTTCGTCAACGGGCTCGGCCATCTGTGCGGGCACCCGCGCGTGCGGGTGCTGCGCGGCGATCTCGGCGCGCCGCACCTCGGGCTGTCGGACGCGCAGTGGCAGACGCTCGCGGCCGAGGTCGGCGTGATTCATCACAACGGCGCGCACGTGAACCACGTGTACGACTACCCGTACCTGCACGCGGAGAACGTCGGCTCGACGCTCGAACTGCTCCGCCTGTGCTGCAGCGGCCGCCGCAAGGCGCTGCATTTCGTATCGACGCTATCCGCGGCGAGCGCGACGGGCCCGACGGGCCGCCTGATCGAGGCGGCCCCGTCGGAGGCCGGCCCTGCCTTCGTCAACAACGGCTACAACCTGACGAAGTGGGTGTCCGAGCATCTCGTTGCCGAAGCGGCCGCGCGCGGGATCGACACGACGATCCTGCGGCCTGGCAACATCACGGGCCATTCGCGCACGGGGCTGTGCCAGCCGGGACGCAACCGGATCCTGCTGCTGCTCAAGGGCGCGGTGCAACTCGGCTGCGCACCGCTCGCGAGCGAGGGCGGGCTGTTCGACCTGAGCCCGGTCGACTACCTGGCGCGGGCGATTGTCGCGTGCACGCTCGACGGTGCGCGCACCGAGCGCGTGTTTCATCTGCACAACCCGCGCCCGCTCGATTGGGCCGGGTACCTGCGCGCACTCGCTCGGCGCGGCTACCCGCTGCGCTTCGAGGCGCCCGAGGTCTGGCGCGAGCGACTGTTGTCGATCGACGAATCGAATGCGCTGTTCGACGTCGTCGCGTTCTATCTGGACGACCGGCAGGACGATATCGGCGACATGGCCGTGATCGACCACGCGCGCACCGAGGCGACGCTGCGCCGGCTCGGCGTCACGTATCCGGACAAGGACGATGCGTTGCTCGATGCGCATTTCGGCTATCTCGCCGAATGCGGCTTCATGCCGCCGCCGGCCGAGCCGGCTGCGCGCGCGAACGACGCCCGCCGCGACGCCGAGCCCGAACCCGCGTGGTGAAGACTACCCGTTTGATTAATCGCTGTCATCGCATCATTCATCAAGGAGGCATCATGCTGCAACGTACTGCAACGCAACCCCGTCCGTCCACGCTCGTCTACGCGCCGCAAACGCCGATCCTGTCCGGCTCGGCCGATCTCGACGTGCCGGCGCGCGACGCGTGGCGCGTGGTCGGTGATTTCGCCGGCTTCTCGCGCTTCATCACGGGGCTCGACCATACCGACATGATCGGCGACGGCGTGCGCTCGCTGCGCATCAAGCATTTCGCGGACGGCAACGTCGTCGTCGAACAGCTCAACAGCCACGATGACGAAGCGATGGTGATGACGTGGAGCCTGATCCATACGTCGTTCGACATCGGCAATCTGTGGGCGCTCATGCGCGTCGAGCCGCGCGGTGAGCGGGCCTGCACGGTGACGTGGGACATCGCTGGTGAACCGTCGCACGGGGGCGCCGCGCGCCAGCCGGAATTCGACGCGTTCGTCACCGGTTTTCTCGACATGGCGATGACGAACCTGCGCGCGCTGTTCAAGCCGCAGTAACCGTGCATTGCGCCGCCGGCGCCGTGCCGCTACGCGGTGGCGCCGGCCCACGCGCCGGTCTTGCCCGGCGCGTGGCTTTTTTTCCCGACCGGTTGTGCGCATGCGTCGTCGAGCATCTGCGCGAATGCGTCGCGCAGCGCGGCTTTCATGAAGTCGACCCACGCGCGCGTTTTTGCATCGAGATGCTGGCGCGACGCGTACACCAGGAACACGCCGATTTCTTCCGCCTGGTAGTCGGGCAGCACACGCACGAGCGTGCCGGAGCGCAGGTCCGCCGCGGCGACGAAGTCGGGCAGCAACCCGATTCCCGCGCCCTCGCGTACCGCGATCGCGAGCGACGCGGCGACGTCGGCCGTCATCGACGGATCGACGTCGACCGTTTGCGCTTGCGCGCCGCTCCACAGCGTCCAGATGCGCTCGTGATACGCGGGCGCGACCAGTTTCACGCAGCGATGGTGGACGAGCGCGCCGGGCGAATCGGGCATGCCGTGCGCCTCGAGATACGCGGGCGATGCGCACAGCACGCTGCGGATCCGGCCAACGTCGATCGCGATCTCTTCGGAACTCGGCAGGCTTGGCATCGCGATCACCGCGACGTCGTAGCTGTCGCGCACTAGTTTCGGCAAGTGCGGCGCGAGCGTCAGGTCGACGCTGACGTCCGGGTAACGCGCCTGGAATTGCCCGATCAACGGAATCACGAAATGGTTCGCGATGCTGGCACTGCAATGCGCGCGCAGCCGGCCGTGCGGATGCACGCGCGCGTCGCGCGCCTCGCGCTCGCTCGCGTCGACGGCGAGCGTGATGTCGCGCGCGCGTGCGAGATAGCGCTCACCCGCTTCGGTCAGGCACATCGAACGCGTCGTGCGGTTCAGCAACCGGATGCCGAGACGATGCTCGAGCGACGCGACGAGCCGGCTGACATGCGCGGTCGTGATGCCGAGCCGTTTGCCAGTCTCGGTGAAGGTGCCCGCGTCCGCGAGCGTGACGAACGCCTGCATGCTTTGAATCAGATCCATCGGATAACGAAACCTGCGGCCGGCCATATGGCAATGCCGCTACTGTAGCGACGGCAGCGACACGCCGCGCGCGCGCATTAGCGATCGATCGTCGCAAAACGGACAATCGATACGCGCGTCAGCGCCGCCGGAAGTATTCGCTCGGCGCGACGCCGAGCGCCTTGCGGAACATCGCCGCGAACGCGCTGGGGCTGTCGTAGCCGTGTTCGAGTGCGAGCTCGAGGATCGGCGTGCCGGCGGCGAGGCGCGGCAGGCTCAGCAGCAATCGCGCGTGACGGCACCATGCGCCGTGCGTCATGCCCGTCTCGCGCTTGAACGCGCGCGCGAGCGTGCGCTCGTTCATGTGCGCGTCGCGCGCCCACGCCTGCAGCGTGACGGCCGACGACGGGTCGTTGATGAGCCGCGTGCACAGCGTGGCGAGCGCGGGGTGGCGCGGCATCGGCACGTGTAGCGACAGTGGTGGCGCGATCTCGATCTCGTCGAGGATCAGCGCGAGCACGCGGCCCGCGCGGTGCGACAGGTCGTAGTCGGCGGGCAGGTCGCAAGCCGTCACGATCAGTTCGCGCAACAGCGTGCCGACTTCGATCACCCGGCATTCGGTCGGCAGGCTCGGCCGCACTTCCGGGCCGACGAACACGGTGCGCATCTGCACGTCGCCGGCCGAGCGGATCTCATGCTGCGTACCGCCCGGCACCCACACCGCGCGGCCCGTCGGCACGACCCAGCTGCCTGCGTCCGCGTGCACGATCATCACGCCGGAAATCGCGTGGATCAGCTGGCCCTGCCGGTGCGAATGCGGCGGGTACGCCGTGCCCGCCGGCGAGTCGGATGCGACGACGGCGATCTGCTTGTCGCGCGCCTGACGCTCGAGTGCGACGAAGAAGTTTTCCAATTGATCTGTGTGTCCTTTTCTCGACGACGAATGCGCTTTACGCGTGAGATCGACCACTTAGGTCGAAATTACCATAAACCCATCGTTTGTTCGACCTACTTGCCACCCGATGCGCGTTCCAACCATTTCGTCCGCTTCGCCTGTTTCTCCCGCCGTCGATGCACGCTTGCCGCGCGTGCGGCGCGCCACCTGTGCGGCCGTGCTGCTGGCATCGGCCGCGCTGGCCGCGTGTTCGGTCGGCGAGCCGTACCGGCCGCCTGTGTCCGATACGGCGCGCACCGGGCCGTTCGACGCGGTGGCCGACGTGCCGGTCGCCGCCGCCGGCGAGCCGCCGCAACGCTGGTGGCGCCTCTACGACGACCCCGTGCTCGACGGCCTCGTGCGCGATGCGCTCGCGCAGAACCGCGATCTCGCGGCGGCCGTGGCGCGGGTTGAGCGCGCGCGCGCCGTGTTCGATGAGGCCGGCGCCGCGCGGCTGCCCGACACGACGGCCGGGTTCGGCGTCGACTACGGTAAGCACGCGCCCGACCAGATCGTCGCGGCGGCCAAGGGTACCGATGCGCATACGCGCTGGGGTTTCGCGCCGTCGTTCTCGCTGTCGTGGGAAGTCGATCTGTGGGGGCGCGTGCGCCATCTGGTCGACGCCGCCCGGGCGGACGCGGAGGCGGTGCAGGCTGCGTCGGACGCGATGCGCGTCGTGGTGGCCGCCGAGACGACGGCCGCCTATGCGCAGGTGTGCGCGTACGGCGAGCGGATCGACGTGGCCGAGCAGTCGGTCGGGATCGCGGACCGGCTGGCCGCGCTGACGGCGAAGCAGCGCGCGCACGGGCTCGTGTCCGACCTCGAGGTGGCGCGTTCGCGCGCGTTCGCCGACGACACGCGTGCCGATCTGCCAGCGCTTGTCGGCTCGCGGCGCGCAGCGCTGTACGAACTCGCGGTGCTGACCGGGCGCGCGCCCGGCGCGCTGCCTGACGCGGCCGCGCATTGCCGCACCGCGCCGGTGCTTGCGCGGCCGTTCCCGGTTGGCGACGGCGCGTCGCTGCTGCGCCGCCGCCCCGACCTGCGCGAGAGCGAGCGCCAACTGGCCGCCGCGAATGCACGCATCGGCGTGGCGACGGCTGAGCTGTATCCGTCGATATCGCTCGGCGGCTCGGTGAACTGGCTGTCGAGCGGCGGCGATCCGTCAACGCTCGGTGACAAGTACGCGATCGCTTGGGGTGTCGGCCCGCTGATCACGTGGCGCTTTCCGAACATGGCGGCAAGTCGCGCGCGACTCGCGCGGGCCCGCGCCGACGACACGCTTGCTCGCGCGCAATTCGATGCGCAGGTGCTGCGCGCGCTGAAGGAAACCGAGCAGGCGCTGGCCCGGTACGGTGCGGCGTGGCGCCGCCGCGCCGCGCTCGAAACCGCACGCGCTGAGCATGCACGCGCCTATCACCTCGCCGAGCTGAACTACAAAGCCGGCGCGCTCGATTTCCTCGGCGTGCTTGATGCGCAGCGCAGCCTCGTTGCGGTCGATTCGGCGCTGGCCGAGTCGACGCAGCAGGTCTCGCTCGACCAGGTCGCCGTGTTCAAGGCGCTCGGAGGCGGCTGGCAACCGTAGCCGGCCGCGTTCGCAGCGTCCTTGCCTGTTCTCTTGCACGCCAACTCATCTTTCCGATCATGAGCACGACTGCCGTACCCGAAAAAGCCAAAACCGCCCGGTTCTCCCGGCGCCAACTGATCGCCGCGGGCACCGTGCTCGCCGTCATCGCGCTTGCTGTGTTCGGCTGGCACTGGTGGACCGTCGGCCGTTTCATCGAAGGAACCGACGACGCGTACGTTCGCGCCGACGTCGTGACCGTCAGCTCGCGCGTGTCGGGTTACGTCGCGCAAGTCGCCGTCGACGACAACCAGCCGGTGAAGCGCGGTGACGTGCTCGTGCGGCTCGACGATCGTGACTATCGCGCGAAAGTCGACGATGCTAAGGCCGCGGTGGCAGCGGCCGAGGCGACGCTGCAAGCCGAGCAGGCCGCGGCCGCGACGCTCGACGCGCAGGTTGGCCAGCAGCGCAGCCAGATCGCGCAGGCCGATGCTGACGCGGCCGCCGCGCGCGCTGAAGCCGCACGGCGCGACGCCGATGCGACGCGCTACAAGCAACTGCTGGCCGAATCCGCCGCGAGCGGACAGCGCTGGGAGCAGGCCCACGCGGATGCGCTGAAGGCGCGTGCCGAACTGGCCCGCGCCGGCGCGGCCGTGCGCGTGCAGACCGACCAGCAGACCGTGCTGCAGCGCCGCCGCGAACAGAGCACGGCTGCGATCGCGCAGGCGCGCGCCCGGCTTGCGGCCGCCCAGGCGAAGCTCGCGCTCGCGCAGCTCGATCTCGACCACACGGAGATCCGTGCGACGCGTGACGGCAGCGTCGGCCAGCGCGCGGTGCGGGCCGGCCAGTACGTCGAGGTCGGGATGCCGTTGCTTGCGGTGGTGCCGCTGAGCGACGTGTATGTGGTCGCGAACTTCAAGGAAACGCAGTTGGGCGCGATGCACGACGGCCAGCCCGTTGAGATCGACGTCGACACCTATTCGGGCCGCACGCTGCATGGCCATGTGATTGGCCTCGCGCCGGGCTCCGGCGCGCAGTTCGCGCTGCTGCCGCCCGACAACGCGACGGGCAACTTCACGAAGATCGTGCAGCGCATCCCGGTGAAAATCCGTGTCGATGCGCCGCCGGCTGGCGTCGTGTTGCGGCCCGGCATGTCGGTGATCGCGCGCGTCGACACGCGCGGCACGCAGGGGGCCGGCTCGTGAGCGCGACGACCGTGCAGGCCGCGCACGAAGACACTGTTTCGCTGCGCGCGTGGGTCGCGGTGCTCGGCGGCGTGTTCGGCTGCTTCATGGCCGGCATGAACGTGCACGTGACCAATGCGTCGCTGCCCGACATTCGCGGCTCGCTCGGCGCGAGCTTCGAGGAGGGCTCGTGGATTACCACCGCATACCTGGTCGCCGAGATCGTCGTGATTCCGCTCACTGGCTGGCTCGTGCAGGTATTTTCCGCGCGACGCGTGCTGTTGGTCGGCGCGACCGGCTTTCTCGCGTTTTCGCTCGCGTGCTCGGTCGCGCCGAGCATCTCGACGATGATTGTCGCGCGCGCACTGCAGGGCGCGTTCGGCGGCGTGCTGATCCCGCTGTCGTTCCAGCTGATAGTCACCGAGTTGCCGCCGTCGAAACATCCGCTCGGGATGGCGCTGTTCGCGATCGCGAACAACGTCGCGCAGGCAGCGGGCCCGTCGGTGGGCGGCTGGCTGACCGACATGTATTCGTGGCGCTGGATCTTCTATCTGCAGATTCCGCCGGCGATCGCGCTGGTTGCGGCGATCGGTTGGGCGATCCGGCCCGTGCCCGTGCAGCTTGGGATGCTCAGGCGGGCCGACTGGTTCGGGATCGCGACGATGGCGGTGGGCTTGAGCGCGCTGCAGATCGTGCTGGAGGAGGGCGGTCGCAAGGACTGGTTCGCCTCGGACATGATCGTCGAGCTGTCGATCGTCGCGGCGCTCGGGCTGGCGGCGTTCGTCGCGATCGAACTGCGACGCAAGGAGCCGTTCATCAACCTGCGCCTGCTCGGCCAGTACAACTTCGGGATCGCAAGTCTGATGCAGTTCCTGTTCGGCGCGGTGGTGTTCGGCGTGGTGTTTCTCGTGCCGAACTACTTTGCCGAGCTGCACGGCTACAGCGCGCGCGACATCGGCCTTGCGATGATTCCGTACGGGCTGGTGCAGTTCGCGATGTCGTTCCTGACGCCGCCGCTGATGCGCCGCACGAGCCCGCGCACGACAATCGTGCTCGGCTTCGTGCTGGTTGCGGCCGGGTGCCTGATGAACATCCACCTCGACGCCGATGCGGCGTCGAATGTGATCGTCCCATCGCTGGTCGTGCGCGGGATCGGACAGTCGTTCGTCGTGATCGCGCTGGCCGTGATGGCCGTCGACGGAATCGAGAAGGCGCAGCTTGGCTCCGCGTCGGGCGTATTCAACATGGTGCGCAACGTCGGCGGCGCGATCGGCATCGCGGTGATGAGCCAGATCGTCGTCGAGCGGCAGAAGCTGCACGCGATGCGCATCGGCGAGGCCGTCACGCCGTTCTCGGAAGCGTTCCAGGAGCGCATGGCGACGCTCGCGCGGCTACTCGCGCGCATGCATGCGCCGCGCGCGGACGTGCTGCCCGGCGGGTCGATATCCGGCGTGCAGGAACTGGCGCTCGGGCTCGTGAACCAGCGCGTGATGCGCGAGGCGCTGCTCATGGCATACAGCGATACGTTTCTGATCGCAGGAATCGCGATGATCGGGTGTACGGTAGCTGCGTTCATACTCAAGGGCAAGAAGCCGGCATGACGCGGCGGATGGGACATTTCGAAGATGGCCGTTCGCGCCTACACAGGGTCGGCCCGTACGGTCAGCTCCGCGTAGCTCGCTCCGCTTTCAACTTGCGACACACGGCGTCTGAGAAGCGATGCGGGTCCGACATGTCAACGTGGCGCTACACATTGTCGCGTGGCGATGTCGATCTCGTTGGGTGCCCTCGGCAGTTGTTCTCGGCTGGCATCGTGCGGGTATCGCGTGTTTTCCGCGCGCTAAATCAACGAGCGTTGTGCGGGCCGCATAGCTGCGCGGCCCGCACGCCGAGGGCACGTGAGGCATCGCGATAAGACGACGACATCGCGCATTGCATGTAACGAACGCGTCTGATACGGCCCGCGAGCAGTGTATTTCGCGCCACGGGCCACCTAGCGTGTGCTTACTCCTGCTCGATCAGGAACCGCTCACGCCTTTTACCCTTAATCCAGCCCGGTTCGCGTCCGCGACCGCTCCACGTTGCGCCTGTCTTTGGATCACGATATTTGGGTGACACGCTGCTTTGAGCTGCACGTGTGCCAGATGCCGCCCGGCGACGCCCAAAGACTTGCTCAGGCGTTATTCCATATTCGGCCACGCGGGCGCGCACTTCCTGAAGAACGGTTTCAAGCTCCGCTTGCCGCGCTTCCTCCGCTTGCAGCATCAGTCGTTCCGCTTGGGCTTTCAGCTCGAGATACGTTGCCATCGAAGTTCCTCCTGTCGGATGTACTGTGACTATAGACGGTAATGTCACACTCAAACACGTGAAGCGAGAGCAATACGATGTGGCTACATAAGTTTAAATTTCAATCACCGACATGAATTAGCCGGTATCGGCCGGTGTTGCATGGAAAATTTGCAACGTCATCGTAAAATATCTACAAACTATTTCAATTTCAGAAATATCAAGCGAAATTTTGGTAATGCGTTTTCAAGAACGATGTGTGATACGTGCGAATGACATTTTGTCACGAAGACCGAACGCCTCTATCCTCCCGAGTTTGGTAGTTGACGATCCGCGATACACGAATCAACAATGCCGTGGCAAGCACCCGGCGTTCGATGGTGACTGCGATATGGACGGGCGGTAGTACAGCCAAATGGGCGTGTGGCGCAAGCGGGCCGTCTCGAGCGAAATGGTTTGTGGTGAGCGAATGCCGGTCCGACTCGAGAATGTTCGCACTCAGGTTGAGGTAAATCCATGGAGCAACGTGAGAATACGTGTCAATCCGATGAGAAGGTGGCGTGCACGCTGCCGACAGACGAATGTGCGGTGTTGCGCGAGCGACTGCGGCTTGCGGAACTGGAAATCGGCCGATTGCAAAACTGCCTGGGGCTCAAGACCCAGGAGCTTGACAGGTTAACTCGGGTTATTGTCAATTTCTCGATTGTTCATTGTGATGTTGAGACAAGATTGCAACGCGAGCTCGACGCGGCGCGCACCGGCGTGTGCGGCAACGCAATATCGAATTCCAATGCCTTCGTCAATGTTGATTCGTCGGATAGTCTCATCACTGTAAAGCTGCCTTATATAACGACCATTCTGTCCGTGTTGTTCGATAGCATGTTCGAATTCTGGGCTGACTGTGATCCTCAGCGCTTACCCAAATCCTCTGCTGTCGCGCATGCGATCGATGCGCGTCTGGGGCTGGCCGCTCAAACTAACGGCGAAGCTTCTCGCAGCGGTCAGGCATACGCGTCGGCAATTCGCCCCGATTGGGTCAAAGACGCGGATCGCCGACATCATCGCCACGGGCAGCGACACTGATCCGGCCACGGACTCGCGTTCCAGATGCAAATTGCCGCACGATTTAAGGCCGGCACCGAGCACCCCGCTCAACGGGTTTGGTCACTTTGCGAACGGTTGTATGCTCAATGATCATGGAATGGGGTATGACCGGCCGAGCTCGCAAACACGGCGGCAGAGCACGGGCTGAGCCAGGTCACATTGCGTAGCAACGCGCTGGCATCGCAGCCCAAACGCTCGAACGTCGAAGCGCGGAGATTGATGGCGCAGACGAGATAGTTCGCCGCATTCGCACGTTCGGCGATTGGCAGGGTTTCGAGTTCAAGCCCGGCGCGGCGGTAAAGGCGCGCTATCGCGTGAGAGAGCGCACCGATAATGCGCGTTGCACCTAATGAAGCTGCGATCGCGAGGACCGGTGGGAAGAACTGCATCCCGTTCGAGGGACCCATTGACCGAACGTGCCGGGTGCTGGCGGCAAATCGAGATAGCTCCCATACGGTGGGGGCGATGGGTAATGTGCAATTCGGTGAATGTGCGTGCAGCGTCTGGAGCAAATACGGTCTGGTCGTTTGCATCAGCCTCGCACAGCCGCAGACTTGTTCCATCGGATCCAGTAACACGACGTGGATCGTATCGCCTCGGTCGAAGTGGTCCCACTCGGTGGCGCTGACGGCGTCGGCATTGGGCAACTGCCAACCGAGGCGCTTAACGAAGATTTCATATCGGAATTCGCCAAGGCGGCGACGTAACGGGTGGGGTATATCGACAAGCCTGCCTGCAAAAATCGATTGCACGGTTTTTCCCTCGCACTCAAGAAACCGTGTCACGCTAGCAAGTAGGCAGTCTGAACGGAACTAGTGATCTAGGGAGGGTGTAGGTCGCAAAAGGCGCGTGCGGGTGCGCACACGGGAGTGCGAACGTTAGGTGTCGCTGCGATGTGTGTGCGCGAGACGCATCGAGTATTCCGACAGCGTAAGGCATGTGCGAGAAGGCGCGTGAGATGATACGGCGCGCCGGGCGGATGAACTGCCGATCAGACCAGAATCAATCCGTGGGCGGCCGCATACACGGCCGCGGCGGTTCGGCTATTGATGCGCAGGCTCCTCTTTGCCTCGTCGATGTGGTAGTCAACCGTATGGGGCGATATACCGAGAATGCCTGCGATCTCCCATGAGGATTTGCCGCGCGCGACCCACGCAAGACATTCCTTTTGGCGCGGGGATAGTTTGGGCAAGGGGCCGACGCAGCGCGGGCGGGTTAAGCGATTCAGCTCTTGATGAAACAATGCGCTAATGAGGCTTGCGAGCCGCAAATTGACTTCGGTCTTGATCTCCGGTGAGGGGCTTGCGAGATTGACGAGCAAGATGTTGCCATCGGGCTCGTGAATCGGGATGCTTACCCCATTAGCCAATCCGGCCTCGCGCGCTTCGTCGAGCACGCGCTGCTCGATGTGATTTAACCCCACTATATCGGTCCAGCGATAGGGCGTGGCGTGCACGAGTGCCATGCGATGAACGGGATCGACCGGACCATAGTCGTGCTTCGCATAATGAAAAACCCAATTATCGGGATAGCGCGCGTAAAGCGTGTCGACGGCCATCGCTACGCGCGAGCGAGCACGTGCGCGTGAGAGCCGGCTGACGGCAAAACGAGGAAACCCTAACGAAGCGGCCACATCACCGAAGAGCTTCACGAGTGACGAGAGATCCACGGTGTCGAGAAAGGATGTGGCCAGCGGCGCCCATCGCGCAATCGCGTGTGAAGGTTGCAGCGCCGCGACGGGCGTGTTGCCCACGCTGCAGGGAAATATCTGATCCACCGAGGTCCCTCACAGAAAATCGTCGCGCATCGGACCCGCGTGATGACCATGCGCGCAAAATTCAGGCTCAAACAACACAATGCTTGACAATGGCGCTTGTTTTACTCGTGACGGATATATGCGCGTTGTCCATCATTATTTTAGACGCTTGCGGGCCAATTATGGGTATCAATATTTAATGTCGTGATACATCCACGAGCAACCAACCAGTACACGCAGTAGGGGTATTCGGTATATCCGAGCCTCAGGTTGCGCGCTTGCCCATGGCCGCGTTCGAACGGCGCGTCTAATGAATGAGTAGCGTTGCTGCGGAAAAGCCGCCTACACCCTGCGCGTAGAGCACGAGCGGGGTGCCTGGCGCGAGCGCATGGCAGTCGGCAAGGTTGATAAAGGGATCGCTCACGGTCACATGTGCGATGCGCGAGAAGTTGCGAATAAAAAGACGCTCAGGCGGCAGATCCAGCGACTGGACAAGCCGCTGCCACGCCGGTAGATCGAGATGCGGTGGCAAGATGTAACACACATCGGCTAGCGCGATCGGAGCCTTGCTCGCGAGATGCGTGATGAGCTTTCTAGCGGCAAGCTGGTATTGGGCGACGGAATTCGGATCGGCTTGGCCGAGCATGCCGCGCCAACCTTGCCCGGTGGCATGCGTGGCTATCGCAACAAGGCGGTTGATACGGGCGTGGCGCTCGATCGTTGCGGAAAACGCCCCGTCGCCCAGAAGCGCGGAGGTACCCATGCGACGCTCTGCCTCAATGGGCATCGTGTCTGCTCCGACGAGCAGCACGCGATTGAGCGAGCGGTGCGCGGCGAATAGCGCGCGCACAATGCGCAGCGCGCCGAGCGAGGACGCGCAGTGCTGTTGGGCAAACGAAAACGACTGCGCGCGGGTGAACCCAAATCGCTCGCATAGCGCGCGTGGCAGTGACTGCGGCGGCGGCGCAATGCTGCCTTGCAGCGTATGGGTGTACAGGAGATAGTCGATCGAGTCTGGCGCGATCGGCGCGGTGCGCAACAACGACTCGACGGCTTTGACCGCGAGGCTGAGCGCACTTTGCTCATATGCCACGTGAAAATTGCATACGCCTGATCGTTCGAGCTTTGCGATGATCGTGTCGGGCTGGCGCGTACGGCGGCCCCATGCCCGGACCGTGTCGACACGCTCGGGCAGATAGTATGCGACATACGGAATACCGATCGACACGCCCGTCATCGACGGCTCCGACCGGGGTCACACGAGATGGCGGGCGCACCGCGCGCGTCAAGCAGTGCGCAGCCCACGTAGCCGCACACGCTCATCCCCCCTATCAGGAGATGACCGCGTGTAGGCAGCGTGTTGTCCGCGAGCCTCTCGGCCAGTTGGATGATCGGTTCTGCTGCACCGAGGTGCGCATCATGAAGGCGCGCATGGGTGTGCGCCTTCATGTTCAGACGATGCGATACGCGCTTGGTCCGTGTCGGATCGAGGTCCTGTCCGATGCCAGTGACATCGCACGCCGCGAGCGCGTGTTGCGCGAGCATCGCGTCAATGAGTTGCAGCAGAATCCGCTCCGAGGCGGAATCGGAATATGAGCGTTGACTCGACGGGTAGTCGGGCCGCACAGGGCATTGACGCGTTTGCGCGTCCATCACGCGAAAGCCGCGGGTTGTTGCCGTGGCTCGCTCAAGCAAAGCGGCGGCTGCGGCATCACCTTGCGCTGACCCCTGCGCGGTCCAGCGTGAAAACGGCGGTGTCCATTTTTCTGCCGCGACAATCAGCGCACACTGCACATCGGACTCGGCGACCATCAGGTCTCGGACGAGCTGCAATGCGGAAAATAGCGAGACGCCATGCTGCTGGGAGACGGAAAACGCAAAGCATGGTCCTACCACGCTTGCCAGACGCCCGGCCGTTGTAGTCGATACGTGCTCTTCCACGCTGCTGTGACAAAACACAATGATATCGATGGGGACAGCAGCCGGATGCCGGATGGCGAGTATCTCATTGGCGACGCGCACGGCGAGCCCCGATAGTTGCTCTTCGCGTTCGACGGGAATACGAAGCGACCGAGCGTGGTGATCGATACCATCATTGGCGCTGGCCACCGGTGTATCGAATGCACCGAAGTCAGCACGCCAGGCCGTGATCCAGGCATCCCAGCCGGTGCGAGTCGCGGTGTGTGACGCCGTGAGCTCAGCGTCTGCCGATCGCGGCGCACGCGTGAGCGCTATGGTGGGCGGCACATAGGTACTCAGTGCGGTAATGATTGGCGACATCATGGCGCACGTCAGGCTAGATTGTCCGGAAGCAGATCGTAGAGTAGACGCCCCACGCGCTGGCCGGCGATGACATGGCAGTTGCGCTGCAGGCCGATCAGGCGAAAACCCAGGCGTGCGAGTAGGCGTTGTGATCGCACATTCGTCTGAACGGCCCAGGCGCTGATGCAGTGCAGCCGATCCAGTTCGAAGCCGTCGCGCAGCACGCGTCGGGAAGCGTCGAATGTCATGTTCGCGCAAGTAGGGCGCAAAGGATCACGCAGCACCCAGAACGAGCCCAAACCGAAGCGATGCGTGATATCGCTAATCGCCACCAAACCGCTCGGTTCGGCAGTCCCGAGCGAGCCAAATACGCATATGCGGTGCCGTTCGCTTTGCACCATCGCCTGGACGGCGAGTGCGCTCAATCCTTGCCGACCCAGTCCGAAATCGAACCACTGCGCGATCGGGGGGCGAGCAAGCCAGCGCGTGATATCGCGAGCGTCTTCTGAATTTGCATTGCGCAGCCAGCAACCAATCGACGATCTCGCGGCAACCCTGGAGCGTGCGTCGCAGCGCCGCCGCGGGCGTTTCTCCTCGTTCATGCCTGCGCTCCCGTTGCAGAGCGAGGCGAGCTGAGGCCATCGAGCTGGCCGAGTGCTGCGTCGACTTGCCTGAGCAACATGGCAAACCAGTGACATGTTGCCAGGCGCGCAGCAGGCGCCAGCCCCTCGACATAGCCATGAGCGCCGCAGAACTGAACGAGCTCGTGCGTGAATTCAACAGATTCGGCTGCGACATGTCGGGCTAGCTGGCGCACCAGTGTGAGTGATGTGCCGGGCTGCGCAAGCGCGAGCATGCGCACAAAAAGTTGCGTGCCTTGCACTGCAATAAGCATATCGGCCAGGCGTATAGCAACACGTTGATGCATCACCAACGGTTTGCGAAATGCCTGCCGCTCCGCCCCGTAGCTCAGTGCAAACGTCACACCGTGCTGCATGGTGCCGCTGAGCAGGGCCGACAAATAGAGCGCGGTGTTGGTGAGCCACGTCTGGGCCGGCGACACGCCGTGCGCGTCGGGCCGCTCGAGCGTGACCAGCGCAGCGGCATACAAAGCGTCGTCGCAGCGCAACTGCTCAAGCGTCAGTGCGCCAAGGCAGGTGACGTGTCGCCGAGCGAGCTTGGACCGGGCACACGTCGATTCGATCAGGGTAACGCCAGGTGCAGCCGGCGCGGGAATCAATGTCAGCGCTGGCGGGGCGGTATGGTCACACAGGCGCCAAAGCGTGGCGGTACGAAAATCGGGCACGGTAAGCGCAATCGGGCGTGTGCCATCGAAGTATTCGCCGATTCGAGCGAAACCGAGCGACTGAAGCGCATCGTGTGCGCGCAGCGTCATGAGTGCAGGAATGCTCTGCGTCAATTGCACGGCGCGCTCGATAGGCCCGCAGGCCAGCGCGCCGAGAATGCAGGACAGATCGTGGTGGTTGATGGCCATGCCACCAAGCTCCAGCGGCAAAATCATGGTACCCAAATCGAGTGCGCGTGCTTGCTTGACGATCTCGTGCCAGGCCTCTTGTGAGGGTGCTTGTGAGAGCAGCGGCTCAAGTTGTTCGCGAGCAAAACGTTGGCTTGCCGCGACGAGCGCGCGCTGATCCTCGGACAGATGCCACGAGTGTGGCGCGAGGTCGGATAACGAAAAGTCGGGCTGGTGCATCGCAGTTCTCCGTGTACGGAATTCAGACGAGCATCTCGAGTGCCTCGGGGTGGCCGAGGAAGTCTCCGGGACTTGCCGAGCGGGCGTAGGCGCCCGATTGCAGAACCACCACGAAGTCGCCAATTTGCGCGCTCGGGAGAAGCACATCGTCGGCGATGCGATCCAGCGGCGTGCACGAGCACCCAACGATGTGGCACCGCTCGACCGGTAGATCATTGAGCCGATTGCCGAGCAGCACCGGGAAATTGCGGCGCAACACTTGTCCAAAATTGCCGGAGGCCGCGAGATGGTGATGCAGACCACCATCGGTGACGAGGAAGGTGGTGCCGCGCGAGACTTTGCGGTCAATAATGCGACATACGTAGATACCCGCTTCTCCAACCAAGTAGCGCCCCAGCTCGAGGACAGGCACTGCCCCGGGCAACGCCCGTTGGAGCTGTGCGAGCCACGTATGCATGGGCTGGGTGACCGCATCCAGATCAAGCGGCTTATCCCCGTCGAAATAGGGGATGCCGAAACCGCCGCCAAGATTCACATATCGGGGTGGTGTCGGCAAATCGCGGCCAAGCCTGATAACAAGCTCCGCGCTGTGTTGCTGCGCTTTGACGATGGTTGGTGCGTGCAGGCACTGCGATCCCCAAAAGATGTGAAAACCGGCCAATGTCACCTCGCGCGCGGCAAGTTCCTGCAGCAATGCCGGCACTTGTTCGACGTCCACGCCGAACTGGGCGGCACCCCCGCCCATGCGCATGCCGCTGTGGCTGACGTGAAAATCCGGGTTCACGCGAAGGGTGACCTTCGGCTGCACGCCCAATTCCCAACCAATCGCGGTGACCAGATGCAACTGAGTGGCGGACTCGATATGAACGTTCACACCGTAGGCCACCGCGCGTCGCAGCTCGTCGCGCGCTTTGCCGGGCCCTGCAAAGCCGATTTGATCGGGCGACGTGCCTGCGTTAAGTGCCAGCGCCATCTCGCCGGCGGATGCGACATCAAACCCATCGACGCGGGTCGCCAGATGATGCACGAGCGCTGGCATCGGGTTGGCCTTGACGGAGTAATGCAAATGAACCGAAGCCGGCAGCTTTGCGCGCAACAGGCGCACACGGGCGTCGATTGCCGCGCGCCCGTAAGCAAAAAAGGGCGTTGATCCGGCACAGTGAGCCAAGCGGGCGACGTCGATGCCGTCGACTGTCAAGACGCTGCTACGGTTGATCAACGACGCGTTCATACGGACCTCGCTTGGTCTTGAGCTATGGGTTGGGCGAGCGCATTTCGCAGTGCTGTGCGATCAAACTTGCCGTTTGCGTTGCGCGGCACGTCGGTTTGCACGACGATGCGCTTCGGCACCATGTAGCCCGGCAAATGTTGCGTGCACCATGCCATGAGTGTTTGCGGGACAAAGGGTTCGACCGCCGGCACGACAACCAGCGCTATGGCCTCGCCCAGCGCATCATCGGGCACGCCCACGGCGACCGCTTCGGCCACGAGTTCGCTGCGGTGCACAGTCTCTTCGATTTCTTCTGGACTGATCCGGTAGCCGGAACTCTTGATTTGCGCGTCGTTGCGCGCAATGAAGTAGAGAAAGCCCTTTTCGTCGCGTCGTACGAGGTCACCCGACCACACGGCAATGTCCGGTATGGCTCCACCCGCCTTGGGTTCGGGCGAGGGCCGATAGCGCTCGGCCGTTCGAGCCGGGTCGTTCCAGTAGCCCATCGTCACGCACGCGCCCACATGGACGAGCTCGCCCGTCTCGCCGGAGGCGCAGGGTGTGCCGTCCG
Source organism: Burkholderia sp. BE12 (assembly GCF_002959955.1). Taxonomy (NCBI): domain Bacteria; kingdom Pseudomonadati; phylum Pseudomonadota; class Betaproteobacteria; order Burkholderiales; family Burkholderiaceae; genus Burkholderia; species Burkholderia sp. BE12. Next base: position 139,815 of record NZ_PREY01000004.1, on the reverse strand, counting down.
GATGCACGACCAGGATTCGGGCGTTGGGCACGGCCTTGCCGATCGAGTCAGGGCGACGGTCGACCTCGGACGGATCGAGGTACGTCGAGCGGAATGCCTCGGTCAACCCATACATCAAGTAAGGTTTTGCTTGGGGAAAGAGCGTGCGTAGGCGGTGCAATGTCGGAACGGGTAGCCGGCCGCCGGTGTTGGCGAAATAACGCAGCGTGGTGCGTGCCGCGTGCGGCCAGCTCGCGCGCGTCAATTGCATCCACAGCGGCGGCACGCCCGTGAGGGCCGTAATACGCTCGTGCATGCAGGCGTCGATAACGCCTTGCGGGCTGAGATAATTGATGAGAACAACGGTTGCGCCGGCTGCCCACGCAGATGTGAGCTGGCTCAGACCCGCGTCGAAGCTGAGCGGCAGCGCCGCGAGAATCCGGTCGGAGCTCGTATGCTGCAGATAATGGGCGACGCTCCACGCACCCTCGAGCAGATTGCGATGGCTGAGCATCACGCCTTTGGGCAAGCCGGTAGAGCCCGACGTGTACAGAATAGCTGCCAGGTCCGTGTCGATTGCCGTTTCTGCTATGGGGCCGGTGTCGCTCAGCGGGCCGAAAGTGTGCGCACTGACACACGCACTCCAGCTATGAACGCAGCCATTCCCGCGCGACGCATGCTCGGTCACATCGATTGAGTCGGTCACGATCGTATGCGGCACGCCGGACAGCCCGTTCTCGGCGAGCAGGCGCGCGCGCAATGCGCTCGTAATCAGGCAGCTCGCACCGCAGTCACGCAGAATATGGGCGACCTGCTGGGGCTTCAGAAGCGGATTGATGGGAACGAACACGCATTGGGCAGCGGCCGCACCAAGCAGCGAGACGACCGTTTCGATGCGCTTGTCCAGGAAGATGCCGACTCGTGAGCCCGGCACGATTCCTATCGAGACGAGGCCACGGCCGAGCATGCTGGCGCGCGTTGCCAGGTCCTGGTAGCTCAAACTGGTGTTCGCGAAAACGATTGCTGACGATTCGGGCGTATGCCGCGCAGCAGTGAGCACGAGATCGAGTATGTTTCGCATGGTAAGGTCAACGGTGAATGGTTGAGGAGTAGGCCCGTGTCAGTGATGAATCACCATGGCGCCGAAGCAACCGGCAAGGCCGCTGGAAAAAAGCAAGGACCACTCGCCGGCTTGCGCGCGACAAGTCTGAAAATTGATGAATGGATCCGCACCGAATACGTGGCCGAGCGCGGCGAAGTTCGGCACGAATAGTCGCGTTCGCGGAATGGAGAGCATCGTCATTAACCTCATCCATCCTGGTAGATTCACGTGGTGCGGCAACACGTGGGCGATATCGCCCGTCGTGATGCCGGCTTGGCGGATCGCTGCGCGCATGGTCGTGAATGCGGACCAGTAATACCGATCGTCAGCGATCGGCTGCAAGGTCTCATCAGTGCCGCGAGAAAAGCGCGCGTCGGTATACAAGTGCAAACCACTGATGATGTTGCGTTGCGCGCTGCGCTCGAGCAGCAAGGCGCACGCTCCGTCACTATGCAATGCGAGGTCATGGATTGCGCGCAGTTGATCGCAACCGGAGCCGATGACGTCGGCGCATACGACGATCGCACGTTCGATTGAGGGTTCTCGTGCGGCAAGCGTGAGCAGCACGCGAATAGCTGCCATCGGTGACACGCACTGCTGCTGCGTGATGGAGAACGTCAACGCGCGAGTGATCCCAGTGCGGCGCTGAATGTAATGAGCGCTACCGGCGGGCGGTGCGAGTACGCTCGTCTGGATCGTATGTGTATAGACGAGTGCATCAATGGCCGACCCCGGGGTTGAGGTGTCGCGTAATAGCGTTGTGACAGCACGTGCGGCAAGGCTGACGGGCGACTCGCCCGCGGCATCATAAAATTGCGCGGCGCCATGAGCGCGCAAAGCGATAACGCGCGAAGCCGGTAGACCACAGCGTGACGCCCACTGCTGAACGTTGACGATGCGTTCCGGAAGACAGTGAGCGACGCCTGAAATCGAAAAAGGCTGCGTTGTCATGAGCGCACACCCCGGAATTCGAGGATCGCACAGGCACTTTGGCCTTGAAATCCCGTGGACCACACAAGCACACGCTGACCGTCACGTGGCGAAATCACCCCGAGCAGATCATCAAGGCGTGCCGGTGTCTGTGCCGCACATAGATGGCTTTGGCGGCCGTCGCCCATGCCCATGACACGCTCTGGCGCCAGTTGGCATCGGGCACAGACGGTGCGAATGACCGCACTGTCGACCGTAGACGGGAGAATCCAATCGATTTGCGCGGCACGGAGTGCGGCGCGTGACAACGACTTGTTGATCGCCCCGACGAGCATGGGCGAATCGAGGCTTGTATTTACGGTGTCCTCGCAACTCAGTTGCGTACCAGGCGTGCAGATTGAAAGACCGCGGACACGCCATCCTGGCATCGAGCTGCGAGCGATCAGCACGGCAGCAGCGCCGTCGGCAAGCGAGATCCGCGCGCCGACCTGCTGGGACAACGCACGGTGCCAGCACTCGGCCGCGACAATCAGCACGGTGTTCAGTGTGGTATCCGTGTTCATCATCGCAAGCGCCACGTCCACCGCTGTCAGAAACGACACATCCTGGAGTTGCCCGATCGCGAAGGGCGCGCGGCTGGAGCCGAGTTCGCAGTGCAAGCGTCCTGCGCAGGACAGGGCCAAATCATGTTCGAAGCTTGTCGTGCAAACGATGATCTGGTCAGGGGCAGGCCGCGCCGGTGCAGTGGGGCAGATCATGCGCGCCACGCGTAGCGCCATGTCCGACAGCGACAAATTCGTTTCGGTTGCGATGCGGTTGTCTGGCCGAAAAGTGGCTTCGGTCATCGAGCCGTTGTCGCCGCATGGTGCGCATTGAGCGCGCCAACGCAGCGTATCGGCGTAGAGCACATGCATGACGGTGTCGAGCGCGCTCGGTTGTGCGGACGAGATCGTCTCGGCCACCGCACGATCAACGTGGCGCCGAAGCGGCACGTATTGCGCGGTGGCAACGATTCGAGGCTCGGCGCTCGTGGAGTCAGTTCGATGAAACATGGGAAGTGACGAACCCGACGAGATTGTCGAACCGTACAAAGAGGTCGCTGGACAGATCTTCCGGGTCCAGAACAAATCCGAAGCGTTGCTCGAGCTGGAGCAGAAGATCGGTCATGTTCATGGAATCCACACCAAGATCGAACAGATTCGTATCGTTGTTGATGAGCTCGGCGCTCAGATGAGTGCCCAGTACTGAGAGCAGGCAATCTTTGACCGAAGCGGGGATATCGCCGTGACGACTTGATTCGAGATGAGAGCTCATGAAAGTCTCCAGTAACGGTTCTAAGACGAAATCATGCTCACATGCATGCGGGGCGATGCACGGACGCACTTGGTTGGATCGTCTCCCACGGCGGGCGTGACGCACGCTGGGCGGCCCGAGCAATCATTAGGCGTTGCATGTCTCCGGTGCCTTCCATAATGTCGAACGCTTTGGCATCTCGGCAGCTTTGCTCCAGCGAGGGGAAACGGGCGATGCCGTCCAGACCGACTAGCGTGAGGGCCGTACGAGTGACGTGCGCGGCCATGCGTGCGGCGTACGCCTTTGCGATCGAAGCATGCATGGCGTTTGTGATGCCTTGGTCTGCATACCATGCAGCGTGATGGCAGAGCAGATAGGCTGTCGTGATATGCCGGTCGAGCTCCAAAAGACTCGCTTGTACGTTGCTCGCGCCGCAGTGCAGATTGACGGGACGTGCGCCTGCTTCGAGATAGGTGGCGAGTTCGTCGCGCACGCGTCGACAGGCGCCGATCATCACAGCGGACAGAAGCGGCCGAAAATAGTCCCACGACTGTTGCGCGCCTGAGAACGCATCGCTAAGCGGCGTCTCATGGTCGCGCGTGAGCCGAGCGTCGTCTGGCACCTCGCAGTCGGTAAAGGACAGCACAGCCAGTTGGGTCACGCGCAAGCCGACCATGCGTTCGATGCGCGTCACCGCGAAACCCGGGGTGTCTTGTGCAACGCGAAACGCCCTGATGCCAAAGCGGCCCGCGTTTCGATTGATTGTCGCAAACGTGATAACGGTGTCAGCACGCGCACCATTCGTGATGAAGCACTTGGTTCCGTTAAGGACCCAGCCATGGGCCGTCTTGCGTGCCGACGTGCGCATGGCTGTTGCGTCGGATCCGCAGTCGGGCTCGGTGATCGCAAATGCGCCCCAGCGTGGCGTATCGCTTTGAAAGCGCGCGAAGAACGCTGCCTGCTGCTCACGATTGGCGAGCGCAAGAACAGGTGGCATCGCCAGTCCGGGGCCGGGAAGCGCGAGCGCAAGCGCCGCATCCGCGTAGCCGAGATGCTCCATTAGCATGACGCGCGAGACGAGCGATTGGGCCTGCGGGCACCCGCCGTACTCCTGCGGAACGAGGTTCAGATTCAGCGCCCGTACCGCATCGGAATGCCAGAACGCATCAGGGATTTGCCCGGTGCGGTCGGCTTCGTCGCGATGCAAGCGCATCTGCGAAGTAAGGCGGTCGAGGTCCAGGCCAAACGCCGCGAGGCTCGCCTTGAGCACCGCTACGGTGGGAGATTGTTGGGATCCTTGCGATGAGTTGGGCATATGCGATCTTCCCGGATGGCGCACCGGCGCCGAGCAGTTGAGCTGTATGGAGACCACGCTCACGCCATATCCATACTGCTCGATCTGCAGCGTAGGCATTCTCGGCGATGCTCGCTACCTCCCAAGGTTGGGAGGGTATGGACGGCTGGCAGCGACGCCTGATTCTCGCCAGGCGATTTACGGATGTCCGATAATGGCGCCGATAGGAAATGACGAAGGCTAACCACGGACTTGAGGGACATGGCAGGACGACAACGGACAGCGCGCAAGACACAGTTGGTGCAGCCGGACAAGCGCGGCCCGCGCACGACCAAGCGTGGCGATCAGGTAGCCGATTCGATCAAAGGGTGGATCAACGACGGTCGGGCGCGGCCCGGCAAGCGCCTGAGTAAGGAAGCCGAGCTGCAGCAAATGTTCAACGTCAGTCGTGGCTCGATGCGCGATGCGCTCAAGGCGCTGGAGGTGCAGGGGCTGGTTAGCCTGAGCACTGGGCCCGAAGGCGGAGCGACAATTACTCGTGTGCCGCTCGCGCGGGCGTTCCAGTCGCTGCAGAACTATCTGTTTTTTGAACAGATCACGCTGGAGGACATTTACGCGGTGCGGCGAACGCTTGAGCCCATGGTGGCCGCGGGCGCAGTGGCGTATTTGACGGATGCGGATTTCGAAGCACTCGAGCGCAGCATTTCAGTGTGCGAACCATTCGTGTCCGGTCACGAGCAAGCGCTTGATCAGCGTTGTGAGGACATTCATTTTCACGACGTGCTTGCTGCCGCGCATCCCAACGCGTTTTTGCGTTGCCTTTGCCAGATCATCAACCAGATGCTGCACTCACTGGTGATCGTGGCAGGGAACGTCACGCAGCGGGACTATCAGGCGTTTGGGCGGACGACTGTCGCCGCACATCGCGCGATCTTAGATGCCGCAAGGCGGCGTGATGCGCAGGCCGTCGAGCGATTGATGGTCGAACATATGGACGAGGCCGAGGCGCAGTTGCGCAAGGTACATGCGGCACTGAGGCAAAAGCTCGTGCTGGACTCCGAGCTTGATTTGCATGTGGATCGCGACATGTGCTGACCTGGTTTGGCTCCGTGGTCAGGGAATGGAGGCTTGGATCGCTGACGCTCGATTGCGCTTGCGCCAAGTTACAAGGCGCTACGGCGAAGAGCGATATATTTATTATAATAAATACCCGAAAGGGGAGGTATGGCGCGAAGCGCGCTGCCTGCGCGCAGATCCTATTTTCTACGTATTCTTCGGGTAAACACCAGCGTCGCGCTGATTGACAGTGTTGTATCTGCCTCGTAGATTCCCTGACAATAAATTGGCTGGCTGAGCGCACACAGCACGCGAAGGGCTATCGTTCCGCTCGTCAATACACGCTCACGGGCCTCCCTCAATCTCGTCATCAGATGGCTTAGGATGGGCGTGACGCGGAGGATAAATGGGAAGATGTGGTTGCGGGCTGCGTCGGTAGCGGCTCGTGGTGTTTTCACGAGCTTGGTGGATTCAGCGAAGGTTCATGCGATCTTCCGCGCCCTTGAGCAACTGCGAGAGAGGGGTATCGAGCGCAGCAGAGAGAACCAGCAACGCGTCGATTTTCGCGACTATTTGAGCACGCTCAATTAACGAGACGGTGTTCGGATGGACGTTGGCGCGCAGCGCGAGACCGACCTGGGTAAGTTTCTTCATCTTGCGGCGCGCGCGGATCTCATTTCCGAGGGCCTCGATAAATTTTTCTGTGGTCATGCGGACTCGATGGGACAGGGCACATCGAGTATCCCGGAAGGTGCGCCCAGAAATTCACAACAGATTGTGAATTTTGCTTGCCTGTTTTTGGATTCACAATGTATTGTGATATTTGAGTCGCGCGCCATCAGGGTGCGCCGCTGAACAGAATGGCCTGCCTTGTGGGTTAGACGCTTTGGCATACCGATGCACGGTTGCAAGCGTCGGAGGATCCCCGGGCTTCAGAATTTCGCTTTTGGAGACGATATGTTAGGACTATTGAATATTTTGAATTATGTATCTTTGTTAATTTTGGTCGCCCTTGGCCTCGCAATCGTGTTTGGCATGATGGACATCGTGAATCTTGCACACGCAGAGTGGGTCACGATGGGGGCATACACCCTTGCTGTGGCGCAATCACTCGGTGGTCAACACGCGTTTTGGGTTGCGCTGATCGTGGCACCGATCGTTGGCGCGGCGCTGGGTTGGTGTCTCGAACGCTTTGTTATCCGGCTACTTTATGACCGACCACTGGACACGCTTCTGGCGACTTACGCGGTCAGTCTGATCGTTCAGAAGGTGCTGGAGCTCGTTTTCGGTACACAACCGATGCTCGTCTATGCGCCATTCAACGGAACCATCGACGTGCCGGGCGGCGGCTATCCCGCATATCGGATGTTCGTGATCGGTGTGGCATTGGCCGTCACCGTGGGGTGCTGGCTACTTTTTGCTCGAACGCGCTTTGGGACGAAGTTGCGTGCGGTCATTCAACATCCTGCGATGGCAGAGGCCGCCGGCATCAATACCACGCGACTCAATCGAGCAGCATTTTGTGGCGGTGCGGCGCTCGCCTCGCTTGCCGGTGTGCTTGTCGCGCCGATGGTGTCGGTGGAGTCCCATCTCGGGGTGTCCTATCTGGCCAAGGCATTTTTCGTGATTGTACTCGGTGGTATCGGCTCGGTCGCCGGCAGTGTGCTCGGTAGTGCCTTCGTTGGCACGATCGAAACCTTGCTCAGCTATCGCGTTGATCCTTCGCTTGCCTCAGCGATCGTCCTGATCGTCTCCATTGTCCTGATCCGCTTCCGCCCACAAGGCTTGCTTCCGGGTTTCAGTGCTGCTCACCAGCTTCTCGAAAAGGGGTAAGGCGATGTTCGACCGTCATCTTTCGCGTGCCCGTACCTGGTTGTCGCAGCCAGCACTGAGCCGCACGGATCTCTCTCCTGTCGCGATAGGGTTTGCGTTGGCGGTTGCCGGCGTGATTCTTCCTGTTGTCGTGGGCGTCTATCAACTCACCGTGATACGAGACGCGCTGGTGTTGGCGATATTGGCGCTCAGTTATGACCTTCTTTGGGGCAAGGCGGGCGTTCTGACGCTTGGGCATACGACCTTCTTTGGGCTTGGCGCATATGGGTTTGCCGTGGCCACCGTCCAGTTTGGTCAAGCGCCGCTTGTTGGGATCCTCGCGGGGCTCACATGTGCGGCCATCGTGGCAATCGTTCTCGGCTACTTTCTGCTGTATGCGGGTGTCAGATTGCATTTCTTTGCCATTCTCAGCATGGCCGTTCTGATCATCGTGCAGCAGGTGGCCACGAGTTGGCAGTCCATCACGGGGGGGGATACCGGTTTGCTCGGCATTCCGGGGTTGTCCCTCCAGCTCGGGAGGTTCGCAGTGGATCTCAGTAGCCCGGTGGCGTCCTGGTATGTCGTCACGGCTGTACTCGTTCTGATCCTAAGTGCGACGTGGCTGCTCTGTCGAAGTCGCTACGGGAAGGTGCTCACAGCGATTTCGACCAACGAGTGGCGTGCACAAGCGTGCGGGTACCACACATCGTGGCATTTGCTGTTGACATTCGTTGCCTCAGGGGTGGTAGCTGCGGTTGCCGGCTGCCTGATGGCAGCATGCGCTGGCGTCGTGGCCCCGGACGTATTTTCTCCGGTACTGGCCACTGAAGTCATCCTTTGGGTTGCCGTGGGCGGCCGCGGCACTCTTGGTGGACCGGTGATGGCAGCTGTTGCATTGACGCTCCTTAAGCATTCCGCGTCCAGTCTTAGCACGCAATGGTGGCCGTTGGTACTCGGCGCGATCTTCTTGATGTGTGTGCTGTGCTTGCCGAACGGCATTCGGATCGGTCGTTTAGTCGCGCGGTTGCATCACGTCGCACGATTTCGGATCGGACGTGTGCCCCAGCATTGCGCCAAGCGAGCCGAAGGAGGGCAGTGATGGAAACGCCGCTTATGAAGGGCATCGGGCTACGCCGCGCGTTCGGTGGCATCAATGCGATCGCAGGCGTTGACGTCGAAATCGGCCCACGCGACCTGATCTGCGTCATTGGCCCGAATGGGGCTGGAAAGAGCACGCTAGTGGGACTGTTATCCGGCGCGGTTATCCCAGGGGCGGGAGAGCTGTATCTGTCTGGGGAGCGGATGACTGGCCGGCCTATGTATAAGTATTGCCGGCGTGGCGTTGTCCGGAAATTCCAGGGGACCAACGTTTTTCTCACGATGAGCGTTCGGGAAAACCTGGAAGTCGCCGCGCTCGGCGTTGCGGCTCGCAGGCCATCAGTGATGCGAGAGATCGATTCCGTTCTGGACGAGATCGGACTCACGTCGCAGGCAGACGTGCTCGCCATGCATCTCCCGCACGGAGAGCGCCAGTGGCTGGAGATCGGTATGGCCATGATGTGTCGGCCGGCGCTGTTGTTGCTCGACGAGCCTGCTGCGGGATTGTCCGCTAATGAGGTTCAGCGGCTCGTGCGTCTTCTTCATCGTTTGCGCGAACAATGTGCGGTGCTTGCCATCGAGCATGATCTGAGTTTCGTTCAGTCGCTTAAGTGCGACACGTGGGTTATGCATCGTGGAGAAATTGTTCGGCAGGGCAGCTATGACGACATCGCCAGGGACGAAGAAATCCGACGCATTTATCTTGGGCAAGGAGCGGACCATGCTGCACATTGAAAGTCTGTCGGCCGGATACGGCGAAATCTCGATTTTGAGTCAGATTGACCTTACCGTTCAGCCTAATGAAGTTGTCGGCGTGCTGGGATGTAATGGCGCGGGTAAGTCAACGCTTGTCAAGGCCATCATGGGGCTGTTGCCGCGCGTGAGTGGTGATATTCGCTTCGGCGGACGGGCCATTCAGGGTTTGCGCACGCATGAAATCGCACGACTGGGCATCGGCCTGGTGCCGCAGGGACGGTGGATTTTCCCCAAGCTCACAGTGCGGGAGAACTTGGCAATCGGTACCGCGGCCGCTGGTGACGGCGAGATTCTGGACGAGGTGTTCGAGTATTTCCCAGTATTGAAATCAAGACTTGCTCAGCATGGAGGGACATTGTCAGGAGGCGAACAGCAGGTCCTGGCCATCGCGCGAGCGTTGTGCGGCCGACCGAAGTTGTTGCTGTTGGACGAACCCTCGGACGGCGTGCAACCAAATCTTGTTGAGCTGATCGGTGACGTGATTCCGACACTTTGTCATCGATCGAAGCTCGCCGTGCTTCTGGTCGAGCAGAACCTCAATCTGGTATTGCGCTGCGCGCAACGATGCATCGTTCTGAAAAACGGTCGACTCGTGCATGCAGGTGCAGTCGAGCCCCGACACGGTACTAGCGGCGCCCACCCTCTGGCTCACTTCCTTTCACCTGCTGCGGAACAAACCATGGGTTCGTCGGCAGCGTCTATTGAATGAAATGATCATGAATCGACGCGATTTTTCACGTATGACGATGCTCGCTGCGGTCGGCGCATTGGCTACCACTGCATATCCGACGCGCGCGCGTGCGGTGGCACCCATCAAGATCGGATTACTCGCGCCATTGAGCGGGCCGCTCACCCGCGTGGGTGAAACAAATCGACATTGTGCCGCGCTTGCCATCGAAGAAATCAATGCAGCGGGCGGACTGCTGGGGCGTCCGTTGCAACTGGCTGTCGAGGACACGCAGATGTCGACGACCGTGACGCTCGAGAAAGCGCGGCAGCTCCTTATGCGCGATGAAGTGGCAATGATTACGGGCATGGTGTTGCCCGCCGAACGCGAAGCAGCGTTGCAGGCGGCCAGGGGCGCGGCTCGCCTTGTTGTCTACCCGAACTTCGACGAGGGGCGCTGTGATCCGCAGTTGTTGAGCACGGGTCTCAGTGTCGCGCAGCGGGTCGAGCCGCTCATTGGATGGTTAATGCGTGCCGGCGGCAAGAGCGTGAGCGCGGTGGTCTCGGATGTCGGCAGCAACCGTAAGGTACTGATTCCTTCGCTGGAGGCGGCAGTTATGCGCCACGGCGGTCGGTTTCTCAATGTGTACTGGCTGCCGTTCGGCACGCGTGACTATGGGGCGGTGCTTCAGCGGATTGCTGGGGAGCAGCCGCAGCTTGTTTGGCACAGCGTCGGCGACGATCCGGTGACGTTCGTCAAACAATATCGGTCATTTGCGATGAAGCCGCAGTTGGTGACGGATATTGCGCACGAGTCGCTGTCGATTGCTACTGCTGGTGCATCGACGGGCATCATTGGAGTGTCATCCTACTTTATGAGTCTCGATAGTTCCGAAAACCGAACCTTCCTTGCACGTTATACCGCGCGCGTGGCCGACACTCATGTTCCCCGATTGGACTCTTATGCGGTGATGCTTCCGCACGGCGAATGCACGTACGCAGGCGTCCGGCTCTTCGCGCAGGCCGTGCGTGCAGCCGGCAGTCTCGATGTGGCGCGCATCAAGTCCGTTTTGCCGGGCATTTCACTGGATTTGCCGCGAGGCAAGGCGGGTGTGAGCCAAGGCGGCGACCACGTTACTTGTGAGGCACGTATTGCTCGGGCGCGCGCCGACAACAGCTTTGCGGTTTTGGACTCGATCGGGCCGATCCAAGCAGTGTGTCAGAGGTAGAGCAGTCTCGAGATGCTTCTATCAATTTAATTTGATCAATTAGGAATACATATGAATGACATTGCATCGATGAGTGCGGAAGAGTTGATTATTGAGTATCGACGTCATGCGATTTCTCCGCTTGAGAGTATGAAAGCGGTCCTGGACCGCGTTGAGCGTTTCAATCCCCTTGTGAACTGTATGTGCGCCCTTGACAAGGAGGCGGCGCTGGAGGCGGCGCGCGAATCGGAGCGGCGCTGGATGCGGCGTGAGCCGTGCGGGCTGCTGGATGGTGTGCCTGTATCGGTCAAGGATCTGATCGATGTAGCCGGATTTCCGACGCGATACGGATCGTTGACGACGCCGGACACACCCCAGCGCGAGGACGGCCCCGCCGTGGCGCGTCTGCGGCGTGCCGGTGCGCTGCTCTTTGGCAAGACGACCACTTCGGAATACGGCAACAAGATCGTGACTGATTGTCCGCTGACCGGTATTACGCGCAATCCCTGGGACCGGCGTCTGACGCCAGGTGGCAGCAGCGGCGGTTCATCAGTGGCAATCGCGCTCGGTATGGGGCCGCTCGCGCTTGCGACTGATGGTGGTGGGTCGATTCGTGTGCCCGCCTGCTGGACTGGGGTGGTGGGGTTTAAACCAACGTTCGACCGCGTTCCGACAGGCGTGGCCGGTTCGTGGACGCGCCTGTCTACGTTCGGGCCGATGGCGCGCAATGTGCGCGACGCAGCGTTGATGCTTAGCGTGGTAGCCGGTCAACGTGGATCTGGACCATCAGGCTATGTTGCCCCGCAGGATTATCGAGTCGGTCTGGAAGAGGGCGTCGCGGGGCTGCGTATTGCATATTGCCCGTCCATCCCGGGCGTCACCGTGGACCCCGTGATTGCCGCGAGTGTGTCGCACGCCGCAGAGGTGATCGAAACATTGGGCGCACACGTCGAGCAAGTCGACGTAAAGCCGCTCGGCGACTATCTGGGTAGTCGCATGCACGCGATCCAATGGTCGGTGTTTTTTGCGCAGCGCGCCTGCGGATTGACGGAGCCGCAACGCATGCAGCTCGATGCGGACGTGCAAGCGCTTGTGCGGGCCGGTTTGCGCGTCACGGCGCTCGAGCTTGCCGACGCATTGCGTGCGCGCCACGCGCTCGGCGTCGAGATGGCGGCGTTCTTCGAGCGCTATGACTTGCTTGTGACGCCAGTGTTCCACTGTGGGCCACTGCCCGTTCCAGGTCTGCCTGAGACGCTGCTCACGGCACCTCAGCAGACGTCGTGGTGCAACCAAACTGGGCTGCCCGCCATCAGCGTTCCTTGTGGATTGCCCGCAGGGCTGCCGACCGGCGTTCAGATTGTTGGCCCCTTACACGGAGATGCCCTTGTGCTGCGCGCGGCACGGGCTTATGAGTCTGCACGCGGGACGTTCCCCATACCGGCCGCAGCACCGGCCGAGAATGCGATGGTCGCTGAGGTATGACCGTGAACACACAGATTGAGAAGATTGTTGTTCACGTGATCGAACGGCGCGCGGAGCTTGGTATCGCGGTCCATCCGGCGCATCGCCAAGCGATTGCAGCCGCGGTTCTGACGTCGAAGAACTGGTGTACCGATACTTCGCTCGAACCTCTGTACGAAGTTGGTGCGGAGCTCGGGACGTTATTGAGCGAGCGCGCGAGAGACGCCCTTGACACACCGCGCGCGCAGATTCAGGCGTATGGCAAGGCCGCGCTCGTGGGCACTGCCGTGCCGCTTGAGTGTGCGGCGGCGATCCTGCATCCGCGTATGGGCAAGGCAATCCGTGCGTGTCTGCCCGGCACCATATCGCTTATCCCGTCTGTTACCAAGCGCGGTGCGGCCGGCGCATGCATGGATATTCCTGTGCATGGTGCTCTTGATATGTGGAGCTTTGATCACTTTGACACGGCGTCGCTCGTTGTGCCGGATTCACCTGCACCGCATGAGATCGTGGTGGCCGTCGCGCTGTCCGAGCGAGGGCGGCCGCTTGCGCGCATCACACCGGCGTAGCGCATACACGTGTTTCGGCAAAAGAAAATAAATGACAGCGAGGAGAACCAATGCAGAAAGCGTTTCGTGGTTTAGGCCGGGTATGTGCGATGGCGATGGGGATATGGGGTTTCGCGACGATCGCACACGCTCAATCTTCAGTGTCGCTTTACGGGTTGGTCGATGCTTTTGTTGGCGACACGCACATGCCGGGCAGCGCCGGAAGTGCCTGGCAGGTCAGTTCAGGCGGGATGACGACTTCATATTGGGGCCTGTCCGGGTCCGAGGATTTTGGACGTGGGATGAAGGCGGTATTCTCGTTGGAGAGCTTTTTTAGGGTCAACAGCGGTCAGATCGGATCGTTCAATGGCCAGTCATTCTTTGGCCGCAACGCTTTTGTCGGATTGAGCGGGCGTTTCGGTGAGGTGACGATAGGCCGCAATACGGCGCCGTTGTTCGTATCGACGCTGCTGTTCAATCCGTTTGGCAACTCGTTCGCGTTCTCGCCGATAGTGGCGCACAGCTATCTGGGTTCGGCCATGGGCGCGGCATCGGTACAAAGCGATACCGCGATCGACAATTCCATGCTGTATCAAACACCGGAGGCGGGCGGATTGTCGGGGAGTTTTCTGTACAGCAATGCAGGCGTGGTGGGGCACGCGGGACAGGCGAACTACAGCGTGAATATGCTCTACTTCGCGGGCCCGTTTTCGGCAACCGCTGCAGTACAAAGTCTGCATACCGCCTCACTTTTTCTCAACGGAGCGACAGCACAAACTGCTTGGCTCGTCGGGGGTGCCTATCGACTCCACGCGATGAAGCTCATGTTTTTGTACGAACACGTCGACAACAACAGCGAAGTAAAGGACGACACAGTGCAGATGGGGGCGAGCGCTCGAATCGGCACGGGCAGTGTGTTGATTTCGTGGGCGGGTACGCGTCGACGCCCCGCTGTTGGTTCCGCGCTCCGTTGGTCGACGCTCGCCTTGGGCTACGACTATCCGCTATCAAAACGCACGGATATCTATGCGGCTTGGCGATACGACTGCATCACGGGCGTATCGTCGGGTAATAGCTTGGGGGCTGGAATGCGGATGCGATTTTGATTCACCTACGATGCTACGGGGCGAGAGCGGGATCATTCATCAATCGTTCGCGAAGACCCGCGACCGGCGGTTCCAGGCGGCGTCACTACGTAGTTGCGTTTCAGTGCAACGTGCGCGCTCGTATGAGGTATGAACTGGCCGTCGGCGGCGCGCATAGGCCCATTCTTCGGTCGTTAAATGCAATCGTGATAAAACATACGACTTATCACGGTTAAAACGCCGCGGAAGGTCGGAAAATTCCTGCTTCTGTTGGCAAAAATCTAGTGCAAACGCGCGCACTTTATTTGATTCGACCCTTATTTAATTGTGCAAGCACTGTCTGCACAATCCACGACGAACTCGAAGCATTCCGACAGTTTCTATGTGGAAACTGTAGAAAGCGAGTCGGGATATGGCTAGCGCAACGAATGGATGTCGTGAACCACTGTGCAGAAGGGGGCGCCTTCGAGGCGAGGCCTGTGGAACGAAGGGGAACATATTAAATGATATGAACGCCTCCCACCCGTGATCGGTGGGAGCCGGCATGAAGGCGGAGCCTCACGGGCCGACGGCATCAGAGCGCCCAGATGGAAGACCATAGAGGTTTTCCTGGCAAACCGGAGGCTCCGACATGAAGCATATGGCAGTGGGTGCGGACATTGCAAAGAACGTGATGCAACTCCATTACATCGACGCAGAGACGGGCGAGATCGTGAACAAGCCGGTTAAGCGTGCTGTATTCCTCGAGCATTTCGCGAACCGGGCTCCCTGCCTGATCGGGATG
This sequence comes from Burkholderia sp. BE12, assembly GCF_002959955.1. NCBI lineage: Bacteria > Pseudomonadati > Pseudomonadota > Betaproteobacteria > Burkholderiales > Burkholderiaceae > Burkholderia > Burkholderia sp. BE12. Next base: position 124,743 of record NZ_PREY01000004.1, on the reverse strand, counting down.
GAAGCTTGTGGGGGCTCGCAGTATTGGGCCCGCAAGCTCACGGCGATGGGCCATGAGGTGAAGCTGATGCCGGGGAAATTCGTGAAGGCGTTCGTGATGGGCAACAAGAACGACGCGGTCGATGCGAAAGCGATCTGGCTTGCCGTGCAGCACGCAGAAAGGTCGGTCGCGGTGAAGACGGAAACGCAACAGGCGGTGCTGGGCCTGCACCGGATGCGCGAGCAACTGGTGAAGTTCCGTACGATGCAGATCAACGGCCTGCGCGGCCTGCTGACCGAGTACGGCGAAGTGATGGGCAAAGGCCGAGCCGCGTTGGACAAAGCTATACCGAGCGTACTGGAGCGACTGGTCGATCGTCTGCCGGCGATCTTGATAGACACGCTGCGCGAGCAGTGGAACGGGCTGGCGGAGCTGGATAAGCAGATTGCCGGCATCGAACGGCGCTTACAGATGTGGATGAAAGAGGACAAGGCATGCAAGGCGATCGCGGCGATACCGGGCGTCGGTCTCCTGACGGCGACGGCGGCCGTCGCGACGATGGGCGATGTGAAAACGTTTCGGTCCGGACGCGAATTCGCAGCCTGGATCGGACTGGTGCCCAAGCAAACGGGCTCGGGCGGCAAAGTCCAGTTGCTGGGAATCAGCAAGCGCGGCGACACGTATCTGCGCAAGCTGCTGATTCATGGTGCCCGGGCTGTGCTGTGCCTCACGAAGGAACCGGAGCCGTGGGCTGAAGGGATTAGGAAGCGGCGACCGCTGAATGTGGCGGTCGTGGCACAGGCCAACAGGACAGCCCGCACGATCTGGGCGATCCTGGCGCATGACAGGCCGTACGAAAAGGGCTACGTGAGCGTGTGACCCTAGCCCACAAAACTGTCCCATTCGGAAGTGGAAAATTCCGGCATGACGTTGTCATCGAGACCAGGAGGTCATGCCGTGAAGAAGAGCAAGTTCAGCGAAGAACAGATCGCCTATGCGTTGAAGCAGGCCGAACTGGGCACGCCGGTCGCAGAGGTCTGCCGCAAGATGGGGATCAGCGACGCGACGTTTTACAACTGGCGGACCAAGTACGGCGGGCTATCGCCCTCAGAGCTGCGCCGGCTGAAGCAGCTTGAGGAAGAAAACGCGAAGCTCAAGCGGCTCGTGGCCGATCTGTCGCTGGACAAGGCCATGCTGCAGGACGTGCTGTCAAAAAAGCTCTGAAGCCTTCCCGGCGCCGTGAACTGATCACGGACTTGATGCAGCGCTTTGGCGCGAGCCAGCGGCAGACCTGTGCGTTGTTGCAACTGTCCCGCACGGTCTACCGTTACGAGTCGGTCGCGCGGGATCAAAGTGCGCTGGAGATGCGCATCAAGGAGATCACGGAAGTGCGGGTGCATTACGGTGCGCCACGCGTGTACGTGATGCTTCGCCGGGAAGGCTGGCGAGATAACCATAAGCGTGTCGAACGCGTGTACCGCGAGCTGGGGCTTTCGTTGCGCCACAAACGACCTCGACGTAACAAGTCGGCCAGACGCCGGCAGCCAAAGCAATCCGTGAGCGCAATCAACGAAATCTGGAGTATGGATTTTGTCGCTGACGCGCTGTTTGATGGTCGGCGCTTGCGCACGCTCACGATCGTGGACAACTACACGCGCGAATGTCTGGCTATAGAGGTCGACGGCTCACTGCGTGGCGAGCACGTTGTCGCCGCACTGACTCGGCTTGCACAGCGTCGTCCGCTTCCCCGCTATATCAAGGCAGACAATGGCAGCGAATTCATATCGAAGGCGCTCGACAAGTGGGCGTACGAGAATGGCGTGGAAATTGACTTCTCGCGCCCAGGCAAGCCGACCGACAACGCGAAGAACGAATCCTTCAACGGACGATTTCGGGAGGAATGCCTCAACGCACATTGGTTCTTGTCGCTGGAGGACGCCAGACGCAAAATCGAAGTCTGGCGCGAGTACTATAACGAGGCCCGTCCTCACTCTGCGCTGCAGTGGATGACGCCGGCGGAATTCGCCCGCGAGTGCACCGATCGGGCCGATCCGGCCCACCCCGAAGAGCCGGAATTTTCCAACTAAGACCGGGACGGAAATTGGGCCAGCCTCAGTATAGCGTCGGCCTGCTTACGCCTATCTTTTTCGCGATCACGCGTGCACCTTCGTCTCTGGTGCACAGCTCAATGACCGCTACCTGCCTCAACTCTGGGGACGACGGCACATTCGGAGCATTGCTGACAAGACGTTTCCGAATATCGGGGCGCAGCTCGTGGACCCACGCGGCCAGCACTGCGCGACACGGATACCCCAGTGCTCTCGTGGTCGCGGCAAAATTGCAGCCATGACTCAAATAATGCTCGACCGCGATCTGCTTCTGTTCGGCGGAGTATCGTGGCCTGGAGCGGCGATAGCCCGCCGGCAAATCGCCGGCCTCAATGAACGCACGGTACCATCGTGCCAAGTTCTTCCGCGAAGGATATCCCAGCTCGCGAATAGTTGCCGCTGCGCTCCTACCGTACTTGATGTAGAGCCGAACCGCTCGAACCCGGTCTTCGTACGAATACATGAACTACCTCCAAGGTAGTCCAAGATTTTGTCCGCACCCCCTATGGCGGCAGAGTCGGCCAGTCTCTACTACTCTCGGCGCGGTTCATAGCGACGATCCGCTATTGTTAACTCGCTGAGCACAACGCCTCGATTCGACGGGAGAATCCGTCGACAAGACGGATTTGGGCTCTTGCCAGCTACTGCATAAATTCCCTCCTGTTCCCACCACGGTTCGCGTACCACTCAGGACCGAGGCGGTGTGCGACTCATAACACGAACAAGCTTCTGACTATGTGCCGCCGCGATCATGGCGGCTTCGGCGGTTGTGGTGAAACCGCTTTGAGTGACATGTCGAAATAGTGGAGAGATTTCGGCCGAACAATAGAGGGCGATCGATGATGGCACACGACTTTATGGCACTGGCTCAGCAATGTGCACCTGCCATCGCACCACCGACGCTAGCCGCTATTGTGCGCGTCGAATCTGGATTCAATCCGTACGCAATCGGCGTTGTCCACGGCCGTCTGGCAAGACAACCGCGGCGCCAGGACGAAGCGATTGCCACGGTCAACGCGCTTGAGGCAACCGGATGGAACTATAGTGCGGGCCTCGCGCAAATCAATCGAGCGAACTGGTCTCGCTATGGACTGACGGCATCAAACGTGTTCAATGTCTGCCAAAACTTGGCCGCTGGCGCGACGATTCTAAGCGAGTGCTTCGCACGTGCACGCGTTGTCTACTCGGACCCTCAGCAGGCACTGCGCGCAGCGTTGTCATGCTATGAAAGCGGTGACTTTATCACCGGCCTCCGAACGGGATACGTCCGACGTGTGGTGACAACTGCAAACGCTATCCAGGCCATCGTACCCGCTCCGACTTCAGAGGCAAAGCCGATTCCGGCGATCCCCGTGCGCCCCGTAGCTTCACAACGGGAGATTAGACCGCGGTTTTCGCCGGCATCTTCTGCGCTCCAGAACTCCGGAGACAGGACGATGCGCGGTCAGCGAGATGGCGAGTCCGCAACCGATGCTGTGATCTTCTGAACGAAAGAGGTGATAGAAGATGAGACGGGATAATATTAAGAAATTAGGCCTGCTATTAAATAATAGTCTATTAAATACGATTGATATATTCTGCAGAAAAATTTCTCTTATGTATCTTCGAATTGTAGTGGCCAGTGCACTTGTCATGACGACTGTGCCAGCAAGCGCTCAGCTCACTCAGGTCAGCACCTTGTTGATTACGATTCAGAATACATTGCTCGGCGTGGGTGGGGTGGTGTGTTCGATTTCGATCATCTGGGCAGGTTTCAAGATGATGTTTCAACACGCCCGGTTTGGTGATATTGCGCACGTCTTTATCGGCGGTCTATTCGTCGGCTGTGCGACGGTGATCGCCGGCATGCTGATTCCGACAAGCTGACGTGTGCACGGAGTGATCAATGGACGCACTCACGGATCCCATCTTCAAAGGTTGCACCCGGCCTGCAATGCTATGGGGGGTGCCGCTCGTGCCGCTCTTGATTGTTCTCGGTGCCGTGCTGATTCCTGCCGTGTGGGTATTGATTGCCAGTCCACCTGCGGGCGTTGGGCTCGTGCTGCTGATCATTCCAGTATTCGCGACAATGCGAATGATCACGCGCCAGGACGATCAGCGGCTCAGCCAGCGTCTGTTGCGTATCAGGATGAAGTTGCATCAGCGCAATTGTCCGTTCTGGGACGCTCACGCCTATGGGCCTATCCGTTTCAAGCGCAGAGGCTGATATGAATATGCGATCAACGCTTGCTGCAGTCGCGCAACGCGAAGTGATGCTTGCCGACTTTATTCCGTTTTCCTCGCACGTCACAGACCGGGTTATTCGTACGTGCGAGGGCGACTACGTGCAAATCTGGAAAATTTCCGGCATCGCGTTCGAAGCGGTCGATCCGGCCGAGATCCTTACACGCCACATCGGATTCAATCAGCTCGTACGTAACCTTCCTGGCGGCCATATCGCGCTTTGGACACATCGGCTACGGCGGCGCACCGTAGATCGCTTCCAGACATCGTACTCCAACCGGTTCTGTCAGGAGTTGGCTGAGCGCTATTACGCGAGCTTTTCCGGATACCGAATGATGGTCAACGAACTGTATCTGAGCGTGGTGTATCGACCACATCGCACGACACTGGGACGGGCATTTAGCCGTGCGGCCCGTCGTACGTTTGACGATATTCGTCGCGACCAGCAGGACGCGTTGCGAGCCATGGAAGATATCGCCTCGCAGATCGAATCGGGTTTAAAACCCTGGGCGCCTATCGCATTGGGTGTGGTTGAGCGTCCCGATCCATTAACGGAGCAGTCGCGCTGTTACTCGACCGCGCTCGAGATGCTGGGCTATCTCGTCAATGCAACGTGGGAAGCGGTGCCGGTGCCGGCCGGTCCAATCTACGAAGCGCTGCCGACCTCTCGGCTGCTGTTTCAGCGGGAGAAGCTCGAAATCCGTATGCCTGCGCAAACCCGATACGCGGCCATGCTCGATCTGAAGGATTATCCGGAGCAAACCGAACCAGGAATGCTCAACGGATTGCTGTATGGAGAATTCGAGTATATCGAAACGCAAAGCTTTACCGTTCTCGACCGTCCAAGTGCCAAGGAGACGCTCGAGCGTCAGCGTAATCAACTTGTCGCCGGCGACGATGTGGCCGTCTCCCAAATTGAAGCGATGGATCATGCATTAAACGATCTTGTGAACGGTGACTTTGTGCTAGGCGAGTATCACTACACGTTGGCTGTAATGGGCGACTCGTTAAGCGACGTGGTCCGCCATGTCGCCCAAGCACGGACGTCCCTGGCCGACGCCGGGTTCCAAAGCGCGCTCATCGACCTTGTGGCCGACGCCGCATGGTTCGCGCAGTGGCCGGGCAATTGGCGATATCGGCCGCGGGATGCGAAGCTCACTTCGCGCAATTTCTGCGCAATGGCCAGCCTGCACAATTTCGCAACCGGAAAGCGCAATGGCAATCCGTGGGGCGAGGCCATCACAATCGTGAAGACGCCCAGTGGCCAACCGCTCTATCTGAACTTTCACGCGACGCCTGAGAAGACCGACGCCATCGACGAGAAGGCTTTAGCCAATACGCAGATCATCGGTCGTGCAGGCGCAGGTAAAACGGTGCTCGAACTATTCTTGCTCGCCATGGCGACGAAGTATGGCGTGACCGCCGTGCTCTACGACAAGGATCGCGGTGCCGAGATCGGCATTCGTGCAATGGGCGGTAAATATACGGTCTTTCGTCGGGGAGAGCCGACCGGTGTGAATCCGTTCCAGCTTGAACCGGACGAGGCCACACGCAATTTTTGGGAACGCCTCGTATGCAAGCTCACCGATAGCGGCTCTCTGCTGTCAGCTAAGGAGGAGCTCGACATTTCCCGCGCCGTCCAGCAGGTCGCGCGCATGGAGCGTTCGTTGCGCCGATTGTCGATGGTCCGACAACTTTTACCGAACGTCGGCGAAAACAGTCTGCATGCACGGCTTGCTAAATGGTGTGCCGGTGGACGTCTCGGTTGGTTGCTCGACAATCCGATGGACCGGAATGATTTCCACAGCCATAGTCTCCTCGGATTTGACGATACGGAGCTTCTTGACGATCCCGAAGCGTCCACACCCCTTACGATGGTGTTGCTCCATCTGACCGAGCGCTTGATGGACGGCCGGCGCTTCATCTACGTGATGACGGAGTTCTGGAAGCGGCTACGCGATCCGGTTTTTAGAGAATTTGCAAACGACAAGCAAAAGACGATTCGGAAACAAAATGGTCTGGGTATATTCGACACGCAGTCGCCAGCGGATGTACTCAATAGTCCTATTGCCCGCGCACTTGTCGAGCAAACAGCCACATTTTTCTTTCTGCCGAACCCTACAGCTGACTATGACGACTACGTGCATGGGTTCAAGCTGTCCGAAGCCGAATTCAACATCGTGCGGCGCATGGGCGAACACAGCCGGCTATTTCTGGTTAAGCAAGGCCATCGTTCGGCTGTCGGGCGGCTGGACTTAACCGGTTTGGGTGACGTGCTCGACGTACTGTCCGGCACGACGGATAACGTTGCATTGCTCGATGAGATTCGTGCCGATGTGGGTGAGCTACCGGAAGCATGGCTGCCGCACTTTCATGATGCAGTGGCCGCGCGCCGAGCACGATCAAGTGCGCTTGGAAGAGATCATGTGAACACCGCAGTAAGCCCTGAGCGAGGTGTGCGATGAACGGGCTTTTCAGCGCGGTGGGCGGCACGCTCGAAAATGGTATGCAAACGTATGTGACCGACGCGTCATCGGCGCTTTCCTCCCTGCTTGTACCTGTGGCGACAACCGGGGTGACAATCTGGATTCTCGCTTTTGGCATGGCCGTGGTTCGCGGCGAGGCTCATGAACCGGTTCCCGCATTCGCCTGGCGCGGTGTGAAAGTCGCAACCACACTCGCATTTGCGCTAGGCACGGGCCTTTATCAGGCGCAGGTTGTCACCGCCGTGAGCGGGGCCATCAGCGGGGTCGCGCAGGCGATTCAGGCGGCGGCGGTCAATGCTGGCGCCGGAAACGCGGGGTGCGCGGCGCTCGTGCGAGCGAGCGCATCAGATGCGAGTGCCGCCGGCATCTATCGCACGCTTGATTGCTATGACCGACAGCTTAACCTCGTGGTGGATGCCTATTTCGATAAGGCCACCCATGAAGGGCTAAGCGTGAGCGGCATTGTCGCGGGCATCGGTGACCTGGCCTGCGGTCTGGTGGCCGCGTTCGGCGGGGCGATTTTCCTGATGGTGCTGGCCGTCGAAGTTCTCATGGCGCGCATGCTGCTTGATCTCGTGCTCGCGCTCGGACCTGCATTCATCGCGTGCGCTGCATTTAGCCCGACTACGCGCTTTTTTGACGCTTGGACGGCCAAGGTGGTGAATTATGCGCTGCTTCAGGTATTGGTTGCAGCGTTCCTGGGACTCGCGCTTGCCGCATTCTCCACCAATCTCGCACCGTTTCATGTGACGACGGCTTCGCCCGAGACTTCTGCTGATGCGCTTGCGGCAGCCGCGCGCGAGGCACTGGAGGCGAGCGCGCCATGGGCGGCAGCATTTGGCATGTTCGTAACGTCCGTACTACTGGCCATGATCGGCTGGCAGCTGCCGGCGGTCGCCTCCGGGCTTGCCGGAGGCGCGACCCTTTCCGGTTTTGGTGCCTTCGTCGCGGGATACGCGTCCCGGCAGATGAGCGGCACACTCGTCTCCGTACTGCGTGCGTTGCCCCGAAGCGCGTCGTCGGGTGCCCGGACAAGCAACGCCGGCGCACTTGCGCGCACAAGCGGGGCCGCGCGAGCTCCCGCGTATCAGCGCGCCGCACGTGCTCATCTCGATCAAACCGAGGATTGACGAGGGGTTCAAACCATGAAACGTCACTCATTAACGACCCACATTCTGATTGCTGCGACTGCAGTCGCCGGTGCGATTGCCATGCCCGCAAGCGCGGAGATTTATTCCGTCTATGACGAACGGAACGTGGCCCAGGCCATCGCGATGGTCGGGCAGTTAAAGCAGCAAGTGCAGCAGGAAATCGCGCTGTATCGCTCGATGAGCGGTGCGCGCGGGTTCGGCGCGTTGCTTGACCGACCGGGACTAGCCAATGCGCTGCCTGCTGATTGGCAAAACATTTATACAGCGATTCGGCAGGGTGGATATGCGGGCCTTACCGGTCCTGCGAAGGCATTGCGTGCGCAAAACAAGCTCTATGACTGCGAGGACCAGCGCGGCATCGATCAACAGGTTTGCCAGCGCGCGCTGAACAAGCCGTTTCAAGACCAGGCGCTAGGCCTGCAGGCCTATCAGACCGAGCTGGCCGAGCTTGACCGGATCGAGCGCCTGATGCGGCAGATCGATGCGACCCAGGACCCGAAAGGCATTGCAGAGCTGCAGGCGCGAATTCAATCTGAGAGCGCCGCAGTCGGCAACGAGATGACGAAGCTGCAGCTTTTCAAGACGCTGTCAGATACCGAGGACCGCTTAATCGCGCAGCAGCAATCCGAACTGATTCTCAAGCGCGCTGGCAACACTCGCCGCCTTCAGGACGAGATGGTGCCCGCGACATTCGGACGCTAAGGAGGACGATCATGAAGCCGATTTGGTCGTCGATGATGCTGAGCATGCTGATCATAGCGCTGTCAGGCTGTGGCGGTGTGCCAGCCAAGCCGGAGCTGCCCGATGGTTCTCATCGGGTGCCGGTCAATCAGCAGACGCCCATCCCGCCCGGTAAAGTTGCGCCATCGGTTGGGGACTGCCCATGAAAGGCGGGGACGACTACCGACGCGCGCTCGACTTTGAGACGTCGCTCACGCATCTGCAGGCGCGCTCCGAACGCCGAGCATGGCAGGTGGCGGGTGCAGCCGTTGCCGTCGCAATGGGCTCCGTGGCCGCGCTTGCCGTGATGGCGCCGTTTTACCGTGTGGTGCCGTTACCGATTGAGGTGGACAAGCTCACTGGTGAGGCTCAGCTCATCGATGTGCTTGACGCAAAGCACGTTCCACTGCGCGAGATACAAGACAAGCATTGGGTCGCGGTCTATGTCCGCTCGCGAGAGCGCTATGACTGGGGATTGCTGCAGATGGATTACGACCGCGTCCTCGAAATGAGCGACGAGTCGGTCGCCCGCGCATATCGCCAAATCTATAGCGGACCTGACGCGTTAGATCAACGCCTTGGCGCGTCGGTACAGTACCGTGTTCGAGTTGTGTCCACCACTTTGGTGCCTGACGAGCCCGGTCGGGCAGTCGTGCATATCGAACGCACGACTCTCAAGAATGGTATCGACAGCGGCGAGCCCGCACAACGTTTCGTGATTACGCTGGCTTTTACGTATCGTCCAGCTACGCTCATGCGCGAGCGTACGGCAATCGAAAACCCCTTTGGTTTCAAGGTTACCGCGTACAGTCGGGACGCAGAAGATATATCACCTGCTCAGCCTGCGGTTGCAGGGGGGACGCGATGAACGTGCTCGTATCTGCGACAGTTTTGCTAGCAAGCGTGGCGACGCAATCCGTCGATGCTCATATCGTACCGGAATGGACTCGTGATGCGCGGGTGCGCCAAGTGCACTTCATGCCAGATGATGTGGTGCGCGTAATCGCACAGCGCGGCTTTGCCACGCATATCGAGCTGGATCCGGGCGAGCATATTCTTGTGGTCGCGCCAGGTGATCGTGACGGATGGCACGTCGTAGCCAACCGGGGCGATCACGACGTTTATCTGAAACCAAAGCTTGCGGCTCACGACACGAATCTCGTGGTTCGGACCGATCGACGCAGTTACAGTTTCGATCTTGTCGTGCTGCCGTTGAAGGCCCGCTTCGGTAATACGCGCGAAATGTACCGGGTAAGTTTTGTGTATCCCGACGCCAACGCAGCGAACGCTCGTATTGCGGCGCGCATGACGTGCCTGCAACAACGCCTTTCCCAACCTTCGAGCGTGCGCAACACCGCGTACTCGATGCAGGTTATGCCGCATGCCGAAGACATTGCACCGTCTGCGGCATGGGATGACGGTCGCTTCACATATATCCGAATTCCGAACAATCGCCGGATACCCGCTGTCTTTCGTGTTGAAGACGACGATAGCGAGCGCGTTGTGGACAAGCATATGGACCACGATGTGATCGTTGTCCACGAGCTTGCTCGGCGCCTCGTGTTGCGTCTAGGCGAGGAGACGGTCGGACTGTGGAACGACGCATTTGACGTTGACGGCGTAGCGCCCCGGCACGGTGTAACGGTCGATGGCGTGCGCCGTACCCTGCGGAGCAACGAGCATGATTGACGAGACTTCGCGCCACGGTACATCCCCTCACGACAATCGCGAGCCGAACCAGACCGACTTGTCAGGACCCGATTCGCTTACCGTCCTGGATCGTGGTTTACCTAGTCTAGATGGACAGGGTCGTCGCTCGATAGCCGGCTGGCTTATCCCACTCGTGATTATCATGCTCGCGCTCGCTGGCGCCGTCTGGACGGTTCATGGCGTGCTTAGCCGCCATGATGCTGCCGAGCGTGCTCGGCGTAATACGGTTCGTGCTCAGGATACACACGACAAGGTATTCGAGATCGATCCGGCGCTGGCGGAAATTGCGGGGGCTGCAAGCGCGGTGCCTGCGCCATCGACGGCTGTGTCAGCATCACGCGCGGCCGTGGTCGTTGATCGTATCGGACCGGCACACAGCTATTACGATGCACCGTTGCTCGTCGTTGCCGCTCGTGAGAGTGAGCCTGGCGACATGAAGGACGCAGCTTCCGTTGCAGCAGGGGCGGCCCTGGCACACGTGAGCGGACAGACCGGTGGCGCCGATCAGGGAACGTTCTCGAGCCTGGCGCAGGCGCTGGTTCCGACGCACACGCCGAAGGTGAAAGCCGCATTTATCGGCAACCGCAGTTTGCTGCTCAGTCAGGGCACCAAGATCGACTGTGCGGGCGACACTGCGTTCGATTCGACACGGGCCGGTATTTCGACCTGTACGGTCGCGCGCAATATTTATTCTGACGACGGGCGCGTTGTGCTCATCGAGCGCGGATCGCAAATCAATTGCGAATATCGGGCCAATCTCGCGCCCGGGCAAAAGCGCGTGTTCGTTCTATCGGCCAGAATCGTTACACCGAACGGCGTGATCGTACAAATCGACTCACCCGTGGCCGATGCGCTAGGTCGTATGGGCGTGGCCGGTGCACTCGACAATCACTGGGGCGAGCGTGTGGGCGCGGCGATGCTGCTCGGACTGAGCCAGGATGCAATCGGCTATCTGGCCACGCGTGGAGGCAACGCCAACGGCACAATCGTTTATCAGAGCACGCAGGCTCAAGGCAACGACATGGCTACGCGCGTGCTCGATCAGACCATCAATATTGCGCCAACACTCAAACAGAATCAGGGCGCGGAATTCACGATAGTTCTCGCGCGCGATCTCGATTTCAGTTCCGTCTACTCCCTTGAACCGGAGGGCGTGCGATGAACGACGTGTATGCGCATACGCCGTCGGTGGCGCTTGGCCCTCTAGCCGGTGCACTACCCGTGTTGCCCGACGACGCGTCGGTGAGGGAGTTGATGCGTCCGTTTGCACCATTGCTCGAAGATGCAGAAGTCACCGAGCTCGTCATCAATCGCCCACAGCACGTACTAACTGAAACTCCTCTAGGCTGGCAAGCGCACGAACGCTTGGAGCTCGACTTCGAGCGACTGATGGCGTTTTCCGTCGCGATTGCGACCCTGACGAATCAGGGCGTTTCAGCCGAACGTCCATTGCTCTCAGCACTGCTGCCGGGCAACGCGCGCATTCAGATTGCTGTACCACCGGCGGTTCCCTCAGGCTCGGTTTCGGTAACGATTAGGCGACCGTCCGCCAAGGAGAAGACTCTCGAGTGCTATCGCGACGAGGGGCTTTTTGAGACGACGCAGTGGCATCGCCCGGGCGACCTCGATACGGCGACATCGGCTTTGCATGCAGAAGAGCGGTTGCTCATCGAACGGCTGGATGCACGCGAGTTTGCCGCCTTCTTTGAGCACGCCGTGCAGGCGCGCAGGAACATCGTCGTTGTCGGTAACACAGGATCTGGCAAAACGAGCTTTATGCGCAGTTTGTGTCGATACTTGCCCGCGAACGAACGCATTGTGACGATCGAGGACGTGCGCGAACTATTCATCGGGCATCTGGATAACTGCGTGCACCTTCTGTACAGCAAAGGCGACCAGGGCCGCGCCCGCGTCACGCCCGCCGACTTGATTGCCAGCGCCATGCGTATGCGCCCCGATCGGGTATTGCTTGCCGAATTGCGCGGCTCGGAAGCGTACGATTTTTTGAAGCTGCTGACGACTGGGCACGCGGGGTCGATGACGAGCTTTCATGCTTCCAGTGCGCGCGTTGCCATCGAACGCTTCGCGTTGATGGCCAAAGAGCACCCGGAAGCCGCGGCGTGGGATGTCGCATCGCTTAAGCACTTGTTATTTCTCACGATCGACGTCGTTGCGCACATGCAGACGCAGGCGGTGCTCGACTCGCACGGCGCTCAGATCGGAAAACGCTGGGCGATGACTGAAGTGTGGTTCGATCCGCTGCGCAGAATCGGGCAGGTGGATAATCAGAGTGGAGTGAATCGTGATGCGACAGCGACGTCCAATCTCTGACTGGCATTCGTTCTCGTGGCGCGCGACGATTGTCACGCTCTGCGTGGTCATCGGGATGTTGATGGGGCTTTGCCTTGCAGTGTGGTTAGCTACCTGCACGCTATACGTGAGCTTGCACCTCAATCCGCTTCGCGCGCATTGGTCGGCATGGGTCGATGCACTTCTGGCGTGGTCCGATGGCGGCCTGCCGAATATGGGTAGGCGTTTGGCCGGTGCAGGTTTCATCGGACTGGCCATTGCCTTTGGCGGTTCTGCGCTTGCCGTCTACGCATGGGTTGAGCGGGCAGCGCGCCGGGCGCTTTACGGCGACGCGCGTTTTGCCACCGATGCGGATATTCGCAAGGCGGGATTGTGATGAGGCAGGGCTTGCTCACGGCACCACCACACCCAGCGCTTGTCGTAGGCCGCTGGCGTAGTCGCTATCTGCGCTTTACGGGGCAGCAGTTCGTGTTGCTTGCTGCACCCGCGCGTTCGGGAAAGGGTGTTAGCGTCGTCGTGCCGAACCTGCTGAGCTATCCCGATTCTGTCGTAGTGCTCGACATTAAACAGGAGAATTTTCAGCTAACTGCCGGCTTTCGGCACGCACACGGGCACGCGGCGTATCTCTTTAACCCCTTTGCGGAGGATGGCCGAACGCATCGGTATAACCCCCTATCCATAATCGGCGACGGGGTGTTTCGTGTCGGCGATATCCTGGCCATTAGCCATGTGCTGTACCCGGCGGGTGGACACGACGAATTCTGGAAAGACCAGGCCCGCAATCTGTTCCTCGCGCTCGTACTGTTGCTGTGCGAATGGCGCGATGCTCGCCACGCGGAGGTGGCCGATGCGCCGGACTATCCGGTGACAATGGGTGAAGTACTCCGCCAGTCCTCGGGAAACGGGATGCCGCTTAAGGTCTACTTGCAACGGGTGTTGGCGCGAGATCGACAGTGTTTGAGCCGAGCCTGTGTTGACGCGCTGAATCGCTTTCTTTCCAACGACAACAAGGTGCTGGCCAGCATCCTGGCGACATTTAATGCGCCCCTCACGATCTGGGCCAATCCGATCGTCGACGCTGCAACGAGTGCGAGCGACTTCGATTTGAGAGATGTGAGAAAGCGCCGAATGTCCGTGTATCTCGGTGTAACGCCAGACCATCTGAGTGAAGCAGCGCTGCTGATGAATCTGGTCTTTTCGCAGCTCGTGAATCTGAATACCAAGGAGCTGCCGAAGAACAATCCCGATCTGAAATATCAGTGTCTGCTGTTGCTAGATGAGATGACATCAATCGGGAAAATTCAGATCCTCGCGCGAGCGGTGGCCTACATGGCCGGCTACGATCTGCGCTTGCTCTCGATTGTGCAATCTGTTTCCCAGCTCGAATCGGTCTACGGCCGTGCCGACGCGAGAAGCATCGTGACGAATCATGCGATGCAGATCCTGTTTGCGCCGCGCGAGCAGGCAGATGCCAACGCGTACTCGGAGATGTTGGGCACGCGTACGACACATTCGCGCACCACGAGCCGCTCAGGGGGCATCTTCGCGGGCCGAGGTGGCACAAGTGAGAGCTTCTCGGAACAGCGCCGGCCGTTGATGTTGCCGCAGGAACTCAAAGAACTCGGTCGTGACAAGGAGATCATCCTTCTTGAAAATACCCGGCCGATTCTGGCCGATCGGATTTGCTACTGGCGTGATCCGGTCTTCACGTCACGTCTGATGGACGCGCCCACGGTGCCGGCACTAGATATCGCTGGATTTACTGCTCAAATCGAACACCGGGTAATGGACTTAGCAGACGACGAAGTCAACGCCCATACCTCGAGTCTTGCACACGCTTTACCTGATTATCTGGAAAGTGCTCAGGCATGGGATCCGCAGGACTTGTCGCAACCGCTGGACGATATCAGTTGCGAGGACGCTGATGCATACGTGGAACAGCAATTTGCGTTGTTTGGCGCGCCAGCCGATGACACAGCGCGCGCTCGAGGCCAGTTGTCGGGTAACAAAGCCGGTACGGCCGGGGCTGCACCGGCTACAGGGCACTCGTGTCAAAGTGCGCGCCGTACCCGGACATCTGCCCGTACCAGCGAGGTTTCTGCGGGTGGAGCGAACCCATGAATGGTCCCTTCGTGAGCGAGACAGAACGGGTGCGCGCCGCTTTGTCCACGATCCCGGCCGACGACTATACGACCTGGGTCGACATGGCGTTTGCGGTGAAGCAAGGGTTTGGTGACGCGGGCTTCGATCTGTGGGACGCGTGGAGCCAAACGGCATCCAATTACGATGCGCGAGCCGCACGTGTGACGTGGCGTTCGGCGAGCAAAAATGGGGGGAAGACACTCGCGTCGCTGTTTTGGCTGGCCAGTCGGCATGGGTTCGACCTTGCCGACTCGCGTGTGCTTGGCAATCGTACGAGTTCCACCGCGACGAGTTCCGCCCCAATGGTCGACGGCGGGTCCGATCGCATGCGCAAAAGCCAGGCAAGGCGAGCTGCCGTCGCGCGTGAAGCGCGAGCGATCTGGCGATGGGCGCGCCCACTCGCGCCCGACCATCCCTATCTGACGCGCAAGCAGATCCAGCCAGTGTCCGGGCTACGCGAGCTCGAAGCGGAGGAGTTGCGCGTGTTGCTCGGCTACGTGCCCAAATGCACCAACGAGCCACTTTGTGGTCGCGTGTTGATCGTGCCGGTCAGCATCGGGGACCGAATCTCGACGCTCGAACTGATTGATCGTGATGGACGTAAATCCGCACTGGCGGGTGGCGCAAAAGCTGGGGGCTTCTGGGAAGTTGTACCGATGCGAAATCATGGCGAGGTACGCCTGCCGATCGCGATCGCCGAGGGCGTAGCAACGGCTGTGTCGGCATGGCAAGCAACTGGATGGCACACGCTTGCCGCCTTATCGAGCGGCAATCTGCTCAAAGTGGCGCTTGCCTGGCGCGCACGGTATCCGCAAGCCGAACTCGTTATTCTGGCTGACCTCGGTGCGGGCTACGCCCATGCCATGCATGCGGCGCGCGATGCTCGGGCGAGATTGGCGGCTCCCCAGTTCACGCGAGGATCGCGTATCGACAATCAGGTACCGACGGACTTCAACGATATGGCGGTGCTCAGCGGAATCGGTGCTCTTGGTGAACTTTTACGAAGCGCTACTCGTGGCAGCCCCATACCTGCGCCGCTTGACGCAGGTATGGGCGGCAACATGGTGGCAAACAGCATGTCATTTAACCTAGCAGGAGGTCAAGATATGGCACGCGCAAGAGCAGACAAGAGCGCAGACGTGACCGACGCGGGACAACGCATTATGCCTAACGATTCAAGTAACGAGGAAACAGCGGTGCGAACGCCGGAAAATGGGCAGACGGCAAGACCCTCTGCTGCGTGGGTCGGCCTGCCGGGTGAACCTGTTGCGGGCGAGCACGCGATCGAGCCATCGCGTCGGCTGCCTGGGGCATTGCTTTATGGGCTCAACGCGGTGCCGGCGGAAGTCAAGGCGTTGGCTCAGCATCGGTTTGGCGCGGCGTTAAGGATGGCGACACCACGAGAACACGGCGGCCCCTATCGAGGAGAGGTGTTCAATACCGAACATTATCTCGTTCAAGAGGTCGCGCCGCGAAGCGTGGTGTTTCACGCCAAGGCGCAGATGACGTTTGTCTCGGACCGGTTGCGATGGATGAACGAAAATCATCGCTTGAACGGCGCGGATGTACAGATTGGCTACGACGGCGAACGAGCGAAAGTCTATCCGTGGGACCGCGCGCGCGATCAGCTCGAGCGGGCGGTGGCATCGCTGAAAAAATCGGCGCGGGAAATGGGACTGGGCGAAGACATGGACGCGAAGCTCGACGCATTGCAGACTGCATCATGGGAGCGTGTAAAAGCAGCGCGTGCGACTGCGCTTGTACAAGCGAAGACGCGCACGCAAGGTCGTGGCGACACCGATGACCCACCGCGGTAGTCGATAGCGTGATACGCAATATTCGGATTTTTACCGCATAGACTGGCCTTACAGACCGAACGACAGGCAAGGTTCGTCATGGATGAACGTGAATGGTTGTCACTACACGAGACTGGCGCAGATCCCGTCACGAACGTGATCGAGCTGGATTTATCACTAGAGATCGGGTCCGATCGACACAGTGCGACCGGCAGACCTCTGGTCGATCTATCCAGCTACATAACGACGCACATGCGTCGGCAACGAGAGTTCGACGCAGTCCGCGATCGTTTGCGCAAGCAAGCCACACGGAATCCGCGCATGGATGCTCAAGTCGATCCCGGGTCTACCGGTATCTCTGGCATCTGCGACGAACCCGCTACCATGCCGCCGCCCCGAAGTGCATCGGTAGCTGATGCAGAGCACTCACGGGATGTGGCGCTGCGCCAGTCGATGTCCGATGCTCATGCAATTCAGCTTGCCGTGATCGTGGCAACTATGCGCGAGCAGGAATTTGGCGATCGTTCGATCGATTGCGGCAAGCAACGCGCCACGCGCATGCTCGACGCATTTCGCGCCGACGGGATCGAGCTTGCCCGGCCCGGGGTATTCGAGTCGCAGGCGCCGTCCACACAAACACGGCAAGCACAGCAAAGGAAAGCGCGCTTGCAGCAGCGGGAAATCGAGCAGACACGTGCCGTGCCAGCGGCTCGCGAAAGGTAGACGACCATGGGATCGCGAACTCGAGCACGCGTTGCTGTCGAACTCGGCACGCTCAAACCCGTCTGGGCGGCTTGGTGTGCACAGCGTGGTGTGCTACCGGGCGAAGGGTTGCGCCGACTCGTGGCCGAGACGGTGGGAATTACCGTCGAGCCGCCGGACATGGCACGGTTGCTCGAACCACTGAGCGAGCGCGAAGTACGAATTGGCGTAGGGCTCACGCGTGCCGAACTGGAATGCGTCAAAGGACAGGCCTATCTACACGGCTTTACGCCGAATCGATGGATTGCCGCGTTGGTTCGGGCACACCTGACAAATCAACCACAGTTCGGAAACCGTGAATTAATGCTGCTCGCGGAGTCGAATCGGCAACTCGCCGCAATTCGTACGCGACTGAACGAACTAGCAAGGCACCCGGATGCTAGCGAGCGCATGGAAGGATTCGACTGGGAGCAACTTCGCGGCAAGGTCGACGCGCACTTGCGCACAGTGGTGAAACATCTACAAAGTAATCTGAACCGGTGGAGTCGCTGACATGCCGTTTCCTAAAGCCTATGTCGATTCGCTTCTGGTCAATTGGGGAGATCGATTGTTCCCTGAGCCACTGCGGCACTCACGCGCCCTATATTTGTCGCACGGGGCACTACCATCCGACGCACGACGCTTGCGTGAGCGGTTAGCCTTGATGCTTCGGCGCGCACCCGAAGTGATGGTAAAGATTACAAATCGGGCTTCGGGCGCTCAGGGCATGGGTGCGGTACGTCGCCACTTGCAATATATTTCTCGCCACGGTCGTGTCGGATTAGAGGATCAGGACGCACGCATCATTGCCGGGGATGCCGCATTGCAGGATCTGTGCGAGGAATGGAAATGGGGTGGCTTGGGACTACCGGAACAAAGCCGACATTGTGAAACGTTCAATGTGATGCTGTCGATGCCGCCCGGTACGAGCCGCGAGGCGGTAGGCAATGCGGCTCGAGCGTTTGCGCGGGAGATTTTTGGAGATGGGCGACCGTATGTGTTTGCCCAGCATGATGATGAAGCACATCCTCATGTGCATCTTTGCGTTCAGGTGCGCGGTCCTGACGGGCGGCGTCTGAATCCCCGTAGGCCGGATCTACGGCATTGGCGAGACGAGTTCGCTCGACAGTTGCGCGAACAGGGCGTCGAGGCTAACGCGACGCCGAGACTGGTGCGCGGCCAGACGCAGCGCTTGCCGAAACAGGCTGTTGTTCGGATGGCCTCTCGCGGCGTTGCTCCGCGTTTTTACCAGCCCGTGATTAGCGAGAGGGCACAAAGCTCGTTGTGGCGCGCGCATATCGAATCATTGAGCGTCTGGCGCGAGCTTGCGCACGCATTGGCCAACTCTGTCGAGCCTGAAGACCGTGCCATGGCGATGGGTGTTGTGGACTTTGTGCGGCGCATGCCGGTGCGGCGACTGGATCCCGAAGCGCTGCGGCGGGATAGCGCTGTCGCACAGTTGCGGCGCGCCCAATCGCCCGAACGACCGCGTAGTTCGTATGTCCCGGAGCGACGGCGGAGTCGAGGCGCTGAGCACCACGAGTTCGATCCCCCATTGGAAAGGGATTGACACCGGCCGTACGTAGGCCGGACATACCTGCGAGCCGACGAATTCACTTAACGGGGGTATCGTTCAGTCGGTGTACGTCAGGGTGGAAAACGGTCTGTTCCGGCGCGCGGCCTTCATCCGTAAATCGGCAACGCCAGAAACAGCTTGATGACGATCGCATTCGCGATGTCGATGAAGAACGCGCTGACCATCGGTACGATCAGGAACGCCATGTGCGATGGACCGAAACGCGCGGTCACGGCCTGCATGTTCGCGATCGCCGTGGGCGTCGCGCCGAGCCCAAAGCCGCAATGGCCGGCGGCGAGCACCGCCGCGTCGTAGTTGCGGCCCATCAAGCGGTACGTGACGAGCACCGAGTAGGTGACCATCAGCACGGTCTGCGCGACGAGCAGCACGAGGATCGGCAGCGCGAGCGACGCGAGCTCCCAGAGGCGCAGCGTCATCAGCGCCATCGCGAGGAACAGCGCGAGGCTCACGTTGCCGAGCAGCGACACCGCATGCTCGGACGGCCGCCAGCCGAACAGCGATAGCCCGTTGCTGAGCATCACACCGACGAACAGCACGCACACGAACGTCGGCAGTTCGAACGCGGTGCCGCGGATCAGCGATTCGATCGCCGTGCCGCCCGACAGCGCGATCGCGAACAGCGCGAGCGTATTGATGAACGCGGACGGCGTCATTGCCTGCTGCTCCTTCGGATGTTCGAGACCGCCGGTGTCGCCAGCGGCGCCCTGCGGCGCGTGAGGTTCGGCAAGCCCGGGTGTCTTCAGGTTGCGCGTAAGGAAGCGCGCGATCGGGCCGCCGAGCAGGCCGCCCAGTACGAGGCCGAACGTCGCGCATGCGATCGCGGCCTCGGTCGCCGATTCGATCCCGTGGCGCTCCGCGAACACCTTGCTCCAGGCGGCGCCGGTGCCGTGCCCGCCCGACAGCGTAATCGAGCCCGCCAGCAGGCCGAGCAGCGGGTCGAGCCCGATGGCCTTCGCTAGGCCGATGCCGATCGCATCCTGCAGGATCAGCAGGCCGAGCACAACGAGCAGGAAGCGCACGAGCATCGGGCCGCCGGCCTTGAGGCTCGACAGCTTCGCGTTCAGGCCGATCGATGCGAAGAACGCGAGCATCAGCGGCGCCTGCATCGACGTGTCGAAACGGATCTCGGTGCCGGCGAAGCCGCGCAGCGAGGTCAGGGCCAGCGCGACCACGAGGCCGCCCGCGACGGGCTCGGGGATCGTGTATGCGCGCAGCACGCCGATGCGCGAAACCAGCAACTGACCGAGCAGAAGAACGAGCGACGCTGCGACGAGCGTGCCGAAGGTATCGATTTGCACGATGGATTATCCGGTCGTTTTGTTGACACAATTATCCGTCAACGTGCCTGCGATGGGGCAGGTTAGATCGTCATCGCTCGTTAGCGAAATCAGTCCAGTCCGATTTACTTGCCCGCGAACCGAACGCGATACTTGTATCGGCAACTTTCCATTCAAACGAGCGCGGTGCGGTACTGCCGAGGACGAACCCCTATGAACATCATGGGCCATCGACACATCGTCGGACGGCTGGCGACACGGGTTGCGCATCCGTTCACGGATGGGCGGTCAACGCCTGGTCGGCGCGCCCGGCACCCGGTCATTGTCATGGCGATGGCGGGATTGATGTTCGGGGCCACCTGTGTTGCGGCGCCGCATTCGCGTGAGACGCGGCGACCGGCCGCGATCGGGATGCACGACAGCGCGAACCACCCGCACCCCGGTTTCATCGCGCCCCCGGCCGCCACACCCACTGGCGTCACGCACGACGGCCTCGGCGAATCGAGCCGCAAGGCACGCGAATCGGCCGCGCACGCGGCGGCGCACGCGAAGGCGCGCTATCCGTACAAGCCCGCCGCGTCGTCCGATACCGCGAAGGCGCTCGGCATGACCGATGCGGAGCTGGCGTCGTGGCTCACCGACATTCGCCAACAGGCGTCGGCCCCGATCCTTCGGCCGCAAAGGCGCGGTGAGGCCCAGCTTCACCCCATGCACCCGGCGCGCCCGACCGATTCCTGACCCTGCCGAGCGGCACTGCTTCCGACGATCGGTGGGGCTGCCGGTCGCGTCTCTCACTTGCTCCTGGCGCATGCGCCGCCACGCGCCGAGGGCCGACCATCCAACCAGAAACCAGCAAACGGAGACCCGCATGCAGTTCTACGACGAGATGCATCTCGAAAGCGGCGCCGTGCGACGCCACTACGAGGCGTTCGAGCACTGGCTGAGCCAGCAGACCGACGACACGATGCGCCGCAAGCGCGCGGAAGCGGATCTGATGTTCCGGCGGGTCGGCATTACGTTTGCCGTCAACGGCGACGAATCGGGCGGCGAACGGTTGATCCCGTTCGACCAGATTCCCCGCATCGTGCCGGCCGACGCGTGGCGCATGCTCGAAGCCGGGCTGCGGCAGCGCGTAGAGGCGCTGAACCGGTTCCTGCACGACGTCTACCATCGTGGCGACATCGTGCGCGCCGGCATCGTACCGGCCGCGCAGGTCTATGCGAACGCGCAGTACCGGCCGGAAATGCAGAACATCGAGGTGCCGCGCGACATCCGCGCGCACATCGCGGGCGTCGATATCGTGCGGGCCGGCGACGACGGCGCGTTCTATGTGCTCGAGGACAACCTGCGCGTGCCGTCGGGCGTGTCGTATATGCTGGAGAACCGCAAGATGATGATGCGGCTCTTTCCCGACCTGTTCGTGCGCAACCGCATCGCGCCGGTCGCGCATTACCCGGACCTGCTGCTCGACACGCTGCGCGCGAGCGCGCCGGATGGCGTCGACGATCCGGTGGTCGTCGTGATGACGCCGGGCATGTACAACTCCGCGTATTTCGAGCACACGTTCCTCGCGCAGCAGATGGGCGTCGAGCTCGTCGAAGGCAAGGACCTGTTCGTCGACGGCGGGCACGTGTATATGCGCACGACCCACGGGCCGAAGCGCGTCGACGTGGTCTATCGCCGGCTCGATGACGATTTTCTGGATCCGCTCGCGTTTCGCAGCGATTCGGCGCTCGGCGTGCCGGGGCTCCTCGGCGCGTATCGCGCGGGGCGCGTGACGATCGCGAACGCGATCGGCACCGGCATCGCCGACGACAAGTCGATCTACCCGTTCGTCCCCGACATGATCGAGTTCTATCTCGGCGAGCAGCCGATCCTGAACAACGTGCCGACCTACCAGTGCCGCAAGCCTGACGATCTCGCATACACGCTCGCGCATCTGCCCGAACTCGTCGTGAAGGAAGTGCACGGCGCGGGCGGCTACGGGATGCTCGTCGGGCCGGCCGCGACGAAGGCCGAGATCGACGCGTTTCGCACGCGGCTGGCCGCGCAGCCGGACAACTACATCGCACAGCCGACGCTCGCGCTTTCCACCTGCCCGACCTTCGTCGAAGCCGGCATCGCACCGCGCCACATCGACCTGCGTCCGTTCGTGCTGTCGGGCCGCACCGTGAAGATGGTCGCGGGCGGCCTCACGCGCGTTGCGCTGAAGCAGGGCTCGCTGGTGGTGAATTCGTCGCAGGGCGGCGGCACGAAAGATACGTGGGTCGCTGGATGAGCGCGGCACGGCGGCCCGCCGGGCGAGGCGACGGCCGGAATCACAAGACACAGGAGGCAGCATGCTGAGCCGCACCGCGGATCATATCTACTGGATGGCGCGTTATCTGGAGCGGGCCGAGAACACCGCGCGCATCGTCGACATCAACCTGAAATCGCTGCTGCTGCCGCAGGACGACGAACGGCAGCGCCGCACGCTGCGTGCGCTGCTGCGCTCGGTCGAGCTCGAACCGGCGTTCTCGGCGAAGCATGGCGAACCCGCGCCGGACACGGTCATCGCGTTTCTCGTCGCCGATCGCGACAATCCGTCGAGCATCCACTCCTGCTTGCGCAGCGCGCGGGAGAACGCGCGCGCGGTGCGCGGCCTGCTGACGACGGAGTGGTGGGAGACGATCAACCATACGTGGATCGAATGCACCGAACAGCTCGCCTCGGATGCGCTCGCGTCCGATCCGCATGAATTCCTCGAATGGGTGAAGTCGCGCGTGCACCTTGCGCGCGGCGTGTCGATCGGCACCGCGATGCGCGACGACGCCTATCACTTCTCGCGGCTCGGCACGTTTCTCGAACGCGCGGACAACGTCGCGCGGATGCTCGACGTGCGTTTTCTCGACATCGAGCAGGCCACCGCCGACGCACCGGACGAGATCGACGAGTTCTACTACTGGACGTCGATTCTCACGTCGGTATCGGGGATGGAGATCTATCACAAGGTCTATCGCGACGTCGTGACGCCCGACCGCGTGGCCGAACTGCTGCTGCTGAACCCTGCGATGCCACGCTCGCTGCGCGCGGCGATCGACGATTTCTGCATGACGCTCGACAAGCTGAAGAACGGCGCATCGGCCGAGTGCGAGCGCGAGGCCGGCCGGCTGCGGGCGGAGCTGCACTACGCGGACATCCGCAAGCTCCGCGCGCAGGGGCTGCACGCGTTCCTGAACGAATCGCTCGAGCGCGTGTATGCGCTCGGCAACATGGTCTCGCGCACCTTCATGATGTCCGCGAGCTGAATCGAGGTTCCCATGTATCTGACCATTCGACACGACACGATCTATCGCTATTCGGCGCCGCTCACCTATTCGATCCAGCAGATCCGGATGACGCCGCCGGCGCTGCCGTCGCAGTATGTCGCGGGCTGGCGGATCACCGCGCCCGGCGCGCTCGACGCGTCGACGGATGCATACGGCAACGCGCTGCATTCGCTGGTCGTCACGCGTCCGCTGACCGAGATCGCGCTGCACGCGCACGGCGCGATCGATACTCAACCGCTCGACGAGGGCCGGCTCGGGCTCGACCCGGGGCCCGTGCCGGTCGAGCATTACACGTGCGCGACGGGGCTGACCGAGGCCGACGGCGCAATCCTCGAACTCGCCGCACCGCTCGACGCGGGCGACGGCCCGGGCGCGTTCATCGCGCTGGCAGAGCGGATCGCGGGCACGGTTGCGTACCGGCAGGGAATCACGGTCGCGACCAGCACGGCGGCCGACGCGCTCGCGCTGCGGCACGGCGTATGCCAGGACCATGCGCACCTGATGCTCGCGTGCTGTCGCGCCAGCGGCGTGCCCGCACGCTACGTGAGCGGGTATTTCGACGCGGGCGATGTGCAGCATGCCGCGAGTCACGCGTGGGCCGACGTGTGGGTGCGCGAGATCGGCTGGGTGTCGATCGACGTCACACACGCGCGCTTCGCCGGAGAAGCGTATTGCCGCGTCGCGACCGGCCGCGACTATGAAGCGGCCGCGCCCGTGCGCGGCATGCGCATCGGCGGCGGCGACGAGTCGCTCGACGTGCAGGTGGACGTGCAGGCGGGAGGCGTGCAATGACGTATTGTGTGGCGATGCGCGTGGACGAGGGGCTCGTGTTCCTGTCCGATTCGCGTACCAATGCGGGCATTGATCACGTGAGCACGTTCCGCAAGATGGTGCTGTTCGAGGTGCCGGACGAGCAGGTCGTCGTGCTGCTGTCCTCCGGCAATCTGGCGATCACGCAGGCGGTTACGCAACGTCTCGCGTCGCAGCTGAGGACCGATCCGCAATCGATCTGGCGCGTGCGCTCGATGCATGATGCGGCGCGGCTCGTCGGCGACGCGGTGCGGGCAGTGCATGCGCGCGATGCGCAGTCGCTGCGCGAGTTCGGGGTCGACTTCAACTGCAGCTTCATCGTCGGCGGGCAGGTGCGTGGCGAGGCGCCGCGGCTGTTCCAGATCTATGCAGCGGGCAATTTCATCGAGGCGTCGACGTTGAGCCCATATGTGCAGATCGGCGAGGCGAAGTACGGCAAGCCGATCATCGAGCGGATGCTGGGCGAATCGATGCCGCTCGCGGACGCGACGAAGTGCGCACTGATTTCGATGAACTCGACGATTCGCTCGAACATGTCGGTCGGGCTGCCGGTCGATTTGCTGGTGTACGAACGCGATACGCTGAGCGCGACGAAGTTCACGACGTTCGACGAACGCGATCCGTACTACCGGATGCTGAATACGACGTGGGCGGAACGGCAACGGTCGATGTTCGACGAGATTCCTAACTTGCCGTGGGGCGAAGTGACGAAAGGTCCGATGCCGAGGATGGCGCCGGAGCGCACGGCGCTGCGGGAGGGTAGCGAGGGCGAAGCGGGGAGGGCGCGCGAGTAGGGGGCGTCGTCGCTGCTTTCCGGGCGTCAATATTTTGTACAATCGGATCCGTCCCGTTATTTATAGGACTGGTCCGATTGGGGTGAATCCACGATAGCGATACCCTTCGGATGCCAGATTCAAACGGGTGGCCCGTACCGGTCACCCGTCTGCCTCCGCGTTCGCAGCAATGCGGTCACCTTGACGGGACCCTGCGTTGCGCGGTCCATCGTGCTTCACCCGGCCCTAGCCGCGACCCGTCGCGTGCCGGATTTCAAGGAATACCGACATGCCCCACATCGTCGAACTCGCCGGCGCGATCATCTTCGGCTTCGCGCTGTTGCACACCTTCCTCGCGAAGCGCTTCGAAGTGCTCGCGCATCGCCATCCGCGCCACGCGGGGCTGTTCCATTTTCTCGGCGAGGTTGAGGTCGTGTTCGGCTTCTGGGCGCTCGTGCTGCTCGTCACGATGACGGCGCTCGCGGGCCCGAAAGTTGCACTCGATTACGCCGAGTCGCGTGTGTTCACCGAGCCGCTGTTCGTGTTCACGATCATGGTGATCGCCGCGAGCAAGCCGATCCTCGACGCGGTCACCGGGCTCGTGCTGCGCATCGCGCGCATGCTGCCCGTCAACACCGAAGTGGCCGTCGTGTGGCTGTCGCTCGCGCTGATCCCGCTGCTCGGCTCGTTCATCACCGAGCCGGCCGCGATGACGCTCGCCGCGCTGATCCTGCGCGACCGGCTGTTCTGCGCGCCGATCCAGGAGCGCTGGAAATACCTCGCGCTCGGCGTGCTGTTCGTCAACGTGTCGGTCGGCGGCACGCTGACGGCTTACGCGGCGCCGCCCGTGCTGATGGTTGCTTCCGCATGGGGCTGGGACAGTGCGTTCATGGCCGCGCAGTTCGGCTGGAAGGCGCTCGTCGCGGTGCTGATCAACGCTACCGTGCTGACGGCGCTGATGCGCGGCGCACTCACCGCCTCGCCGGCGCAGGCCGCCAAACCCGATGCCGTGCGCGTGCCGGTCAGCGTCACGCTGATCCATATCGGCTTTCTGATCGGCGTCGTGCTGAGTGCGCATCATCCGGTGATCTTCATCGGCCTGCTGCTGTTCTTCCTCGGTTTCACGCATGCGTATGAGCGCTATCAGTCGCCGCTGATGCTGCGCGAGAGCCTGCTCGTCGCGTTCTTCCTGGGTGGCCTCGTCGTGCTCGGCGGGCTTCAGCAATGGTGGCTGCAGCCGGTGGTCGAATCGATGGATGCCTATGCGCTGTATGCGGGTGCGCTTGGCCTCACCGCGATCATGGACAACGCCGCGATCACCTATCTCGGCTCGCTGATCGCCGGTATCCCGGACGAGGCGAAGTACATGCTCGTTGCGGGTGCGGTGGCGGGTGGGGGCCTGACCGTGATCGCCAACGCGCCGAATCCGGCCGGGCTTGCGATCGTTCGGAAGGGCTTTCATGACGAATCGGTGAGTGTCGGCGGGTTGCTTGCCGCGGCGATCGTGCCGACGATTGTGGCGAGTGCGGCGTTGCTGTTTCTTTGAGTTTCCCCGTAGGGCACGGAGCGGTTCTTTCTTGAGAGGCGAGGGCACGACCAATTATCGGACTGGGCCGATGGCTTCGACCGGACGGTTAGAAAATAATGATCGCTCGAACCAACGACGAAGGTTTGTTCGACGCGCTTGACCCAGCGTGTCCTCGTATTCGCCGCCCTTGCCGGGCGTTTTTTTGCGCGTGCGCCTATCGCACGCGGCTCATCGATCCCACTCAACGCTCATGATCCACCTGCGCCTGGTCGTTCCACCGGAACGCGTCGCGGTCGTCACGGCCATGCTGATCGCTCGCGATGACGTCACCAATCTGATGCATCTGCCGGGCGCCGCGCTGCGTCCGGCGGGCGATGTCGTGCTGTGCGACGTGGCCCGCGAGACGGCCGACGACTTGCTCGCGAGGCTCGATGCGCACGACGTCGGCGGCTCGATCGAGATCGGCATGATGGAGTCTCAACTGGCGCAACGGACGGCGTCGGGCGGCGCGTCCACCCGCGACGACGCCGATGCCGTGTTCTGGCGCGGGGTCGAGACCCAGGCCGAGCAGAGCGTCGCGAATCACTGGATGTTTCATGCGTTTCTCACGTTGGCGGTGGCGCTCGCGGCGATCGCGGTGAAGCTCGACTCCGCGATCGTCGTGATCGCCGCGATGGTCGTCAGCCCGGACTTCGGCCCCGTCGCGGCCGCCTGTGTCGGCACGATCCGGCGCGGCAAGCGCTACCTGATCGTGCAAGGTGCCGCGCTGCTCGGGACCGGCTTTGCGCTGTCGGTCGGGATCGTCGCGATCGCCGCGTTCGTCGGTGCCTGGGCGGGCTGGTTCGACATGCATGACCTGCTCGCGCCGCGCCCGCAAACCGACTTCATCTGGACGCCCGATCGCTGGTCGTTCGTCGTCGCCCTGCTCGCCGGCGCCGCCGGCGTGCTGGCGCTGACGTCGCCGTCGTGGTCGAACGCGCTCGTCGGCGTCTTCATCGCGGTCACGACCGTGCCGGCCGCCGGCAATCTGGCACTGGCGATCGGCATCGGCCTTCACGATTTCCTCGTGACGGGCGGCTACGTCGGATGGACGTTCGGCCGCGATACGATCCCGACCGAGATCGGCGGCTCGCTTGCGCAACTGGCCGTCAATGTATTCGGCATGGTGTGCGCCGGCATCGCGACGCTGCTCGCGACCCGCTTCGTCGACCGGCGGCGCGCCGCCATGCGTGTCGCTGCGTGATCGGAGCGGGTGTGCGGTCAGCGCCGCACGCGCTGCGCCGTATCGAGCGCGGGCCAGCCTTCTTGCCGATGCGCGCGCGTTCCACCACCGGAATAATCAGCCTGGTCCTATAGTCCGGACCGCCGCGCATGCCGACAATCGATTGCATCTCAATCTTGTCGGCATCGCGGCTCATCACCGTCACCTCCTCGACGGAGCGCCGCCGCCGACCGAATCATGGAGGCGACATGCGCGTGCTTACCCGCTTCAAACTTGCGCCGCTGGCGATGTGGCAGCAGATCCTGATCGCGATGATCGTCGGCGTCGCCGTCGGCCAGCTCGTCGGCGAGCCGGCCCGGATGCTGCAACCGCTTGGCGACGTGTTCATCTCGCTGATCCGGATGTGCGTGATTCCGGTCGTGTTCGTATCGCTCGTGTGCGGGATCATGTCGCTGTCCGATCTCGCGGCGATGCGGCGGATCGCGTGGAAGTCGCTCGCGATCTACGCGCTGCTGATGGCGTCGACGGCCGCACTCGCGATGGCCGTGGCCACGCTGTTCGGTGTCGGCCGCGGCTTCGGTCTGCCCGCGCAGATCGGCGCGGTGGCCGTCGAGCCGGTCGGCCTCGTCGATGCGCTGCTGTCCGCGATTCCGTCGAATCCGTTCAAGGCGTTCGCCGACGGCGCGCTGCTGCCGACGATCGTGTTCGCGATCTTCTTCGGGCTGGCGGTCAACCTGTCGGGCGAACACGGCGCGCCGGTGCGCAAGCTGTTCGAGAGCCTCGCAGCCGTCGTATTCCGGCTGATCGGGATGGTGCTGAAGTTCGCGCCGCTCGGTGTGTTCGGGCTGATGGCCTATGTGACGGCCGATCACGGGTTCTCGGCGCTCGGCCATCTCGGCTCGCTCGTCGCCGTGAACTACGTCGTGATGGCGGTTGTGATGACCGTATTCTGCGCGGCGCTGTTGGTGCTCGTGGGTCTGCCGCCGCTGCCGTTCCTGCGCAAGATGATGCCGGTCCAGTTGTTCGCGTATTCGTCGGCGAGCAGCGCGGCCACGCTGCCGCTGAATCTCGACACCTGCCGCGCGCGGCTCGGCGTCGGCGACGGGGTGGCGAGCTTCGTGCTTCCGCTCGGCTCGACGGTCAACATGGCGGGCCTCGCGTGCTATCTCGGCACGGTGGCCGTGTTCGCGAGCAACGCGTACGGCATCGAGCTGTCGGCGATGCAGCTCACCACCGTCGTCGCGACGACGACGCTCGCGTCGATCGGCGCGGCCGGCGTGCCGGGCGCGGGGCTGGTCGTGATGAGTCTCGTGCTGGCGTCGGTCGGGTTGCCGCTCGAAGTGATCGGCGTGATCGCGGCGGTGGACCGGTTGATCGACATGGGCTGCACGTCGGCCAATGTGACCGGCGATTCGGTGACGGCCGTCGTCGTCGCGCAGTCGGAGGGTGCGCTCGATGTCGAGCGGTATCGGCAAGCGTGAATGATGCGCGGCCCGTGCTGCGCGCGATTCGCAATGGATCGCGCCGGTCGGTTTCCGGGGCTCCCGATTCGAAACAAGATGTATCGGCGCCGCAAAATCAGACACGACTGATTCCGAATCCTCTTTCTCTCCACCACAATTTCAGTTCAGTGAGGTGTCGGACATTGGTTCCGCCGCCTGCTGGAAACGATCTGCGATTGCGGCCGCTCCTGTCGAGCGGCCGTTTTTTTGCGTCATGTGACGTTACGTCTACGGAGAACCATTGTGGCGATGTCGGTTGAACGACTGATTCCTGAAATCCTGTTCGGCTTCACGGGCCTGGTCGGCATCATCAATCCGATCGCGATGGCCTTCGTGTTTCTCGAGCGCACGCAATCGCTGACGGAAGCCGAGCGCGCGCAGTTGACGAAGAAGCTCGCGATCAACGTGTTCGGCACGCTGCTCGTGATTTTTTTCGTCGGCGCGCCGGTGCTGAACTTCTTCGGCATCTCGATGGAGGCGCTGCGGATCGGCGGCGGGTTCGCGGTAGCGGTTGCCGGCTGGTCGATGCTCAATGCGCCCGACGTGCCGGGCGGTTCCACGCCGGCGCACGGCGGCGATCTCCAGAGCCTGATGTCGCGGGCGTTCTTTCCGCTGACGGTGCCGCTTACGATCGGGCCGGGGTCGATCGCGGCCGGTATCGCGCTGCATGCGAATCGCTCGCGCGGTGTGTCGGATTATCTGATGTCGGGCGTGATTTCGCTGGCCGTCGCCGCGCTGGTGGCGCTTGCGATCTGGCAGATCTACAGCCGCGCGACGACGCTGGCGCGTTATCTCGGTGCGGACGGCACGAAAGTAGCGATGCGCGTGTCGGCGTTCCTGCTGCTGTGTGTGGGCGTGCAGATCATGCTGACGGGCGTGTCGGAGTTCGTTCGTACCGTGGGGGCGCAGGTGGGTTGAACGTGGTGTGCATGGGCGAAGGTCACTGCGCGTCACCCAGGCAGTCTTCCGTCCGTTCATCTTTCCTCGGGGCCCAGCCCTCTTCAGGGCTGAGCCGAATCCGGCGCGCTGTCCAGCAAGACGTTGAACAGTGCCGCGTTCAAGCCTTGCTCAATGCGACTCGGCGTGCTCCACGCCCATTCCCGGCAGCATTCGGCGCCTCAAGCCCGTGTTGGGATTGACCATCGGGATTCCGTGACGCGCAACGTCGCAGTCTGACTCCTTCACGGGCGTGATCACCAGCCGCTGTTGCGTGACCTCGATTCGCACACGTTGCGCGGGCTCGAACCCCGCCGTTTCGATCCAGCGGCCGGACAGCTTCATCCACGGATACGCGACGGGAGGGGTCTTGGGGCGATATTTGCCACGATGGTTCGGACTGACCGTCCGGTCACGGTAAGACTCCTGAATCGTCACGAAACGATCGGGGAACAGCACGGGTGCGTTATGATTCGCGTCAGCCATGATCAACTCCTTGGTTGAGTTGGTGGTGGTCAGCGGGTCGTGGGTGCTCCAACACTCACGGCCCGCGCTCGTTTACGCCGCAGAATTTTGCAATCCGATTCATCGGATGCCGGGTGCTTTTGAAGGCAATTCATCCGCGCGCGAAAACTGGTATCCACTCTAGCGGAATCGACGACCGAACAGGTGCTCGTTATGTGCGTTTTGTGATCGTTAGCCGTTCGGCCAATGTACGTTGGGGAGAGCGCTTCGATGCGCAATTGAGCGATTCGCGCGGTGCAGGTCGCGCGTTTCGCCGACCTTGCCGCGTCCGATCGATTCGACGCGCTAGGCGGGATCGATCGTGAAATTCTTGAGCGCGTAGTGCGCGCGACACGTCCACAGCGTATTGCCGCCGCGATGGAAAACCGCGATGCCATCGCGCACGGTCATCCTCGTGCGCGGATACACGGCCCCATGGCCGTTGACGGCCGCGGCGAGATCGTTGCGTTCCTTGCAGGCGGCCCAGTATTCGCCGTCTTGCAGGGTCGTCTGTCGTGGATTCATATGAACTCCGATCGCGATCGGTATCGCATACACGCGGCAGGGCTTCGATGCGGGCGCTCGACGCTCGCATATGGCAGCGTTATCGAGTTGCAGCAGGATCAGCGCCCTTCAAAACGTGGCCGCGCCCACCGGCCACCATCGAGCGCCCGCATCGAAGCCGTCGCAAGCGAACGGCGCGCGGTATCCGGAATCGCCGGAGCGTAGCTGGGCGAGGACCGATTAGCCCTGCGAATCCGGACCCGCGCAAAACAAGCTTATCGTCGAAAGCCGCGCGCGCCCATCAGACCAGGCTGATTCGGCGCGGCAGGCAATCGACGCTCAATGCACCCAGGCGAAGTGGTACGACAGCCAGACCGTCAGCACCGCGCCGATCAGCGCCGCATACGGCGCGAGATTCAGCAACTTGCCGCGCTTCGGCACTTCCAGCTCCATGTCGTGCTGCATCTGCGCGGGGAAGCGGCCACGATCCTGCCAGTAGTGGCGATAGACGAACACAGGCACGATCAGCAGCATCGCGATCAGCCCGTTGCGCAGCGTGCCTTCGCCTTGCAGGTCCGCGCCCGCGCCGACATAGACGAGGTTCGCGTAACCGCAAATCGCACCCGCAACCAGCAGCCACGTCGGGCAGCGGAACGGACGCTCCCAGTTGCCGCGATCCATCCGGTGAATCCAGCCCGACTGCAAATTCAGGAACACGAACAGCATGTAGCAGACGTTCGAGATCGACAGCACCGTCATGTAATCCGACATCATCAGCAGCACGAGGTTGAAGCCGAGATCGGTCCACATTGCGCTGGTGGGCGCGCCGTGCTCGTTCACGCGCGACAGGTATTTCGGCAGCCAGCCGTCGACCGACGCCTGGTACAGCGTGCGCGACGAGCCCATCATCGACGTCATCACGATGAGCAGGATCGACAGCATCAGCATCACGACAATCGCATTCGCGATCCACGCGCCGCCGCCGACGATCTTCGCCATCGCGGCCGCCACGCCCGTGCCGTCGCGAATCGCGGGATCGAGCATCGCCTGCGTGCCGAGCGCGCCCTGGAACGCCATCGGCACGAGCGTCATCACGACGAGGCATAGCGCGCCCGACCAGAAGATCGCCTTCGCGGTGTCGCGGCGCGGATCGCGGAATTCGCGCGTGTAGCAGACGGCCGTCTCGAAGCCGTACGATGCCCAGCCGGCCATGAACATCGCGCCGAGCGCCATCGTCACGCCTTGCCCGTTCCACGTGCCAAGCGTCGCGGCCGTGAGATTGCCTTGCGCATCGTGACCGAGCGGCAGCAGTGGCAGCAGGTTCGACATCGGCACGTCGCCGGTGACGAACGGCACGATACCGACGATCAACAGCGGCGTGAGCGATGCGATGCCGAGAATGCGCTGTGTCTTTGCGGCCTTCGATGCGCCGCTGTGCTGAAGCCGGAACGTGATCAAAAGCAGGATCGCCGCGATGACGAAGGTCGCGTTGATCCGCAGTGAGAGGCCCGGCTTGATGAAGCTCAGGTCAGCCAGCGTCAGCTTCCATTGCACGATGGCCGCATCGGCGGGAAACAGGCTCGTGAGCGCATAGCTTGCCGCGAGGCCGCAACCGAGCGCGAGCATCGGCGACCATGCGAGCCAGTTGCACCACACGGATACTGGCGCAATAAGCTTGCTGTAACGCACCCAGCCCATCGCGCCGTACACCGACGCACCGCCCGATTTATGCGGGAACAGCCCGGAGATTTCCGCGTAGGTCGCGCTTTGAATCAGCCCCATCGTGATCGCGGCAATCCAGATCGCCCATGCAGGGTGGCCGATCGTCGCGGACACGCCGCCGATCGTGAACAGCACGCCGGCCGGCACGCCGCTCGTCACCCAGAAACCATCTTTCCAGGTCAGGCCGCGTTGCAGCGTGTGGCCGCCGGCATCGGCATCATTCGGAGCCTCGCGCGTGGCGGGGCCGGTGCCACGTGTAGGCAGTTCTACTTCGCTCATCGAAATAATCCTGTTGGGATTCCGGAGCCGTGATGCGGTGTCGAGGACGATCGCAGAGGATGACTGGCGAGCGTCGACATACCGGAATCGGGAATCGGGTTGAACCATGCGGGCGCGACGTGGCGAGAAGCGAGCACACCGTGAATGAGTGCAACGATCACGCATGCCGGAGCGATGCGGGTCCGGATATCGCGGCGGCCGGCTTCCTGTCGCTGCGAGGCGGCCTGAAATACGTGGCTGCCGCACGGGATTGCGAGCAGGTATTGCGCGTTGCTCGAAACAGGAACGCCGCATTGGCGCAATTGCGCCCGCGGTGCGTGCCCGATCGGTCGCCGATTTGAGCGCCGATCGAGGCGGGTAGACGATGCTCGCAACAATTGGAAGACGGGGCAATCGGACTAGTCGGAAACTGCGGTGCTGCGGTGCTGCGGTGCTGCGGTGCTGCGGTGCTGCGGAGCGACGGGGCGCTCACTCATTCGAGCGCATCACCAGAAGCTGCAATGCGATGTGTCTCTTATTGTTCAAACATGGATCAATCTATTTGGGGCGAGTACCCAAGTGCGAGGTGCGGTCGTTTTTAGGACTGGTCCGATCGAATGGGGAGCGCCCCAGAAATAAAGTGACGCCTGACAGATGAACCCATATCTCAGGAGTCGCCATGAACAAGACGCATCGCACCATCTTCAATACGGTCACGGGTACTTGGGTGGCGGCTTCGGAATTTGCCAAGGGCCGGAAGAAGTCCGGTGGCCAGCGCGCGCTGGTGCGTAGCGCAATTGCACTGGCAGCCATGCTGCTCGGGCTGGGGGCGTCGCAGGCCTTCGCCGATACGACGGATGCAGGCACCTGCACGACCGTCGATGGGCGGAACGGCACGCTCGGAGAAACAGGCGCATGCAACGCTTCGAGTATCGGTTCGATCGGCACCATGGCCGCATTGGACGACACCTACGTCAAGGTGAGCGGCACGACCGCGGCCATCGGGTCCGGCGAGAATAGCCTCGCCATCGGCAACAGTGCTCAGGCCCTCACCAAGGATGCGACGGCTGTGGGCAGCGGCACACTGGCCACTGGTACGTCGTCGGCCGCCTTTGGCGCCTTTGCGTCGGCCTCGGGTACATCGTCGGCCGCCTTTGGCGCCTCGGCGTCGGCCACCGGTACGTCGTCGTCTGCCTTTGGCAGTTTCTCGACCGCATCGGGCCTCGGGTCGGTTGCCACGGGACGTTACGCCAATGCGAACGGCGACTACACGACGGCCTTGGGTAATAGCGCGTTGGCCGGTACTACCTATGCGACCGCCGTTGGCACGAGTGCGACGGCCTCTGGAATTTCGGCGTCCGCATTCGGTAGCTCGGCGACCGCATCGGGTAGCGGAGCGGTTGCCGTTGGACGTCTTGCCACCGCGAGTGGCACCGGCGCACTGGCCCTGGGTAACGCTGTGTCTGCAACGGGTAATTACACCACGGTGGTGGGTAACACGGCAAAGGCGTCCGTTGCGGGTGCCGTGGCGCTCGGCTACAACGCCAATGCAAGTGTTTCCAACGCAGTGGCCATCGGCACCAACTCCGTTGCCGATAAAGCGGACACGATTTCCGTTGGATCGGCCGCGGTTAAACGCAAGATCGTGAATGTGGCGGCTGGCGATGTGTCGGCGTCAAGCACCGATGTGGTGAACGGGTCGCAACTGTATGCCACCCATCAGCAGATCGCGCAGAACACCGCCGACATCACGACGATCAACAGCAAGCTGGGTAGCGCCATCACGGACGATTACGTGAAGATCAATACGGTGGCTGCCCCCGCGAAGGCTGCAGCCGGTTCGATCGCGATCGGCGGTGCCGCGGAAGCCACGAGTACCTACGCGATCGCCATCGGTCACAGCGCAACCGTGAGCGGCACGAACACTATCGCGCTGGGCGTGGGTGCTACGGCATCGGGCGAGTCCAGTACGGCACTGGGCAAGGGGACGATTGCAACGGGGCTGCGCTCGTCGGCCGTCGGCGTATCTGCAACGGCGTTCGGTCACGAGTCGGTCGCGCTTGGCGCCAACTCGGTCGCGGACCGGGACAGGACGGTGTCCGTCGGCTCTTCGGCATGGCAACGCCAGATCACCAACATGGCAGCCGGCACGGAGGCCAACGACGCGGTGAACGTGTCGCAGTTGTCGCCGGTGGTGGAAGCGCTCGGCGGCGGCTCATCGATCGATCCGGTGACGGGTGCCGTCACGGGCCCGACGTACAACCTCGCGAACGGTGGCACGCAAACGACCGTGGGCGAAGCGCTCGACGGTCTCGACCACGCACTGACGACCGCGAACGGCAACCTCGCGAAGAACACGTCCGATATCGCGGACCTGGGCAGCAACGTGACCCGGCTCGGCAGCGACATGACGGACCTCGGCGCGCAGGTGACGGGCATCGACGGCCGCGTGACGGTCAACGAAGGCGACATCAAGGCGCTCGCGGACCAGATCGGCAGCGGCACGACGGGCCTGGTCCAGCAGGCGGGTGCAGGTGCGGACCTGACGGTGGGTGCGAACACGGATGGTGCGGCGGTGAACTTCGCCGGCACGGCTGGCGAGCGCAAGCTCACGGGTCTTGCGAACGGCGACGTCGCGGCTGGCAGTACCGATGCCGTCACGGGCGATCAATTGCATGCCACGAATCAGGACATCGCAAAGAACACGTCCGACATCGCAGAGCTCGGCAGCAGCGTGACTCAACTCGGCGGCGACGTGTCGAATCTGAACACGCAACTGACGAACATCGACGGTCGTGTGACGCAGAACCAGACCCACATCGCGAAGAATACGACCGACATCACGACGATCAACGATCAACTCGCCGATTTGTCGAGCGGCACGATCGGCCTGGTGCAGCAAACGGCTGCGGGTGCGGACTTGACGGTGGGCGTGAACACGGACGGCGCGGCGGTGAACTTTGCCGGCACGGCGGGCGAGCGCAAGCTGACGGGCCTCGCGAACGGCGATGTCGCGGCAGGCAGCACCGATGCCGTCACGGGCGATCAGTTGCATACGGTCGGCGTGAACGTAAGCAACCTCGATCAACGTGTGACGAACAACGAAACGTCGATCACGCAGATCCGCAGCGACATGAACAGCGGTTCGATCGGTCTGGTGCAGCAATCGGCGGTGGGTGCGGACCTGATGGTGGGCGCGAACACGGACGGCGCGGCGGTGAACTTTGCCGGCACGGCGGGTGAGCGCAAGCTGACGGGCATCGCAAACGGTGACGTCGAGGCAGGCAGCATGGATGCGGTCACGGGCGATCAACTGTATGCCACGAACCAGGCCGTCGCGCAGAACGCATCGGGTATCTCGGACAACCGTACGGAGATCACGAACATCAACAGCCAGCTCGCATCGGGCCAGATCGGTCTCGTCCGGCAGGACCAGACGACGGGCGCGATTACGGTCGCCGCGAGCACGGGCGGCACGTCGGTGAACTTCGCCGGAACGAGCGGTGCGCGCACGCTGTCGGGCGTTGCGAACGGTGTGCAGGACGACGACGCCGTGACGATCGCGCAATTGAAGGCGACAGGCCTGATCGATTACACGGGCAAGGAGCTCGGTGCCGTGGTGTACGACGGCATCGACCTCGACAGCGTGACGTTCGGCGGCTCGAACGGCACGGTGCTGCACAACGTCGGGGCTGGGCTGATCGCGTCGGGCAGCATGGATGCGGTGAACGGCGGCCAGTTGTTCGCGATGCAGCAGGAATTCGAGAATCGGTTCTCCGGCCTCGGCGACCGTGTGTCCGACCTGGAAGCGGGTGGGGGTTCCGGTGGCCCCGGCGGCCCGGGTAACGGCTCGGGCGGCTTCGATCCGTCCGGTAGTGGCGAAGGCAGCGTGCAGCTCGGCTCCGAAGCCGATGCGGCGGGCAGCAACAGCACGGCGATCGGTAATGGCGCGAGCGCATCGGCCGGCGGCGGCACGGCAATCGGTCAGGGCTCGCTGGCTTCCGGCAACAACGGCACGGCGATCGGGCACGGCTCGAACGCGTCGGGCGACGGCAGCACGGCGCTGGGCCAGGGTTCGAATTCGTCCGGTAGCGGCAGCACGGCAGTCGGCCAGAACGCGAACGCATCGGGCAGCAACTCGGTGGCGCTGGGCGCCGGCTCGACCGCGGATCGCGACAACGCGGTGTCGGTCGGCAGTGCAGGCGCCGAGCGCCAGATCACGAACGTCGCGGCGGGCACCGCGCCGACCGATGCGGTCAACGTGCAACAGATGAACAATACAGCTCGCAGCGCACGTCAGGACGCGATGGGCGGCGTGGCCGCGGCGATGGCGGTGGCAGGCTTGCCGCAGTCGACGCTGCCCGGCCGGACGTTCGTCGCGATGGCCGGCAGCACGTACGGCGGCGAGTACGGTTCGGCGCTGGGCGTGTCGTATATGACCCGTGACGGCAAGTGGACGATCAAGGCATCGGCGAACACGAGCAGTCGCGGCGAAGTCGGCGCCGTCGTGGGTGGCGGTTTCTACTGGTAAGCGGCTCGTCACCCTGGCGTGACACGATGAATGCCCGTGATCGACGCGAATCCGCCGATCACGGGCATTCGCCGTTTACCACCGACCTGGCCGGTTGTGTCTACGCGAATCCCGGCCACCGCCGCGGCTCAACGGTACTGCGCCGCACCGATGAACTGCGAGAAACGCTCGCACCAGTAGTCTGGGCCCGGCGCAATATCGCCGCTGAACGCGATGGCGGTGTCTGAGACCGCGAGCTTGCCTTGAGCCCAGTGCAACGCGTCCCTGCCGGGCAGGTCGCGCCTGAATTCCCCGGTATAGCGCGCAGCGTTGCTTGCCGTGCGAATTTCAGTGTCGCTGGCTTGTGCTTGAGCGGTCAGAACGGGAGCGTATAGATACCGGCCGCGAAGCCGATGGCGGCGGCGTGATGGGTGTGCATCGTGCGAGACCTCGCCTGTGTCGCGCCGACGTGGCAGGGGAGCGATCGGGCTCAGGCGTAAGCGTTCGATGTCCGCATATGGCAGCGTATCTGTTTCAACTCCAACACCTCTGTCGTGGCCGCGCCCACCGACCACCACCGAGCGCCCACGCCTGAACCCGCCTGTTTCGATCGAAACGGCGATTGCCATCGCGACCGTGCGCAAAAAAGCACCGCCCGGAGCGGGCGGTGTCGAACGGAGACAACTATTGCGATGTGCCGGGGTGACAGGGGGTGTCATCCAGCACGGCCATTGTGTCCAACGCCGGTAGAAGGGGGAATCAGACCTGTCTGATTCAATGGATCGGCGTCCGCACGAACACCTTCGAATCGGACTGGGCCGATTGTGCGAACACCTGTGACCCCTTGACAATGATCGAATCGAACGGATGCATGGTGACCGTTCGATACCTCGTATCCGAAGCTCGTCTTCGTTCGATGCGCCGCTCGGGTTCGGGCGGCGTCTTTTTCCCGGGCGCGCGGCGAACCGCTTGTGGAACCGACACGAATGAGTGTCCTGCGGCGGCCGGTGGGCTCGGCCGCGTTAATTGACCTCCACGGTTGATTGTCGGAACAACGCTGCCAGATGCGAGCGCAGGACATTCTTCCGTGTCGGCGTTCGCAAACACGCACGACGCGGGCACGCAATCGCGGCGTGAGCCGGGATTGCCAGTGCTGCGACACGAAACGTTGCGCCAGTGCATGCATCACCCTTCTGCATGACGACCGCCTCGCTGCATCGTGGCGTCGGCAGACCAGCCGCGATGGCATCGCGGGAACACGCGTTCATCGTCATGTCGAGCGCGATATTCGATTTCACTTACCAAGGAAGGACACCCTCTCATGAAGAAGAACCGCCTCCACGCCATTTCCGCCATTGTCGCGCTCGTCTGCACGGCTGGCATCACGCATGTGTCGGCCGCCGAGCCGCAAGCAGCCGCTTCGGCGCTGCCGAAGGGCGTCGCGGCACTCGTCAACAACCAGCCGATCGCGCAAGCCGATGTCGACAGCATCGTCAAGGCGTCGGGCCAGCCCGACACGCCGGCGCTGCGCGCGCAGATCAAGCGCGACCTGATCGTCCGTCAGTTGGTCGAGCAGGCCGCCGACAAGGCGAACTACGGCAGCCGTCCGGAAGTGCTCGGCATCGTGGCGCGCGCCCGCACGGAAGCCGCCGCGAACCTCTATCTGCGCGATACGACCCGCGTGCAACCCGTGACCGACGCACAGGTGAAGGCGCGCTACGACGCGATCGTCGCGTCCGCCGGGAAGTTCGACTACCACACGGAAGTGATCGGCGTTGCCGACGCCGCCACGGTCAATGCCGCGCTCGCGGAGCTGAAGCAGGGCGCCGCATTCGACGCGGTCGCGAAGAAGTACAACACCGTCGACAATGCGGGCGTCGCCCCGTGGTTCTCGCTGAAGACGCCTGTGACCGAAGGCAACACGGGCGGCCTGCCGTTGCCCGTCGCACAGGCGATCGCATCGGCGCAGCCGGGCGCGACCGTCGGCCCGGTTCAGGTCGGCAATGCGTTCGTGCTCGCGAAGCTCGCCGAGAAGCGGCCGACCGTCGTGCCGACGTTCGACCAGGCGAAGACCGTGTTGCGCCAGCAAATGGAAGCGCAGGCGACGAGCCAGGCCATGAACGCGCTGGTCGACAAACTGGCGGCGCAAGCGACGATTCGCCAGTAACGCTGGTTTCGCGCGGGCGGCAGGCGGAAACGCAGGCCGCGCCGCGCGGCACCGCCAAATGGCGGCAGCACGACCGTCAAACCCGAGCACGTAAATGTGACCGGAAAATCAGCCTGGTCCGATTGGTTGAAGCACGCAGCGGCGCTATGCTGGTCGTGCGTGGCGCCGAGGCAAGTTCGACGGCGGCCGGTGGGCTCGGTCGTGGTTCACGCTACTTTGTAGCACTACTCCTAACGCTGCCTCATGCGAGCGTCGAACCTCAGCGTTCGGTAGCCACGCACCTTTCTTTACTCTCGCTGTTCTCCCTTTACTCCCTTTATCCCGCACGCACCCCGTCATGCGCGGGCGCTCGGCCATGCATGGCCGCGAAGCCGGCCGCCATGATCGTGCACCGCGCGGCGACAAAG
The DNA here is from genome assembly GCF_002959955.1 of Burkholderia sp. BE12. Classification (NCBI taxonomy): domain Bacteria; kingdom Pseudomonadati; phylum Pseudomonadota; class Betaproteobacteria; order Burkholderiales; family Burkholderiaceae; genus Burkholderia; species Burkholderia sp. BE12. Next base: position 84,352 of record NZ_PREY01000004.1, on the reverse strand, counting down.
GAATCAAACATCCGCTACGTATCAAAGAGAAAGCGCCGCGCCCGAGTGGCGGGCCGGCGTCGACACGTCGACATCTGGTGGATGGAGTCCATCCGTGCCCGCTGCCGCGCGGCAAGCGGGCCGGTGCTTATCGTCCGGCTTCGGTATCGGCCGGCACCGACGAGCATGACGATTTTCCATCGGTCGCGCGGCGTCGGCCCAGCGCTTCATCCGCGCTGCGCCGGTATTGATCGAACCCGCGTGCGAACGCGACCGCATCACCGGCCTGGGCCAGCGTTTCCAACGTCGCGCAGATATCCGACACGCCGCGTTCGCCGATCATCGCGAACGCGCCGCGCATGCTGTGGATCTCGGCGCGCGCCGCTTTCAGGTCGCCCTGTTCGAGTGCGCGCAGGACCGCGGCGTTGGCGCGTTGCGTCGCGTCGGACAGCGCCGCGTGCAACTCGTGAGGCAGTGGTCCGCCGGTGGACGACGGCAGGTTCTGCATCGGACGGTGCTGACGTTGCGTGCCCGTATAGCGGGCGATCACCAGTTCGAGCGACTTCAGCGACGTCGGCTTCGTGACGATTTCATCGATGCCGGCTTCGCGCGACAGGCGCTGCTCGCCGGCATCCGCATGGGCGGTCACGGCCAGGATCGGCAGCACGTGGCCGCGTTCGCGCAGCACCCGCGCGAACGTGTAGCCGTCGAGGCCCGGCATGTTGAGATCGGTCATCACGAGCGCGTAGTCGTTGCGCTCGACCAGTTCGAGCGCTTCCATGACGCTCGCGGCCACGTCCGCGCGATAGCCGAGCACGTCGAGCTGATCGTGCACGAGCGAGCGGTTGACGGGGTTGTCGTCGACGAACAGTACGCGCGCATCCGGCGCGTCGGCACCCGGTTCGTCGGTCGCCGCACCGGGGCGATCGTCGAGCGCCAGCGGCAGCGTGACGACGAACGTCGAGCCGACGTTCGGCACGCTATCGGCCGTGATGCCGCCGTCCATCGATTCGGCGAGCCGGCGGCTCAGCGCGAGGCCGATGCCGGTGCCTCCGAAACGGCGCGCGATCGACGCGTCGGCCTGCGCGAACGGCTCGAACAGGGTTTCGAGTTGCGCGGCCGTCATGCCGATGCCCGAATCGCTGACGCGGATCGTCACCGGCGTCGCATCGGCGCCCGATGCGGATACCGACAGTGCGACCATCCCGCGATCGGTAAACTTGATCGCATTGCTGACGAGGTTGACGACGATCTGGCGTACGCGTAGCGGATCGCCGATGTAGTGGCGCGCGACGCGCGAATCGATATCGGCATGCAGCACGACGCCCTTCGCGGCGGCGATCGGCTCGAACAGATCGACCACCTCGCGCGCGAGCTCGTCGATCCGGAAGCTGCCGGCCTCGAGCGTCATTCGGTCGGCTTCGATCTTGGTCATGTCGAGCACGTTGTTCAGCATGTCGAGCAGCAGGCGCGCGGCGGACGTGACCGCGTGCAGGCGGTTTTTCTGGCGGCTCGGATCGGGCGCACGATCGAGCAGTTCGAGGTTGCCGAGCATCGCGTTGAGCGGTGTGCGAATCTCGTGGCTGATCGTCGCGAGGAACGTCGATTTCGCACGGTTCGCGCTATCGAGTGCGCGCTCGGCGTCGGCGCGCGTCGTGATGTCCGAGAAGTTGAGCAGCATCGTGTCGCGGCCCTTGTAGCGCAGCCGCACGTAGTTCACGAGCAGATCGCGTTTGCGGCCGTCGTCGAGCGTTATCGGAAGCTCGACATCGAGTTGCGCGTGCGAGCCGTCGCCGTGCGCCGCATGGTGCGCGAGCAGGCGCGCATGCAGCGGCGGATCGCCCGCGGCCTGCTCGTAAAGCTCCATCATCTGATTGCGGAGCAACACCGTTTGCGTATCGAGCGATACGAGACCGATGCCGAACGGCGACGTCGCGATGATCGCGTGGTTCATCCGTTCGCTTTCGAACACGCGGCGCGAGCGGCGGAACAGCGGTGCGAACACCTTCAGGTCGAACGCGATCACGAGCCCCCACAGCACGAACAGCATCAGCGCGGTCACGCCGAATTCCCGTGCGATCGCGGGCCAGATTCCGATCGCGATCGTGCGCCACGAATACGCGTAGACGATCGCGAAGCCCGTGTCGGACACGCGGCCGCTGATCGTAAAGACGCCGTCGCGATAGCTGTCCTCGGCGCGTTCGAAGCCACGGCGCCACGCGCCCTGTTCGAGCGTGCGGCGCATCAGTGCGCCGCCATCGATCGACGCGCGCGTGCGGTCCTCGCTCAGCAGCACGCGGCCGTCGCGGTCGACGAGCATCACGACGGCGTCTTCGGGCGCGTGCTTGAGGCGATCGTCGATCACGCCGGCGTCGAGATCGCTGACAAAATTCATGAACAGGTGGTCGCCGTCAAACGCGGGCTCGACGAGCCGGAACACATACTTCCCCGTGAACGGATCGACGAGCGGCCCCTGCCAGGAGATCCGGCGTGTTTTGCGCCAGTCGTGTGCGACGGCCGGGTCGGACCAGTTCGCGACGTCGAATGCGAGCCGGTCGATCAACGCGCGGGTGTCGGGCACGCCGAATCGCGCGAGCACGTCGCGGTACGGCACCGATGGCGGCGGCGCGATCGCGATGATGGTCCGGTCGGGGTTGTACGCGTAGCCGGTGACGGGGCGGCCGGTTTGCCGGGCCGCCGCGGTCACGGAGATCGTCTGCCGTTCCATCAGCTCGACGTAGCGGGTGATTTCACGCGACGGCGCGTGGCCCGGGTCAGCCTCGGCCACGAAGATCGGCGCCACGCCGGGCATCGGCGCGACGACCACGTGCCCGTCGCGCACCAGCGCGTCGCTCGGCGCGTCGTGGTGCGGCGGATGGCCATGCCATAACAGCTCGGCATTAAGCACCGAGCGCCGCAACGATGCCTGCTTGGTGTCGATCTCGAGTTGCACGAGTGCCTTGTGCGTCGTAAAAAGCTCGTGCCGCTTCGCAATGTAGTCGCGCGCGGTACCGATGAGCAGCACGGTCGTCGCGAACACGATCACGATCGACAGCACGACGGCGCCGCCGTAGAGCGTGAAGCGCTGGTAACGGTTCAGCAGGCTCAGGTCGCGCGTGTCGTCGTCGATCGACGCGAACGGCGCGTTCGCGCCGTTCGGCGGCTTGAAGAGTTTTCGGATGGGCATGAAACGAATACCGTTGTAACAAAGCGCATGTCAGGCGCCGCGAGCGATTCGACCTGAAAACAGGGCGAAGCCGTCCGGCGGTGGCGATATCCGTAGGCCGTGTGGGATGGCGGCATGCATGCCGCGGGCTCGGAGAACGAGCCAATTATCGGGATAGCCTGCCTGTCCGTATGTAGGGCAGTCCGAAGTATTGTGTTCGGATCGCTAGGACAAGTCCTATTTGCTGGGTCGCCTGCGCGATGCGTATATAAGGCCCGTGCGCGAAGTTTGTCAAACGAAATCCGTTATCGGGCGAGCGAACCCAACCGGCTTAAATATCCCTGTGATTGTCAAGCAAGGTCATGGTCGGACCAGTCCTAGAAGATATGTGGTAGGGCGTCCCATCGTCCGATTATCGAAGCGAAGTTAAAAAATTACCCTCCTGCATGTAACTGGAATTTCGTCCTCCCATCTTTTTATACGCAGGGGAAGTAACGTGAACAAAACATATCGTTCCGTCTGGAACGCGACGACGGGCACCTGGATGGCAGCTCCGGAAACGGCACGCGCGCATGCGAAATCGACGTCGACCGTGCGCTCGGCGGTGACGGCCGCGGTGGCGATGATTGCGGGTGTCGGCGGTACGGCGGTTTCGTTCGAAGCGGACGCGCAATCCGCTGCGAACGGCGCGGGCGGGTTGGCTCTTTGCGGCCCGACGGGGGGCGTAAACGGGATGGCCTATGGATCCGGCACCGGCGTGGGCACGGCGTTCACTCAGGCGTGTGCTGGCGGAAACAACAAGTTGACGCAGAATCACCGTCCGTCGTTCATGCTCTATAACAACACCACGCCGGCTGGTAGCGGCAACGGCGTGCCGTCTGCGGCAACCGAAGCCGGCATCATGGGGAGCGCGGACGGCCATCTCGTGCTGCTCGGCGGTTCCGGCGTGCACATCACCGGCCCGGCGGATTTCGACAACAACGTCAACATGACGAGCCACCGCATCAACAATCTGGCCGCGGGTGTCGCAGGCACGGATGCGGTCAACCTCAATCAGTTGAATGCGGCGGTGGCGGCGGCGGGGGGGGATCCGTACTTCGTGGCCAACGCTGGGGCGGCAGGCGTTCCAGCCAATGCGGCGATGGCGAGCGGCGGATCGCTGGCGGCCGGCGCGAATGCAACCGCGGCAGGTGTGTATAGCGTCGCCGTTGGCGCCAATACGAATGCCGGGCGCAGTGATTTTGCGACGGCAATCGGGACTGGTGCAAGTACGAATACCTACGCTGTTGCCGTCGGAGCCGGTGCTGCGGCAGGCGGCAGTGCTTCCACTGCACTTGGTCGAAACGCGAGCGCCACTACTGCGAACTCGGTTGCACTCGGTGCCGAATCCACGACCGATCGACGCGACTCGGTATCGGTTGGGTCTGCCGCTGTGCAGCGCCAGATCACCAACGTGGCCGCCGGTACGGCGAGCACGGATGCTGTCAACGTCAACCAGTTGACCGCCGCAATTGCGGCAGCGGACAACCCCTATATCGTGGTCAACGCGGGAAGCGCAGGTGCTGCTGCGGTGGCCACCAACACCGGATCGATCGCAATTGGTGGCGGGGCAGCCGCGACTGCTAGCGGTGCGAACGGGTCTAACGGCGGCGGCATCGCAATCGGCCAGACTGCTAACGCTGCTCATAGCTCGGTAGCCATCGGTACCAACGCCTCGGCAGACGCCGTCGCAGGCCAGGCGACCGCGGCGGCCTTCGGCACGTCATCGGTTGCCAATGGCGGCGGTGCCACTGCGCTGGGTTCCAATGCCAACGCGACCGGCTCCCAGGTTCTTGCCGTCGGCAGCCGCTCATCGGCGTTGGCCGATAACGGGACTGCCGTGGGCTATGGCGCCTCGGTAACCGCATTGGGCACCAACAGTGTGGCGCTCGGCCGTAACTCGATAGCGGATGCCGCGAACGTCGTTTCGGTCGGTACTACCGCAGCGGGCGGCCAGCGAAGGATCATCAATCTGGCCGACGGCACACTGAACACCGACGCTGTGAACCTAGGTCAGTTGAAGTCTGCGATTGCAGGGGTGAGCGCAGGTGATACACCGTACTTCAAGGCGAACGGTGCGAATAACGGCAGCGATAATGCCGTGGCGTCTGGCACCGGCGCGGTTGCGATCGGCAGCAATGCGAAGGTCGGGATGAACGGTGGCGTTGCGATCGGCGATACCGCAGCTGCCTCGCAGGATGCCGTGGCGCTCGGTCACGACGCGAAAGCCCAGAGCACGAACTCGATCGCGATCGGCGCGCAGTCGTCGGCAGCAGCCAACGGCACGTCGCTCGGTTTCAACGCGAAATCCGCGTCGAACACCATGGCGCTCGGCGCGAATGCGGTCGCGATCGGCAATAACTCGGTTGCGCTGGGTAATGGCTCGGTCGCGGTCGATAGCAATGTCGTGTCGGTCGGCGGTACGGGCGCCGAGCGTCGGATCGTCAACGTGGCGGCAGGTGTTGGCGACGCGGACGCGGTGAACGTCGGCCAGTTGAAGACCACCGGCCTGGTGGGTGACGACGGTTCGGGTAACTTGACGTCGCTGGCGGTGACGTACGACAACGCGGCGAAGGGCACGATCACGCTGGGCGGCGATCCGGCAACGGGCACGCAGATCAAGAACGTGGCCAACGGCACGGACGCCAACGACGCGGTGAACGTTTCGCAACTGGACGCGCTGCAAGCGTCGACGGGCGATCAGATCACGACGGCCACGCGCTACTTCAAGGCGAACGGCCTGAACGACGGCACGGACGACGCGTCGGCAACGGGCACGCGGGCAGTGGCCATTGGTGCGAACGCGAATGCGGTATCGGGCAATTCGGTCGCGCTGGGCGCGAACGCATTGTCGAGCGGGACAGCCTCGCTCGCGCTGGGCGCGGGTGCAAGCGCATCGGCCATGAACTCGGTGGCGCTGGGCGCGAACTCGATCGCGAACCAGATCGGCGTGGTGTCGGTGGGCCAGGCAGGCGCTGAGCGCCGGATCGTCAACGTCGGCGACGCACGAGACGAAACCGATGCGGTGAACCTGCGCACGCTGGAGGAGAAGATCGGCGCCGGTTCGACCGCGACGCTGAATCAGGTCGATGCCCAGGTGGCCAAGATCAAGTCGACGCTGGATGCGATGCCGCAGACGGCGGCGGCCAGCGACTACTTCGTGGCGGACGGGGCTGGCGACGGCAGCGATGTGCCGACCGTAACGGCCGGGGACGGCGGTCTTGCCGCGGGCGCGGGCGCAAGCGTGAGCGGCATCGGTGGTGTCGCAGTGGGTGGGGCGGCGAAAGCGACCGGCACGCAAGCCACGGCGCTCGGCAGCGATGCTCAGGCGCTGAGCGGTAGCGCCACGGCCATCGGCGGCGGCGCGACGGCGAACGGCAGCTCGAGCGTGGCGATCGGCTCCGGCGCGGTGACCGCGGCGGGTGCCAATTTCGCGACGGCGATCGGTTCGCTGGCTAACGCGGCAGGCGGAAGCGCTGTCGCGATTGGTAATGGCGCAACGGCAGCCCGCCAGAGTCTGGCGATCGGCACGAACTCGGGGGCCACGGGTGCCAATTCGGTGGCGATGGGCTTTAACGCGAAGTCGACCGCCGACAACTCGGTCGCACTGGGCGTCGGTTCGCAGGCGGATCGCGTCAACTCGGTATCGGTGGGTACCGCAGGCGGTGAACGTCAGATCACGAACGTGGCGGCGGGTACGGCGGACACCGATGCGGTGAACGTGAAGCAGTTGAAAGATGTCGGTCTGGTGGGCACGGATCCGGGCACGGGCGACCTGACGTCGCTGGCGGTGGCGTACGACGACACGTCGAAGGGCTTGATCACGTTGGGCGGCGATCCGGCGACGGGCACGACGATCACGAACGTGGCGGCAGGCGAAGTCAGCGCGACGAGCAAGGACGCGGTCAACGGCTCGCAGCTGTTCGGCGTGTCGAAGAGCGTGGCGGACAACCTGGGTGGCAGGTCCACCGTGAACCCGGACGGCACGATCTCGGCGCCGACGTACGATCTCGCGGATGCGAGCGGCGACGGCCGGACCGACTACCACAACGTTGGCGATGCGCTGACGAACCTGGACGGTCGCGTGACGGGCAACACGACGAACATCACGAACCTGCTGGATGGCAAGGCAGGCCTGGTGCAACAGGCGAACGCGAGTGCGGAGCTGACGGTCGGCAAGGACACGGGCGGGACGAGCGTGAACTTCGCGGATGCGAACGGCAACCAGCGCACGCTGACGAACGTGGCGGCGGGCGTGAACGGCACCGACGCGGTGAACGTCCAGCAGTTGAAGGATGTGGGCCTGGTGGGCACGGATCCGGGCACGGGCGACCTGACGTCGCTGGCGGTGGCGTACGACGACACGTCGAAGGGCATGATCACGCTGGGCGGTGATCCGGCGACGGGCACGCAGATCAAGAACGTGGCCGATGGTGTGGATCGTCGTGACGCGGTGAACCTTGGCCAGTTGCAGGACGCCGGCCTGGTTGCGCCGATCGATCCGACCAACCCGGGCGCAGGCCTGGCCTCGCTGGCGGTGACGTACGGCACGAACGCGGACGGTTCGGCGAACTTCGACGAGGTTGCGCTGAAGGGTGGCGCGAACGGCACGAAGCTGTCGAACGTGGCAGATGGCAGCCTGTCGGCGACGAGCAAGGACGCGGTCAACGGCTCGCAGCTGTTCGGCGTGTCGAAGAGCGTGGCGGACAACCTGGGTGGCAGGTCCACCGTGAACCCGGACGGCACGATCTCGGCGCCGACGTACGATCTCGCGGATGCGAGCGGCGACGGCCGGACCGACTACCACAACGTTGGCGATGCGCTGACGAACCTGGACGGTCGCGTGACGGGCAACACGACGAACATCACGAACCTGCTGGATGGCAAGGCAGGCTTGGTGCAACAGGCGAACGCGAATGCTGAGCTGACGGTCGGCAAGGACACGGGCGGGACGAGCGTGAACTTCGCGGATGCGAACGGTAACCAGCGCACGCTGACGAACGTGGCGGCGGGCGTGAACGGCACCGATGCGGTGAACGTGCAGCAGTTGAAGGATGCGGGCCTGGTGGGCACGGATCCGGGCACGGGCGACCTGACGTCGCTGGCGGTGGCGTACGACGACACGTCGAAGGGCACGATCACGCTGGGCGGTGATCCGGCGACGGGCACGCAGATCAAGAACGTGGCCAACGGCACGGACGCCAACGACGCGGTGAACGTGTCGCAACTGGATGCGCTGCAAGCGTCGACTGGCGATCAGATCACGACGGCGACGCGCTACTTCAAGGCGAACGGCCTGAACGACGGCACGGACGACGCGTCGGCAACGGGCAGCCGTGCGGTGGCCATCGGCGCGAAGGCGAATGCCGTGTCGGGCAATTCGGTCGCGCTGGGTGCGAACGCGTCGGCGAGTGGGACGTCGTCGCTCGCGCTGGGTACGGGTGCAAGTGCGTCGAGCATGAACTCGGTGGCACTGGGCGCGAACTCGGTCGCGAATCAGGTTGGTGTGGTGTCGGTGGGCCAGGCGGGCGCCGAGCGCCGGATCGTCAACGTCGGCGACGCGCAGAGCGGGACCGATGCGGTCAACCTGCGCACGCTGGACGCGAAGCTCACCAGCAGCTCGACCGCGACGCTTAATCAGGTGAACGATCAGGTGGCGGAGATCAAGTCGACGCTGGATGCGATGCCGCAGACGGCGGCGGCCAGCGACTACTTCGTGGCGGACGGCGCCGGCGACGGCAGCGATGTGCCGACGACGGCGGCCGGGCTGGGCGGTCTTGCCGCGGGCACGGGTGCAACTTCGAGCGGCATCGGCGGTGTCGCGGTGGGTGCGGCCGCGCAAGCGACCGGCACGCAAGCCACGGCGCTCGGTAGCGATGCGCAGGCGCTGAACGGCAATGCCACGGCGATCGGTGGCGGTGCGATTGCGAACGGCAGCTCGAGCGTGGCGATCGGCTCCGGCGCGGTGACCACGGCGGGTGCCAATTTCGCGACGGCGATCGGTTCGCTGGCTAGCGCCACCGGCGCGAGCGCCGTTGCGATCGGTAACGGTGCAAACGCGGCTAGCCAGGGTCTGGCGATCGGCACGAACGCGGGGGCGACGGGCAACAACGCGACCGCGATGGGCTATAACGCGCTGGCGAGCGCCGGTAATTCGGTCGCGCTGGGTGCGAATTCGCAGGCGAATCGCGTCAACTCGGTGTCGGTCGGCACCGTGGGCAGTGAACGTCAGATCACCAACGTGGCGGCGGGTACGGCGGGCACCGATGCGGTGAACGTCGATCAACTGAAGGATTACGTCGCCCAAAACCCGGGCGGCCCGGGCAACCCGCTCGCCGTCGCTTACGACGACGCGACGAAGGGCTTGATCACGCTGAGCGGAGATCCGGCGACGGGCACGACGATCACGAACGTGGCGGCGGGCGATGTCAGCGCGACGAGCAAGGACGCGGTGAACGGCGCGCAGTTGCATGGCGTGTCGCAGAGCGTGGCGGCTTCGCTGGGCGGCGGTTCGACCGTCGATGCGAACGGCAACGTGACGGCGCCGACATACTCGCTGGCCGATCCGACGGATGTATCGCAGAAGGCCGATTACCACGACGTGGGCGCGGCACTGGGTAACCTCGATGGCCGAGTCGTGACCAATACGAACAACATCACGGTGATCCAGAACCAACTGGCCGATTCGGGCCTGGTTGATCCGGTGACGGGTCAGTCCTTCGCTGCGGTGACGTACGACAACAAGAACGGCGCGACGGACTACAACTCGGTGACGCTGGGTGGTGGCAAGTCGACCGGCCCGGTGACGCTGAAGAACGTCGCGGATGGCGTGGACGCGCACGACGCGGTGAACGTGAGCCAGTTGCAGAACGCGGGCCTCGTCGCACCGGTCGATCCGACCAACCCGGGTTCGGGCCTCACGTCGCTTGCGGTGACGTACGGCAAGAACGCCAACGGTACGGCGAACTTCGACGAGATCGCGCTGAAGGGCGCGGCCGGCACGACGATCTCGAACGTGAAGGCGGGCGCGGTGAACGCCACCAGCACGGAAGCGGTGAACGGCGCGCAGTTGCATGGCGTGTCGCAGAGCGTGGCGGCTTCGCTGGGCGGCGGTTCGACCGTCGACGCGAACGGCAACGTGACGAGCCCGACGTATGTGGTCAACAAGCAGACGTTCAACAACGTTGGCGATGCGATCACGAACATCTCCGACAGCCTGTCGGATGGCTCGATCGGCCTCGTTCAGCAGGATGCGACGACGCGCGACATCACGGTCGCGAAGGACACGGACGGTACGACCGTGGACTTCACGGGCACGGCGGGCGACCGCGTGCTGACCGGCGTGGCTGCGGGCGCGGTGAGCGCGGCGAGTAAGGACGCAGTGAACGGTTCGCAGTTGTACGGTGTCGCGGACAGCGTCGCGACGACGCTCGGCGGCGGCACGACGGTCGACGCGGACGGCAAGCTGGCCAACTCGGCGTTCCAGGTGAATGGCCAGCAGTACAAGACCGTCGAGCAGGCGATCCAGGCTGCGGCCGCGTACGGCGCGACCGATTCGCTGGCGGTGCGTTACGACCTGAACGCCGACGGCACGCCGAACTACGGTTCGGTGACGCTGGGCGGGACGGCCGCGGCGCCGGTGGTGCTGACCAACGTGGCTGACGGTGTGAACCGGAGCGACGCAGTGAACTTCGGCCAGTTGACCGACCGATTCGATAGCCTCGACGGTCGCGTCGGTGCCCTCGAGCAATTGCCCCCGGGCAACGGTGGCGGCGGCGGTTCGGGCGACAACCCGTACTTCGCCGGTACCGGCGACGCGAGCTCGACCGCAGCCAACGCCGGCAACGGCACGGGCAACACGGCGGCCGGTTCGGGCGCGACGATCGGCACGGGCGCGAACAACGCCACGGTCATCGGTTCGGGTGCGAACGCGACGAAGGACAACGGCGTGGCGATCGGCTCGGGTTCGAAGAGCGGCGCCGAAGGCGCGGTTGCAATCGGCCAGGGCGCGAGCGCGACGGGTTCGAATTCGGTGGCGCTGGGCGCAGGCTCGGTGGCGTCGGACAACGACACCGTGTCGATCGGCTCGCTCGGCAACGAGCGCACGCTGTCGAACGTGAAGGACGGCTTCAATGCGTCCGACGCGGCGACGAAGGGCCAGCTCGACCGCGCGGTCGGCGGTCTGCAAGGCCAGATCAACGACGTGTCGAAGAACGCGTATTCGGGTATCGCCGCAGCCACCGCGCTGACGATGATCCCGGGTGTCGATCCGGGCAAGACGCTGTCGTTCGGCGTCGGCGGCGCGACCTACAAGGGCTATCAGGCCGTGGCGTTCGGCGGCGAAGCCCGCATCACGCAGAACCTGAAGATGAAGGCCGGCGTGGGTCTGTCGAGCGGCGGCAACACGGTCGGCGTGGGCGCTGCGTACCAGTGGTAATCGCGCAGGGCGGAGCGGTTCGCGCCGCTCCGCCCGCGCGGCACCGCTTTCCGCATTCCATTTATTCCCATTCAAATCAGGCGTCCGCCTCCGGGCGGACGTTTCTCATCATGAAAATGACTTCACTGTTGGTGCGCACCGCGTCGATCGGCGCGATCGCGATGGCGCTCGGCGCCTGCACGACCCAATCGGGCATGACCTACGACATCCGCAGCGTGGCGACGCCGGGCAAGCCGGACAACGTGTTCCGCGTGAGCTGCGATGGGCTGCTCGGCAGCGCGAACGCCTGCGCCCGCGCGGCCGAAGCGTTCTGCCAGGGGCAGGGCTTCACGCCGCTGCAGATGATCGACCGCGTGTACAGCCGCGCGCCGATGAAGGATCCGCGCGAGATCACGTTCATGTGCGGCAAGCCGCAGCCGGTCGTCCAGGCCGCGCCGCAACCGCAGCCGCAACCCCAGCCCGCGCCGCAACCGGTGCCGCAGCGCCGCGTGCTGCTGCAAGGCGATGCGAACTTCGCGACCGACAGCGCCGCGCTGACGTCGCAGGCGCGCGGCGAACTCGATCGCTTCATCGACGTCAATCGCGGCGTCGAATTCCGCCAGGTATCCGTCACGGGCTTCACCGATTCGACGGGTAGCGCATCGCACAACCTGACGCTGTCGAAGGCGCGTGCGCGTTCGGCGATGGTCTACCTGCGCGAGAACGGCCTGCAGGCCCGGTCGTTCGCATCGGAAGGCCTGGGCGCGGCAAGCCCGGTGGCGTCCAACGCGACCGCGGAAGGCCGCGCGCAGAACCGCCGCGTGGAAGTGCGTATCGACGCGCAGTAAGGCGGGGGCGCCCGTTCGCGGGCGTCAGCCACCACACCGCCGCCGCCCTGCCACGGATGGGGTACGCGGCGGACGGTCGGCCTGATCGAACGCGGTGCAATGCCGCGCGGCGCGGCCGCTTTCCCGTTCGTCGATGTTCCCTCAGCCCGCCGGCTCATCCAGAGCCGGCGGGCTGTCTTTTTGCGGCGGCGCCGGCCGCCCGGCCCATTCGTGGAATGCACCCGCATTTCGTGCGAATATAGCGCCCATCTACGATCTGCGGCCATGCGCCGGTGCCACGGCGAACGCGCAGGCAAACAACGACCCCCATGCCCACGCATGAGGCGGTCACTCGGACGATTATGGGAAGCTATCAGATACGCGTGGTGCTGGCCGACGATCACCCGGCGATGCTCGTCGGCGTCGAGCACGGGCTGTCGGCAGTGCCGACGATCCAGCTCACCGGCAAGGCCGTCAACTCGACCGAGCTGGTCAAGCTGCTCGATGCCGGCGCATGCGACGTCGTCGTATCCGATTACGCGATGCCCGATAGCACCCACGGCGACGGCATCGCGCTGTTCTCTTATCTCCAGCGCCGCTACCCGGCCGTCAAGCTGGTCGTGCTGACCATGCTCGACAACGCGGCCGTCGTTGGCGCGTTGCTGCGCCTCGGCATCGCGTGCATCGTCAGCAAATCCGACACGATCGATCACCTAATTCCGGCGATTCACGCGGCTGCGACGGGCGGCACCTATTATTCGCCGTCCGTTGAGAAGGTCGTGCTGACGCTGTCCACGCATTCGAGCTCACGCTTCGTCGATCAGGCGCCGGCGCTGAGCAGCCGCGAGATCGAAGTCGTCCGGATGTACGCGTCGGGCATGACCGTCAACGAAATCGCCGAGAAGTTGAGCCGCAGCAAGAAAACCATCAGCACGCAGAAGGCGCGGGCGATGCAGAAGCTCGGCGTCGACAAGGACATCGACCTGCTGCGCTACGCGATCGAGCACGGGATCGTGGCCGCGTCGGGCAGCGAAGGCAAGGGCACGGAAGATACGGATGGGAATCAGGCGGACGACGCCTGAATGAGGAGGCGCTCCGCCCGTCGATGGATGGCGAGCGGGGCGCGATGCGGCGCGCTGCAACGGCGCGCCGGCGAGGAAGGGGTCAGTGCGTGTCGTCGGGCGGCAGAGCCGCCGAACCCGGATCGGCGACCAGCCCGCACGAAATTGCATAGCGCACCACGTCCACATCACGCTCGAGGCCGAGCTTCTGCATGGCCGAGCTTTTCTGGGTACTGATGGTTTTCTTGCTGCGGCTCAGCTTGTCGGCGATCTCGTTGACGCTCAGGCCCGACGCGAACAGCCGCACGACCTCGGCTTCCCGTACCGACAGCGCGGGCGCCTTGCCGTCCGGCGCGCCGATCTGGCGCAGGATCTTGTCCATCGACGGCGACAGATAGCGGCCGCTCGTATAGGCGGCGTGAATCGCCATCGTCAGATGGCTCGTCATGTCGGATTTGCTGACGAGGCAATGGATGCCGAGATCGACGAGCGCGCGCAGCGCGACCGCGTTTTCCAGCATCGTCATCACGACGATCTTCAGGTTCGGATGACGCTTCAGGATCGCGCCGAACAGCGTGAAGCCGTCGCCGTATTCGGTGCCGGGCATCGCATAGTCGGATACGAGCACGTCGCACGGATGGTTCGCGAGCGCGTCCATCAAGGCCGTCGAATCATGCGCGGTCGCGACGACCGCGATGGTGTTCGTCGTCGAGAGCTCGTACTTCGCGCCGATCACGACGGCCGGATGATCGTCGGCGATCAATACGCGGATGGGGAAGCTTTTCATGATGGGGTTGTCGGTTGTCACGCCGTTTCAGATAGGAAAAGGAGTGGCGCGCATGCCCGTTGGCGGCCGGTAAGCCGGCAAGGGCATGTGTCGCCGTACCGACGGCCAGTGGCGGCTCGATGGAAACCACCACTGGCCGTCGGGCGAAAAAGCGGGGAGATCGCTCCCCCCGCTTTCGCTGCGATGCTCCGCCCGGAGGCGGAGCCGCGGGTCAGAACTCGTAGCCGACCTGGGTGCGAACCCCCGCGTCGCCCGTCGACGTGACGGACACCGCGCCGTTCACCAGCCACTTGCCGTTGCGGGACCGGTAGGTCGCGCCGGCTGCCACGGCCGAGCCGCTCTTGTAGTTCGCGGCACCGGCCGCGACGACGGTCTTGCCCGGCTGCGACGGCGTCATGTTCGGCATTGCCATCGCCGCGGCGACACCGGCGTATGCGTTCTTCGCGACGTCGTTGATCATGCGGTTCGTGTCGCCGATGCGCCGTTCGAGCTGCCCCACGTTCACGGCATCGGTCTGCGCGGTACCTTCCGCGACGTTGGTGATCTGGCGTTGCTGATCCGCCGAACCAACCGACACGGTGCCTTCGCGATCCGCCACCGAACCCTGGCCGAGTGCCACCGAGTTACCGGCAGTCGCGCTCGAACCCTGCCCGATCGCCGTGCTGTTTTCGCCCGACGCGACGGAACCTTGGCCGATGGCCGAGCTACCCGAGCCCGATGCGACCGAACCCTGGCCGAACGCCGACCCGTTGTCACCCGAGGCGACCGCGCCCTGACCGACCGCCGAGCTGTTTTCGCCCGACGCGTCCGAGCCGTTGCCGACCACGAGCGAGCCGTCGCCACCCGTGCCCGTGCCGGGGCCCATGCCGTTGCCCGAGCCGTTACCGGGGCCGCCGGAACCACCCCCTGCTTCCAGGTTGGACACGCGGTCGCCCAGACCGGCGAACTGGTTCGCGAAGTCCTGTTGCAGCGCGTAAAGCTGGCCGCCGTTCACCGCGTCCATGCTGCCCGACGCGATCAGGCCCGGTGCGACGTTGTGCAGCCGAGTACCACCCGAGCCACCGAACGTCACGTGGTCGAGATCGATACCGTCGTACACCACGGCACCGAGTTCCTTGCCCGTGTAGTCGATCAGGCCCGTTGCCTTCAACTGCGCGATCGTCACGGCATCGTCGTCTTTCACGCCGTTCGCGACGCCGGTCAGCGTGCGCGGCGAGTCGCCGATGCCGGCGAAGCTCACCGACGTGCCGCCCGTGTTCGCGGCAACCGTGATCGCGCCCGTCGTCTGGTCTTGCTGAACGAGACCGATCTGGCCCGATGCGAGCTGTTGGTTGATGGTCGTGATCGAGCCTTCGTTGGTCGTCACGCGGCCGTCGAGGTTATCCACCACGTCGCCGACGTTGTGGACGACTTTCGAGCCGCCGTTGCCGTCGCCGACCGTGAAGCTCGGTGCCGAGATCGACCCGTCCGGGTTCACCGTCGAGCCGGCGCCGATGGCCGATGCCACGCTTCCCGACACGCCATGCAGTTGCGAGCCGTTCACGGCGTCCGCGCTGGTAGCCGAGACGTCGCCCGCCGCCACGCCGGTCAGCTTGCGTGCGCCTGCCGTGCCGGTGAAGTCGACTGCTGCGCCGTCGGTGTTCCTCGCGACCGTGATGTCGCGCGTCGTCGCATCCTGCTGGACGAGGCCGACCGTGCCGTTACCGATCTGGTCCGCGAGTTGCTTGATGTCGCCTTCGTTGGTCGTCACGCGGCCGTCGAGGTTTTCCACCACGTCGCCGACGTTGTGGACGACTTTCGAGCCGCCATTGCCGTCGCCGACCGTGAAGCTCGGTGCCGAGATCGAGCCATCCGGGTTCACCGTCGAGCCGGCGCCGATGGCCGATGCCACGCTTCCCGACACGCCATGCAGTTGCGAACCGTTCACGGCATCCGCGCTGGTGGCCGAGACGTCGCCTGCCGCCACGCCGGTGAGCTTGCGTGCGCCCGCCGTGCCGGCGAAGTCGACGGCCGCGCCGTCGGTGTTCGCGCCGACCGTGATGTCCGCGCCCGGCGCCGATTGCTGGACGAGGCCGAGCTTGCCGCTCGACAGGTCACCCAACTGATCGTTGATGTCCGAGATGTCGCTCGTGTTCTTCGCGATGTTGCCGTTTGCGGTCGTCAGTGCCTGGTCGAGACCCTCGAGCGCGTCGCCCACGGTCGTTTGCGTGCCGCCGTTCGCGAGGTTGTACGTCGGGCCCGTGACGGCACCCGTCGTCGAATTGATCAATGCGCCGCCGCCGAGTGCTTCCACGACGGGGGTGAGCTGCGACACGTTCACGGCGTCGGTAGCTTGCGTGCCGGCTGCCATGTTGACGATCTGCCGAGCACCGGTGGTCGAACCCACTGCGACCGCATCGTTACGTGTCGTGGTCGAGTTTGCCCCGAGTGCAACGCTGTTCGTTACGTTGGCACCAATGGTTGCGCCGTTACCGAACGCGATCGAATTGGTTGCTCCCGTATTGACGACGGCCCTTTGACCGATCGCAATGGATCCGGCTTCGCCGGCGTTTGCGTTGAGGCCCATGGTGACCGATCCCGCGCCGGTGGCACGGGCATTGCCGCCGATAGCTACGACGCCACTACCCGTCGCACTCGCATTGGCGCCAAGCGCTGTTGCGCTGATGCCGCCGCCGGCTGCGTTCGCATTGACGCCGAGAGCGACGTCGCCGGCGCCCGAGGCCGACGTAGCGGAACCAATCGCGATGGCATTGAGCGCCGATGTCGAGGCACCGGCTGCCGTGGACTGAATCTTGATGTAGTCATCGGTGACCGCGGTAGCCAGCTTGTTGTTGATGGTCGTGATGTCGGCCGTGTTCTGCGTGATGTTGCCGTTGGCGGTCGTCAGTGCTTTGTCGAGACCGTTGAACGCGCCGGCCACGGTCGTTTGCTGGCCGCCGTTCGCGAGGTTGTACGTCGGACCCGTGACAACGCCCGTCACCTTATCGATCGACGCGTTGCCGCCGAGTGCAGCTACGACAGGGGTCAGTTGGCTCACGTTGACCGCATCGTTGGTTTCCGTACCTGCGGCCATGTTGACGATCTGGCGGGTAAAACTCCGCCCGTCGCGATTGTTTGCCGCACCTACCGACACTGTATTCGCCCGATCTGCGAGAGTACTGGCGCCCAAAGCTACCGAGTTATCCGCCCGGGCTTCACTCACCACCCCGATGGAAACCGAGTTGCTCCCTTTCGCATAAGCGCCGCGGCCGCCGTTCGCATCAATCGTCGTCGCACCGCCGATCGCAACGGAATAGCCACCCTCTGCACGCGTATTGCCACCCAATGCCATCGACGAGCCGCCAGTTGCCTCCGCGGCGGATCCGCCGCCTGCGCCAAATTTCAGGAAATTGGTGAGTTCGTCACTGGTCGCCATGGTTCCGATGCCGCCCGAGATGGTCTTACCCGTTGTGCCTGCGCTGGAGACCTTGCACACGCCGCCCGCATCGAGCGCGCCGTTTTCGCCATCAGCCGTCGTGCACGCATCGGCCGCGAACGCACCGCCGATACCCGCGCTGCCCAGTGCGAGCGCGACCACTGCTTGACGCGCCGCGCGCGCCGAGCCCTTCGAATGCGACTTCGCCGTTTCGGCGACCGCCGTCCACGTGCCCGTCGCGGCGTTCCAGATGTTGCGATATGTCTTGTTCATTGCCCTACTCCTTTCAGTTCGTTTGGGTAACGAATGAATGGTAGGGATCGGCCTTGTCTGAATCAGTCGTCCGAAGCTGATTCAGAGGGCCAAATTCGTAGGCCCAGTCCTACAAGCCCGAAGCATGCCGGAGCGCGTCAGCGCAGAGATGAGAAGCAGGTAGGGCAGGCGCTGCGTACGCAGTATGTTCAGTTCGAAGAAGTCTGCGCCGCGCGCCGTGCGAGCGCTTCGCGTGCGAGGTTTTCCGTCTGCGCGAGCAGCGCATCGAGCGATGCGGTCGCGCCGGCGTGCACGGCGTCCTGCATGTCGCGCACCGCATCGGCCACCGCATGCTCGTGAATCGTCGCGAACGCACCGCGCAACGTATGCAGTTCGTCGCGCAGCGTGGCCACGTCGTTCTGCGCGTTCGCCGTGCGGATCGTCGCAACGGATCGTTCAAGGCTCTCGGTGAGCAGCGCATGCACGTCGGGCGGCAACGGGCCCGTCGCGAGATCGGCCAGCGCGGGCCGCTTTGCGGATGGGCTGACCGGCGCCGCCTGCGCGAAGCGGCGCACGGTGCGGTCCATCGTATCGAGCAGCACCGGCTTCACGAGCACCGCGACGATCCCGGCCTCCGCGCAGCGTGCATGCTCGGCGGCACTCGCATGCGCGGTGATCGCGACCACGGGCAACTCCGGATACTGCGCGCGCAGCACGCGAGCGAGCGTATAGCCGTCCATGCCCGGCATGTTGAGGTCGGTCATCACGAGGTCGTAGCGCGCGTCCGCGCAGCGGCGCAACGCGGCGGCGCCGTCCTCGGCCGCGTCGGCCGTGTAGCCGAGCGTGACGAGCTGCCCTTGCTGGAGCTTGCGGTTCACCGGATGATCGTCGACCACCAGCACGCGGGCGGCGAGCGCTGGTAGCGCCGCGTCGTTGTCCGCCACGTCGTGGCGCGCGATCTCCGCGTCGGTCGCCGCGCGCAGCGGCAGCGTCACGACGAACGTGCTGCCGAGGCCCGGCTCGCTCTTCACGTCGATCGCGCCTTCCATCATCAGCGTGAGCCGCTTCGTCAGCGCGAGCCCGAGCCCCGTGCCGCCGTAGTGGCGCGAGATCGACGTGTCGGCCTGCGTGAACGGCCGGAACAGCGTCGCGCGCTGGGCTTCGGTCATCCCGATGCCCGTATCGCTCACGCCGATCACGACGGGCGATGCCGGGTCGGTGTCGTCGCGCAGATAGACCTCGAGCGTCACGTCGCCGTCGCGCGTGAACTTGATCGCGTTGGCGACGAGGTTCGCGGCGATCTGACGGATGCGGGTCGGGTCGCCGATGTAGCGCGCGGCGAGCGCATCGTCGACGACGACGTCGTACTGCAGCCCCTTCGCGGTGGCAAGCGGCTCGAACATCGCGCCGGTCTGTCGGACCGTTTCCGCGAGGTCGAACGGAATCGCCTCGATCGTCATCTGGCCGGCTTCGATCTTCGACAGATCGAGGATGTCGTTGATCAGATCGAGCAGCGTCGACGATGCGCCTTCGACGATATGCAGGCGCTCGTCTTGCGTTGCCGTGAGCGGCTCGCGGCCGATCAGTTCGAGATTGCCGAGGATCGCGTTCAGCGGCGTGCGGATCTCGTGGCTCATCGTCGCGAGGAACGCCGATTTCGCTTCGTTGGCCGCGTCGGCCGCGCGGCGCGCGTCGGCGAGATTGCGCTCGACGGCCTTTTGCGACGTGATGTCGGAGAAGTTGCAGAGCAGGACGTCGGCGTCCTGGTAGCGCGTGCGCACCAGCGTGACGAGCAGATCGACCGTTTCGCCGTCGGCGGTCGGCAGGCTCACGTGATGATCGGGTTGCCATGCGTTCGCGTCGGGCGACCGGTCGAAGCACGCGTAGAGGCGTGTGGCGAGCGGCGGCTCGGTGCTCACGCGCGCCTCGTATGCGCGCATCGTGTCGTTCTGCAGCAGCACGGCGCCATCGGCGAGCGCCAGCAGCGCGATGCCGGCGGGCGCGGCTTCGACGATCGTCCGGTTCAGGTTTTCGCTTTCGACGATGCGCCGCGTGCGTGCCGCTTCGGGTTTCAGCACGCGCCGATCGAACCGCACGAGCATGAACCACGCGAAGCCGATGGCGGCGGTCATGATCGCCACGTACCAGCCGATGCGCTCGCCGAGTGCCGCGAACAGCGAGCGCAGCGAGAAGGATTGCACCAGTGTCCAGTCCGTATCGGGGATGCGCTGGCTTAGCGTGAACGAGCCTGCGTGGTAGGCGGTGCGAGACGCCGCGGTCTGCACCGCGCGCGCATCGGCCGTGAGTTGCGTGATCGTTGCGGGGGCGTCCTCGCCGTCGGCGGCCGTACCGGCGCGCAGCACCGTGCCGCCCGTCGCGCTGGCGATGATCGCCGCGTCGCGGTGATCGTTGCTGGCAAGACGCTGGCGCAGCACGTCGACGGGCAGCGTCGAGATGAACACCGCGCGCGCGGTACCGGCTTCGTATGCGGTGCCCACGAGCCGGAACACGTCGCGCCGCTGCACGGGATCGTACGCGGGCGCGCGCCACACGTAGCGCCCGGCGGGCACCGGGCCGGCATCCGTCGCGACCTTCGCGAGCAGCGCGGCGACATCGGCGGCGCCGGTGGCGGCGAGCGGATCGGCGGGCGTCGGCTGCGGGATGATCAGCACGAAGCGGCGATCGGGGCGGTATGCATAGCCGGCGATTTCATGGTTCGCGACGTACGCGCCGACGCGATAGCTCATGTCGCTGGCCATTGCGAGATCTCGGGCATACGCCGCCGCCGGTTGTGCCGGCGACAAGTCGGCGAGTGCGAGCACCGGCGGGAAGCGCGGGCTCGCTTGCAGCACGATCCGGCCGTGCTCGTCGGTCAGTCGCGACACGAGCGCAGGGTCGGTCACGCGCGTGTTCCAGACGGCTTCCTCATGCGTGACGAGCGTGTCCATGCCGGTCGCGCGCAGCCTGAACTCGAACTGGACGAGAAACTGCCGCACCGCGAATTCCGTGTAACGCTCCTGCACGTAATCCTTGGCCAGCGCATACAGCAGCAGGCCGCTCGCGACGAGCGCCGCAAGGGTGACCGCGATGCCGCCCGCGTAAAGCAGCGTGCGCTGATGGCGCCCGATCAGCGCGCGGGCCGAACGGCGAGGGGCGGGGTCGGGGGTAGTGCAGGTGCGGTCGGATTCGGCGCGATGATCCATCGTGGCACGGTGCGGTCGGCGAGGGTTCCGACATGATAATGGAGACGGATCGCCAGCGCGGAGCAATGTGCCGAGGGGTTTCTCGCCGTCGCCGGCCGCGGTGTCGTCGGATCGAAGGCAGTATCCGCCGGGGAGCGACGCCGGTCCGTCTCTTGTCGTGCCGTCAGCGTCGCCCGGCGTGCCGCCGCCGGGTCATTGGCGTGCTTCGCCGGATGGCTCGGCCGGCTCGCATTCCACCAGCCGATAGCCGAATCCATAGACGGTCATCAGCCGCAGGCCGTGCCGGCCATCGAGCCCGAGCCGGTCGCGCAGGTTCGCGACGTGTGTGTCGATCCGGCGGCTCGACGTCGCGACGAGCGAGCCCCACACCATCTGGCTCAGATGCGCACGCCCGAGACTGCGCCCGAGATTCATGAGGAGCGCGGTTGCGATCTGAAAATGCTTCTCGGTCAGGAAGTGTTCCGCGCCCCCGATGTGGATGCAGCGATTGGCCGCGTCCACCTCGACGCCGCCGACGCGCCAGTGCCGGCGGTGCGTGGTCCGGAAATGCGCCCAGCGCAGCCAGGTCGACACGGCCATGACGATCTTGTCGGCGGACGACGTGTAAGGCAGGTATTCGTTGGCGCCGGCCTGGAACGACAGCACCTGCGAGGTACCGTCGTCGCGCTGGCTGACCATGATGATCGGCACCGAATCGGAGAAACGCGCGCGCAGTGTGCGGATCGCGTCGAGCGTGCGGACGCACGGTGTCTCGCACTGCACGATCAGCAGGTCGAACGGCTGCGCGTCGCCGGCCGCCAGCAGGTCGGGCACGAACTCGAAGCGGACCGGGCGGTACAGCGCCTTCCTGAGCAGATCGTCGATCCGGAGGCGGTCGTAGCCGTATCCGGCGCGCCGCAAGCGATCGTCGAACGCGTGCCGGCTCGGATGATCGATCGTCAGAATTGCGATGCAGACCGACGAGACTTCGGCTGCGGTGGGTGTATGTGATGCCTGCATGGTTCGGTCGAGCAAGCCCGTGGTGAGCGAACTGGCGCGCGGCGCCGGGCGTCAATGTGCCGCGTGCGCGCCGGTCGCGGGCGGCGCGCGGGATGGGTCGATCGCGTGTCGTTCGTGTGCGGCGGGAGCGGGCGGGTGTGATGCCGTTCGGATGAGCATGACGGCGTGCCGACCGTGGCCGGACCGGATGCGCGCGTGACGCACTTGAATGATGCGAAAAAGATCCCGCCGCGAAGGCGGGATGAATATCGACTATCTATCTCTGGATTCACGACATGCCCGCATTCGGGAGAACAGGGCATATCGCAAGACGATTGTCGTATCGGCGGCGCGTCGCGTGAATCGGTCCAGTCTGAAAATACAGGCGCGGATGCTTGAATATCGAGCGAGCTTGGCCGAATGCGGGCGTTGTGCTGCCGCGTTGCTGTTTCGCACGGAGCAGGCCCTGCGTCGCGCGCGCCGGCGCGTATATCGGACCGGGCCCACCGATCCGCGGCGCAGTATCGGACCACGGGCAGAGGCATCTTGCGGACAATTTGCGGAACAGGGCGCGGCGTGCGTTCGACGTTCCTTGTCTCCACGCCGGGCCCGCCCGAACCGTTTCGCGACGCGCGCGAACGGCCGCGGGCCGCATCGTGCGGCCCGCCGACGAATCGTGGCCCGCTGCTCGGCGGCGGCGCCTTTTTTTCATCGAAGAGCATCCGACATGAATCTGACCCGAACCGCGACGAGCCGGCTCGTCGCCGCCGCGCTATGCGCACTGACCGCAATGATGACCCCCGCGCAAGCGGCCGACGTACCCGCGCCGGCCACGGCCGCGCCGGCCGACCACGACTTCGATTACGACCACCAGCGCGACTGGCATCTGGAATCCGGCGATGCGCAGTCGCCGGTCGCGATCGATTCGAACACGGTCAAGCAGGCAACCCGATACGCCGACGACAACAACGCGATTGCCATGCATATCGACGACACGCGCGCGAAGGTGATCGACAACGGTCATACGATCCAGATCGTGCCGGCCAGCGGCAGCGCAACGATTCGCGGGCGCCATTTCAGGCTTCAGCAGATTCACTTTCATGCACCTGCGGAACACACGCTCGACGGCCAGACCTATCCGGTCGAAGGGCATTTCGTGTTTCGTGCGCAGGACGGCCGGCTGGCGGTCGTGGCCGTGTTCTATCGCACCGGGGCCGAGAACGCGCAGTTCGCGGCCGTGATGGGCGCACTCAAGGCGGGCGACACCGCGAGCCTGCCGTCGTTTCGCGCGGCCACGCTGATGCCGACCAGCGCGAATACCTACTATCACTATCTCGGTTCGCTGACGACGCCGCCGTTGACCGAAAACGTCGAATGGTACGTGCTGGCCGAGCCGGTCGAACTGTCGGTGGACGACCTGACCGCGTTCCGGATGCGCTACTCGCACAACGCGCGCGTGGTGCAGCCGCTGAACGGGCGGCCGCTGCTGCGTTATGACGTGAACGGGACGCCGCGGTAGTACGCCGACACCAAGGCTCGCGTGCACGCGCGGGCCATTCCGACGACGTGTTCGAACGATTGGCGCAATAGTTAATTAATGGCAATTCTCGGCCGAACCAGACCAGTCCGATTCAAAAACGACTGGCGCGCTGTCACTATCCGATCCAGGAGTTGAAGGGCGTGCGCCGGCGCTTTGCGCCGTGCGAGCCTTCATCGAGCGTCTGCCGCTTCGTACGCCGCTCGCCGAAGCGCTATGCGAAAGCATACGGCGCCGACTGGCTCCGCGATCGCGATCGTCGTGACGAAGCGGGCGTTGCTCGAACGCCCGATCTCTCGTGCACCGGCGATGCACGCGCATCTGCTCCACATGATGGAGCGTGCAGTCTATCGTTCCGGGTATCCAATGTATCCAGTCAGTCGTAAGTACTCCGATAATTCAATCAGTCTCGCAGGCATCGCGCGTCGCATCTGTGACATCGGCGTCCTGATTGCCGGCGGCGTCATTGCAACGAAGCTGTTCGGCAGCGCGGAAGATATCGGCTTCACCGAGGCGTTCGTGGCGTTCTCGGTCGTGCTGGCCCTGCTCGTCTTCCCGGTATTCGGGCTGTATACGTCTTATCGGCGCTGGTCCTCGTACGCACACGTGCTGCGGCCGATCGCCGCTTCGATGGCCGTGACGGCGGGCAGCGGCGCGATCATGAGCGCGTTGCATCGTAACTATCGGGCGACGCCGCTCTGGTTCGTCTGCTGGGCGGTCGTGGTCGCCGGCGGGCTGGTGTCGGCGCGTGCGCTCATGTGGCAGTGGAAAAAGCACATCGCGCGGGTGTCGGCTGCGTGCCCGGTGGCGGTCGTCGGCGACGGCGACTATTGCGCCACGCTTGCACGCGACATCGCGGCCATGCCGCACGAACCGTACCGCGTCGCGGCGATCTTCGATACGGCCGGCCGTGCGTCGACCCCGCATGCGCCGGTGCACCGGGACATGGAAGCGTTCGTCATCCATGTCCGGCGCTTCGATATCGAAGAAATCTGGCTTGCGCTGCCCCTGCACGAAACGGAGCGCATCCAGGCATTCGTCGACGCGTTTCAGAAGGATCTCGTGAACATTCGCTTCATGCCGGATACGCGTGGGGTGGCGATGTTCTCGGGCGACGACTGGGTCAACGTCGCGGGCGCGCCGGCGCTCAATCTGGTGGCTTCGCCTTTGTCCGAACGCGCGCTGTATCGCAAGGCGATCTTCGACCGGCTCTTCGCATTTTGCGTGTTGATCGCCATCTCGCCGCTGATGGCGGCGATCGCGGTGGCCGTGAAGCTGTCGTCGCCGGGGCCGGTTTTCTTCAGGCAGCAGCGCCGGGGCGCGAACGGCCGCAAGTTCAGCATCTACAAGTTCCGCAGCATGCACGTGCATCAGGACGCGCCCGGCGAAGTCCGCCAGGCGACCCGTAACGATCCGCGCGTCACGCGCCTGGGCGCATTCCTGCGCCGCACGAGCCTCGACGAGCTGCCGCAGTTCATCAACGTGCTGTGCGGCGACATGTCGGTGGTCGGGCCACGTCCGCATGCGGTGGAGCACGACCTGGTCTATCAGGATCTCGTCGACGGCTACATCCACCGCTATCGCGTGAAGCCGGGCATCACCGGCTGGGCCCAGGTCAACGGGTTCCGCGGTGAGACCGATCGCATCGAGAAGATGAACGGACGCATCGAGCATGACCTGTACTACCTGAGGAACTGGTCGCTCGCGCTCGACATCCGGATCATCGTCGCGACGGTGTTTCGTTCCGCTGCACATCGCAATGCCTATTGACGCGCGATCGTCGCGCCGCCTTTTTTCAGGGTCCACGGTCATCATGATTTTGTTCGGAACGACTTCCTTCGCCGGCCATGCACGGCGCGTGCTCGCGATCGCGAGGCGGGCGCGCATCGGCATGGCGATGACGCTCTGCGTCGTGGGGCTGTCCGCCTGCGCGTACGCGCCCGGCATGCGGATGAGCCGGCCGGTTGCGCTGGAACCCGGTCTGTCGAACCCGGCTGTGCCCTCGGCAGGTGCGGCGCCAGGGCCGTCCGATATCGCGATCACCGAGCTCGACCTCGGTCTGATCCGGCAGATGAACCGCGCGGCCGCGCAGGCCTCGCTCGAGAACGGGCAATCGCTCGCGGGCGAGCCGGGCCCCTACACGATCGGGCCCGGCGACGTGCTGCGGATCGTCGTCTGGAATAACCCGGAACTGGCCGCCGCGCAGGGGCCGTTGCCGCAGGGCGCGCCGCGTCCGGCCGATCCGGCCACGGGCTTCGTCGTCGGTCAGGACGGCAGCCTGACCTTTCCGTATGCGGGCACGCTGAAGGTGGCGGGTTTGAGCGCGGAGGCGGCGCGCGTGCGTCTCGTGGGCGCGCTTTCGCGCTATCTGCGCGATCCGCAGGTCACGCTTGCCGTGGCGTCGTACCGGTCGGCGCAGGTGTACGTCGAAGGCGACGTGCATACCCCGGGCGCGCTGTCGCTGAACGACGTGCCGATGACGCTGTACGAGGCGATCGGCCGCGCCGGCGGCTTCAACGACACCGCCGACCGCAGCCGGGTCGAGCTCGTGCGCAACGGCGTTACGCATCCGCTGAACCTGACGCGCATGTTGGCGAATGGCATGAATCCCTCGCGGATCGTGCTGAAGGGCGGCGATCTGCTGCGCATCGCGGCGCGCGACGACAACCACGTGTACGTGATCGGCGAAGTCAATCGCCCGGTCACGGCCGTTCCCGACAAGAGCGGCCGTCTCACGCTTGCCGATGCGCTGCTGCAGGCCGGCAGCCTGAACGCCGGCACGGCCGACGCCGCGCAGATGTACGTGATCCGCGGCTCGCTGGCCGGGCAGCCGCAGGTGTTTCATCTCGATGCGACGTCGCCGGTGTCGATGCTGGTCGCGAAGGAGTTCGACCTGCAGCCGAAGGACGTCGTCTATGTCGACGCGAACGGGCTCGTCCGCGCGAGCCGCGTGCTGAACCTGCTGTTGCCGGCGATCAATGCCGGCCTGACCGGTGCGGTGGTGACCAAATGACGCCGCTTGCGCACGACGGGGCACGTGCCGTGACGAGCCGCGCACGGCTTCAAGGAGGAGCGTGATGGATCGTCGCGAACTGCTGAAGGCGTCGCTGCTGGGGGCGGCCGGCGT
This sequence comes from Burkholderia sp. BE12, assembly GCF_002959955.1. Classification (NCBI taxonomy): domain Bacteria; kingdom Pseudomonadati; phylum Pseudomonadota; class Betaproteobacteria; order Burkholderiales; family Burkholderiaceae; genus Burkholderia; species Burkholderia sp. BE12. Next base: position 57,565 of record NZ_PREY01000004.1, on the reverse strand, counting down.
ATCCGCGATGGACACGCATGCGGCCGCGGCATCGGGGCCGGTTGCTGCCGCACCGGACGGTTGCATCTCGGTGCGCGATTGCGGCGCGCTCGGCGACGGCCTCGCCGACGACACGGCCGCGCTGCAGCGCGCAATCGACCAGGTGCGTGAGCGTGCGGCCGCGCTCGGCAATACGGCGTTCCTGCCATGCGTGCTGTTGCCGTCGGGGCGCTACCGGCTCACCGACACGCTGCGCACGGCGCCCTGGATCAAGCTGCGCAGCGCCGGCAGCGTGCTGCTCGATTTCACCGGCCTGCCGCCCGACCGCGACGGCATCGTCTGCCGCAACGACGTGTCGTTCGGCACCGACGTGCTGCGCTATCCGTCCAATCGTTCGCCGTTCCTGGACGGCACGGGCGGCACGATTTCGATCCTTGGTCCGGGTGTCGGGCGTGCGGGCGGCACGGCGATCGTCGTCGGCGACGCGGATCCGCACGGCGTGGGCGTGGTGCGCGACGCGGGCGGGCGAAACGTCGTCGTCACGGGATGGCGCTGCGCCCTCGGTATCGATCCCGTCCATGCGTACCTGAATGCGTGGCTGTCGTGTCGCTTCGAGGCCAACCGCGACGCGGCGATCCACGTGCGTGCGCGGGCGGGGAAGGCGGTCGACAGCGGCGAGCGCATGACCTTCCACGACTGCACGTTCGCCGGCTCGCAGCGCGCATTGCTGATCGACACCGATAGCCAGGACTTCGTGTTCGACGCGTGCTCGTTCGATTTCAACGGCGACGTGATCGCGTACGGACCGGATGCGCGCTACGGCACGGTCGCGCTACATCACTGCCACGTCGAAGGTTTCGACGGGCTGCTGGTCGACGCGACGAAGGCGGGCGAGCGCCTGCGTGTCGCGCTCGACCATTCGATCGTGCTGCCGCGCGGCTGGAAGCGCCGCGACCGCGCCAATGCGCCACGGCTGCTGGTGGGGGGGCGGTGCCGGTTCTCGGCGATCGCGGTCGAGTTCCGCTTCGAAGCCGCCGCCGCGTCGCCGCGCGACGCGCTGATCGGCGACGACGTCCAGGTGGACGCGCTGGTCGGCCTGAGTTTTACCGGCCACGCCGCCTTGCCGTCGAACCGGCCCGAGCCGCGTGCCGATGCGTTCGAAAACGGCCTGCAGGTGCGCAACGCGGTTCGCGAGGGTCGCTCCGCCGACGTGGCGCGCACCGCCCCGCCCGGCGATGTGCTGATCGCGCGCGCGGCACGCTGGCGCAACGGCTGACCGGCTGGCGCCATCCCCCATTCACGAAAGAAACCGGATTTCACGATGTATCGCGTTCTCGTTCTCTGCCGAGGCAATCTTTGCCGAAGCCCCATGGCCGCCGCCTTGCTCGATGCACGGCTGGACCGTGTCGCCGTCGCGTCCGCCGGCCTCGACGCGCCGCACGGCGAGCCGGCCGCCGACGAAGCGGTCGCGGCGATGCGCGCGCGCGGCGTCGATATCGCTACCCATCGCGCAACCCGCGTGTCGGCCGAGCTGTGCCGCAAGGCCGACCTGATTCTCGTGATGAGCCGTATGCAGCAGCGCGAGATCGAATGGCGTTACCCGTTCGCGCGAGGCCGCGTGTTCCTGTGGTGCGAGCACGATGGCCGCGACGTGTTCGACCCGATGGGCGAGTCGGCCGACCGGTTCGACGCGTGCTGCGCGTTGATCGAGGAGGGAGTCGCCCACTGGGCGGAGCGCATCGGTGAGGTCGCGCGCCTTCGACCGGCAATGGGGGCGAGCCGATGAAATCCCCCGTGCATTCCGCGCGCGACGCGGCGCACGACGACGGCTTCGACATGGGCGCGTTACTCGACATGTTCGTGCTGCATCGGCGGACGATGGCTGTCGTGTTCGCGGTGTTCGCCGTGGCGGGCGTTGCGTGGGCCGTGCTGTCCACGCCGCTCTACCAGTCCGACATCCTCGTCCAGGTCGAGGACAACGACACGACGTCCGCTGCGCGTTCCGCGTTGGGCGAGCTGTCGTCGATGTTCGGCGTGAAGGCGTCGGCGGAGACCGAGAAGCAGGTGATCGGCTCGCGCTTCGTCGTGTCGAGGGCGGTCGATCGTCAGCGGCTCTATGTCGACGCGCGGCCGGCGCGATTGCCGCTGATCGGCGGCGCGATCGCGCGAGCGAACCCCAGGCTGTCGAACCCTGGTCTGCTTGGTTTCGGCGGCTACACGTGGGGCGACGAGCGGATCGACATCGCCGCGTTCGACGTGCCGAAGACGTTCGAAGGCGAGCGCTACATGCTGACGGCATTGCCGGACGGGCGCTTCGCGATCGACGGACCAGGGCTGGACGGGCCGCAGGCCGGCCGTATCGGCGAGCGCACGCATCCCGGTATGGATCAGCGCGGATTTACGTTGCAGGTCGACGCGATTCATGCACGGCCCGGCGCGCGCTTCTCGCTGGTCCGCTACGGGCGCCTCGAAACGATCGATCGCCTGCAGCGCGCACTGTCGATCGCCGAGGTCGGCAAGGATTCGAACGTGCTGCGCGTCAGGCTGCGCGGCGAAGATCCGGTGCGCATCACCGTCACGCTGAACGACATCGCGCATTTCTACGTCGATCAGAATGCCGCCCGCAAGGCGGCGGAAGCGGCGCGCTCGCTCGAATTCCTGGAAGGGCAACTGCCGCAGTTGCGCAGCAACGTCGACGCATCGGAAGCGGCGTTGACGAAGCTGCGCACCGGCTTGCGTTCGGTCGATATCGAAGGCGAAGCGAAGGTGCTGCTGCAGGAATCCGCCGACAACGACACGCAACTCGTACAGATACGGCAGAAACGGGCCGAACTATTGACCCGTTTTACGTCCGCGCATGAATCGGTGCAGGCGATGGACGAGCAGATCGCGGTGCTGACGGCCCGATCGGCCGAGCTCGGCAAGCGGGTCGCGGTGCTGCCCGAGCGGCAGCGCGAGATCGTGCGTCTCGAACGCGATCTCAAGGTCGACAACGAGCTGTACGTCGGCCTGCTCGACAACATCGAACAGCTGAAGCTGCTGCGCGCAAGCCGGATCGGCAATATCCGCGTGATCGACCTGGCCGAGCAGCCCGATCGCCCGGTGCGCTATCGCCGGGTGCTCGGCCTGGTGGCGGGGATTGCGCTCGGCGCGTTCATGGCGATGGTCGCAGCGTATGGGCGTCGCCTGCTGTCCGGCGCGCTTTCCGATCCGATCGAGATCGAGCGCGAGACGGGGTTGCGCGTGGCGGCGACGATTCCGCTGTCGCCAGGCGGCAGCGGGCGGCTGTCGTTGCGCGGGCGCGCGCGGCCGGATCCGCTTCGGCCGCTCGCCGTGAGCGACCCCGGCGATCCGGCGATCGAGTCGCTGCGCAGCCTGCGCGCGACGCTGGAGTTTTCCACGGCGGCGTCCGGCCGCAACGTCGTGATGATCACCGGCCCGTCGCCGGGCATCGGCAAGTCGTTCGTCGCGTCGAACCTGGCGACGGTGCTCGCGGCCGGCGGCCGGCGCGTGGTGCTGGTCGATTCGGACCTGCGCCGCGGCAAACTGCACCGCACGTTCGGCACCGGTGAGGCCGGCCTCGCGGAGGTGCTGGCGGGCACGGCCACGCTCGATGCCGCGTTGCGCGAGACCGGGCACGGGCAGCTCGACTTCCTGCCGGCCGGCGCGTATTCGGCCGACGCGGCGGACCTGTTCAACGATCGGCGCCTGAGGCCGCTGATGGCCGAGCTGTCCGCGCGCTACGACATCGTGGTGCTCGACACGGCGCCGCTGCTGCCGGTTGCCGACGCGGCGACGCTCGCGACGTTCGCGGCCGGCAACGTCTACGTCGTCGCCCGTGCGGGCGCGACGGGCCAGGGCGAGTTGCAGGTGACGGCCGACCGTCTCGCGCAGGTCGGAGCCGACATCAGCGGCGTGATCCTCAACGGCGTCGATCCGCATGCGGGCCGGTTCCGCTACGGGATGAAGTACGGCGCCTACCGTTACGACGCACGCCGCTCGACGAACGGCGCCGCCGCGCGACGGGCCGGGACGGAGGCTTGAGCATGTCTCGTCGCCGCGATATTGCCGCGATGGCGCTGCTCGGCGCCAGTGCGATCGGCTCCGCCGCGCTCGCGTTCGCCGCGCAGGCGATCCTGGCGCGCGCGCTGGACCCGGATGCCTATGGCCATTTCGTGTCGGCGCTGACGGTCGTCACGATCGTCGCGCCGGCCGTCGGTTTCGGGCTGCCGATGTTCTGGCTCAAGGCTTACGGCGCAGAAGGCTGGGGTGCCGTGCGCTGGATGCCGGCGTCGATGCGCTTCGTGTGCGCGAGCTCGCTGGCGTGTGCGGGCGTCGTCGCGCTGTGGGCGTGGCTCGGCGTTCGCGAGCACGACACCGCGCGGCTGCTGATGTGGATGCTGCCGGCCGTGCTGAGCCAGAGCGCGATCGAACTGTGCGCGTCGCGCTTTCAGCTCGAGGAGCGTTTCGCGCTGGTCGGCGCGTGGCAACTGTTCCAGAACGGCGTGCGGCTCGGCGCCGTGCTGCTGTTCGCGTGGCTGCATGCGGACCCGCGCCACTTCGCGATCGCCTACGGATGCATCGGCATGGTGATCGCGGCAGGCGCGTGGCGGGCGCTTCAGCCGCTGCGCAGCGGTCGCGCGGCGCTGGCCGGTCACGGCGCGCCGCCGTCGCCCGCGGCGGGCGATGCGCGCGCAGCGCTGCCGGCGGTGCGCGACGTGTGGCGCGGTGCGTCGCCGTTCGGTCTCGCCAGCGTGCTGTATTTCGCGTATGCGCAATGCGGGCTGTTTCTCGTCTCGTGCCTGATGAACCCGCGCGACACGGCTGCGTACAGCGTCGCCGTCACGATGCTGTCAGCCATCTATCTGCTGCCGGCCGTGCTGTTCCAGAAGTTGCTGATGCCCCGCCTGCACCGCTGGGCAGCGTCCGATCCGGTGCGTTTGCGCCGCGCGTTCGTCGCCGGGAATCGCTGGATGCTGGTGTGCGGCATCGCCACCGCCATCGTGTTCGCGGTATGCGCGCCGGTGCTCGTGCCGCTGGCCTTCGGCGCGCGCTATCGCGACGTCGTGCCGCTGCTTCAGTGGATGGCGCTCTGCGCGCCGTTGCGTTTCCTCACGACGAGCGCGTCGTCGGTCATGACCACGCGCAACCTGATCCATGTCCGGAATCGCCGCGCGATGGCCGCGCTGGCGGGCAGCACGCTGCTGGGCCTCACGCTGATTCCCGCCTGCGGGCTCGCCGGCGCGGTGACGGCGGCGATCGGCGGCGAGGCGCTGTGGGCGGTGCTGTCGGTGGCGGCGGGACGCCGCTGCATCGGGCGGCATGAACCGGAAGGCGAAGCCGGGCCGCGCGTCGCGCCGGCGCGGGCGGAACCGGGCGGCGTGCACGGCCGGCCGGCCACGGCGCCGGTCAGCGTGATCATTCCTTGTTATCGCAACGGCGACACGCTCGAACGGGCCGTCGCGTCCGTCTATCGGCAAACCCGCCGGCCGCTCGAACTGATCCTGATCGACGACTGCAGCCTGGACGATACGTTGCAGCGCGCCGAATCGCTGCGGCAGCGCTACGGCAGCGACTGGATCCGCGTGATCGCGCAGCCGGTCAACGGCGGGCCTGGCATCGCGCGGAATACGGCATGGCAACGCGCGACCCAGCCGTATATCGCGTTTCTCGACGCGGACGACGCGTGGCATCCGGAGAAGATCGCGATCCAGTACGGCTGGATGGCGGCGCACCCCGATGCCGCGATCACCGGCCATCCGGTCGCATTGCACACGGACGATACGCCGGCGTCCGAGCCGGTTGCCGGATCGCCGGAGCCCGTGGCCGTGTCGCGCCGGCGCGTGCTGTTCTCGAATCGCTTCACGCCGTCGAGCGTGATGGTGCGGCGCGACGTCGGCGCTCGCTTCGACGAAACGAAGCGCTACGCCGAGGACTATTTCATGCTGCTCGACCTGGTGCTGGTCGAAGGCGGCCGCGCGTACCTGTTCCGGATGCCGCTTTCCAGCGTCTTCAAGGCGCAGTTCGGCGCGCCGACGGGCTTGAGCGCGCGTCTGTGGAAGATCCAGCAGGGCGAGCAGGACAACTACCGGTACTTCCGGCAGCGCGGCGCGATCGGGCGCGTCGAATGGCTCGTGTTCGCGTTGCTGAGCTTCGCGAAGTACCTGCGCCGTTGCGTGCTGTCCGGCCGCTTCGCGTGAGCATCGGACCAGGATCGCCGATGCTCATGCTTCCCTACCTGATTCCGCTCGTCGTGTTTTCGTTCGGCGTCGCGCTGTGCGCGACCCATGGCGCGACGAACCGGACCGTGCTGATGCTGTTCGGGCTGCCGATGATTCTGTTCGTCGTGCTGCGCGGCGATACCGGCACGGACACGGCCGCCTATTACACCGCGTTCACGGGCCTCGATTCAGGCGCGTGGTACGGCTCGGAGCCGTTCTTTCACGTGCTGACGCAACTGCTGTGGTTCGTCGAGCCCGATCCGCGCTTCGTCGTCAACGGCATCTCGCTGCTGACCGCCGTGACGTTGCTGTGGTCGATCGGCGGCGCGCGTCACGGCGCATGGTTCGGCGGCCTGCTGATCGTGCCCGGCATGTTCTACGAGCTGTCGATGAACGTGCTGCGCTTCGGGCTGGCCGCGTCGATCTTCCTGGTCGCGACGAACGTGCCGCCGCGCGAGCGTCCTTGGCGCTATCTCGCGCTGACCGTACTCGGCACCGGCACGCACTTCTCGTCGATCCTGCTGTTCGTGCTGTTCGTCGCGATCACGAACCGCACGCGGGCGGTGCCGCTGGTGCTGCTGTCGATCGGCGCGCTCGTCGGTGCGGTCGCGCTGCCCGGCTATCTCGGCGACAAGGCCGATCTCTATACCGGGCTCGCCGCGCCCAATGCGTCGTCGGGCCTGCTGTTCGTGATCCTGCAGGTGGCGATGCTCGCCACGGTCGCGCGCTTTCGTGCGGATTTCGCGATTCCGCGCGGCGGGTTCTGGCTCTGCCTGGCGCTCACCGGCGCGTTCTACGGCGTGACCCGCATGACCTACGCCGGCATCCGCTTCCAGCTGCTGCTCACGTTCCTGATGGCCGTCGTCCTGCTGCGCCAGTACCGGCCGCGTACCGGTCGCATGTCGTCGACGCTGGCCGCAGGCCTCCTCGTCATCGGTCTCGTCGCACTGGCGGGCCGGTTCAACAACATGCTGGACGAGGCGGGGCGCGGCGCGTCCCCGTTCATGCCGTATCGCATGTTGCCTTCCCTCGAAGCAGTCGGGTAGTCGATGAAAACCAGGAAAAGAAAGGTCGTGCACGTGACCGAAGCGCTCGGTGCGGGCGTGCTGCATTGCATCGCGTTGCTTGCGAACGCACAGGTGGAAGCGGGGGACGACGTCGTCGTCGTGCATTCGATCCGGCCCGATACGCCGGCTCCGGACAAGCTCGATGCGATGTTCGACCCGCGCGTCGTGCGGCGCGTGCTGCCGATGTCGACTGCGATCGGGCCGCGCGACGCATTGAGCCTGCTGCGGCTGATCGCGTGTCTCGCCGGGCTGCGGGCCGACGTAATTCATCTGCATTCGTCGAAGGCCGGTGCGCTCGGGCGCGTCGCGGCGCGCGTGCTCGGCAGGATAGACCGCACGTTTTACTCGCCGCACGGGTTCTCGTTCCTGCGCAAGGACATCTCGGCGCGGCGGGCGGGGATGTTGATCGGCATCGAAAAACTGTTGCATGCAATCGGCGGGCGACTGATCGGCTGTTCGCGCAGCGAGGCGCGTTATGCGGCGATGCTGTTGTCGCCGCGCCGCGTCGGCTACGTGGACAACGCGGTCGACCTGCGGCGTTTCGAGCCGGACGGCGAACGCGGTACGCGAGCAGGGCAAGCGGTGTGCACGTCGGGGCGCATCGCGTTCCAGAAGGCGCCGTGGCGCTTCGCGAAACTCGCCTTTGGTCTGTCCGCGCGGATGCCGGTGCGGTGCACCTGGCTTGGCGGCGGCGAGCCCGACGCGATCGGCCGATGGATCGGCGATGCGCCGGTCGAGGTGACCGGCTGGATCGACGCCGATGCATTGCGACGCCATCTGGCGGCGAGCGACGTGTTCGTCATGCCGTCGATGTGGGAAGGCATGCCGATCGCGCTGATCGAGGCGCAGGCCGCGGGCTTGCCCGCCGTCGTGAGCCGGATCGCCGGCAATCGGGATGTCGTGATTCACGGGGTCACCGGTTTTATGGCTTCGGACGACGAAGCGATGCGCGACTACACGCAGCGCCTGCTCGACGACGACGCGCTGCGGCAGCGCATGGGCGATGCGGCGCGGAAGATGGCGTTCGCGCGATTCGGCGCCGCGCGTTTCCGGCATGAATTCGACGCGTTGTATGAACGCGTCAGCCCGCGGCCGGCCCAGCAGCCGGCGCGTGCGCGAACCTCAGGAGAGTGGCGATATGGCAGCACGCAGGCACGCAACGAGCGATAGGTCCGTCGCGGCGAGGCGGCATGACGACCGGGTGCGAATGACGTTCTTCGGTTTTTACGGCCGTCACAACTTCGGCGACGATCTGTTCGGTTATCTGCTACAGCGATTCTGCGCGGATCTGCCGGGCGTGGCGCCGATCATGGTGGGTGCCACACCGCAGCGGGAGCTGACGGCCGCGTGGCGCCCGCGTCTGCTGGCGCGATGGCTGGACGATCGCGGCAAGCGCGGCACCATCGCGCGTTTCATCACCTACTGCGCGGCGATGGCACGGGCGGACGTGGCCGTGTTCGGTGGCGGGTCGCTGTTCGGGGCTCATGCGTCCGTTGCGTTCGCGCGCCTGATCGTCGGGTGGGCGCGGCGCTGGAACACGCCCGTGTATGCGCTGGGCGTATCCGTCGGGCCGTTTCATTCGGATCACCGCCGCGACGCCTTTCTTGAGCTGGCCGCACGGCTGACGGGGCTCGCGGTCCGCGACCGCGCGTCGGTGGCTGCGATGCACGGCATGATCGGCGCGAGCGGCCGGCCGCCCAACTTGGGGGATCTCGCGTTCGCGCTGCCGGCGATCTACCGGCCGCTTCGTCCGCTGGCGCCGCGCCGCAAGCTGGTCGTGTCGATCCATCTCGTCGACTACGTCGAGCAGGCAGTGGCCGTGCTGCGCGAGGCCGATTGCGGAACCGATATCGACCGCGTGTGTTTCGTGTCGCTCGATTCGGACTGCGCGGCGATCGCGGCAGCCATTCTGGCGGCGTTCGTGCCGTCACGCGTGACGGTCGAGCACGTCGTCTACGACGATTCGATCGAAGCGATCATCGACGTGATCGCCAGCGCGTCGTGCGTGCTGACCTCGAAGCTGCATGGCGCGATTACCGGATACGTGTATCAGGTGCCGGTGCTGCTGCTGTGCTATCAGCGCAAATGCGCGGATTTTCTGGACGATCACGCACTGCCCGGGCCGCGCGCATCGAACCCGACGCCCGGCGAATGCGTGGCCGCTCTGCGCACGTTGCTCGACCCGGTCGGCGTGCGCGAGCCGTTCGAGCAGGGCGACGCGTATCGGCAGCGGTTCGTGGCGTTTCTGCGCGACGCCGTGGACGCGCACGGTTTCGCACCGCGCTAGGACCAGGCTGACATAGGGCGATGCCGCGATTGGGCGTAGTCCGATTTACTCGAAACGGGCCCGGCGGGATACTCCGGGCAGGTCATTTACATCACGGGAGAACGGATCGGCGCGGCACACGCGGGGCGATTCGTCGTCGACATCATGGGCATGCAGGACATCACCGGACACTTCGCACTACCGCTCGCACGTCCTTATTCCGACGTGCCGCCGCCGTATGGCCGGCGCCGCACGCCGTTCGTGAAGAGCAAGCGGCCGCGGGCGGCGGTGTTCGACCTGCGCGCGGTGCGCGACGCGGCCGATGCACCGCGTGCCGCGGCGGTTCGCGCGGTGGATTTCGGTTCGGACAACCGCTCGTGGGTGAAGCCGAAGCCACCGCGCCGCCGCTGGCGGCCGACGATGCTGGCGCTGGTGGCCGGTCTCGCGTTCGGGTCGGTCGGCATCGCGGGCGCGCATCTGTTCGATGCCGGCCATCGCGCGCGGGTTCGGGCGCGTCCGCAAGATACCGTGTACGAATCGACGATTACGGTCGCGCCGCGGATGGCGCCCACCGTGACGCCGGTCGCCACCGTCGCTGCCCTCGAGATCGAGCGGCCCGTCGCGGACGACGCAGCGTTGCTCGACGCGCTGCAGGACAGTCGTGCAGGCGATGCATCTCCCGTGCAGGCTCCGGTAACGAAAGCCAACGCACCGCGCCGCAAGAAGGCAGTGCACACGGCCGCGATACCCGAGCGCCCGGCCGTGGCATCCGGCAGTGTTGCAACGCATGCCGCGGCGCCGAAAGTGGCTGCTTCGTCGACCGACTCCGCACCGGGCACGTCCGAAGCCGTCGGCATGAGCGCCGCCGAATTTTCGCACTGGCTCGCGTCGACGCGCGCGCCGGCGCACAAGGCGGCTGCACCGACGAATCCAGACGCGCTGCGCGTCGATCTGCCGAGTCATACGCGCCTGACGGATCAGTGAGGCATGCGACGCGTATTGATTCGGAACACGGAAGACTCCTGAAAGACGCACCAGAATCAGACCAATCCGATTCTCAGCCGACCGACCTTCGTCAACAATACTTATGCCGGTTTGGCGTGGTGTCCTCGCCGGTGTCTCCTCGATACGGAGACCTCTCCTTTACGACCGCTCTTCCCGGAGCGGTCTTTTTTATTGGAGCCGTCGGTATTACAGCGAGCGTTGCAATGACGTGGCGATAGTGCGGCCGATATCGACGCAAACGCGGAGAGAGGTACGCCATCTGGTGCGAGCGCATCGCGTGCGCGCCGACAAAAAAGAAATTGAATATCCAAATGGAGGAGCACATGTCGGATCAAGACGCGGCATCGAACGCCGCGATGCCTGACGCATCTACCGCCCCGGCGGTGGCCGGCCGCTATTTCCAGCTCGCGTTGCTCGTGTGCGCGGCCGGCGCGATCTATCCGATGCTGTACCTACGCCAGTTCTACCAGGACACGATGCTGGAGCTGTTCCAGATTTCGCGCGCACAGCTCGGCTATCTGTATTCGGCGCTCGGCACGACGTTCCTCGTTTGCTATTTGCCGAGCGGCTGGCTCGCCGATCGCTTGCCGCCACGCTGGCTGATCAGCTTCTCGCTCGTGGCGACCGGCGCGCTCGGCGTCGCGTATGCGAGTGCGCCGTCCTACCCCGTGCTGATGGTGATCTTCTGCGGCTGGGGCGTGACGACCGGGCTGACCTTCTGGGCCTCCGTCATCAAGCGCGTGAACACGATCGCGTTGCCGCGGGAGCAGGGCCGTTTCTTCGGTTTCCTCGACGGCGGACGCGGGCTGATCGAGGCGCTGCTCGCCACGGCGTCGCTCGCGCTGTTCGCGTGGCTCGTCGATGCGCGCGGCGCGTCGCATGGCGGCGCGTTCCAGCAGGTCGTGTTTTTCTACTCGATCGCCTGCGTCGCGCTCGGCGTCATGCTGCTGACGGTCAAGGACGCGAGCGCTTCGCGGCCTGCCGCCGCGCGAGCGGCGCAGCGCGGGCAGGGCAACCTGCCGCATGATCTGGCGATGCTCGCGCGCAACCGCTTTCTGTGGGTGTTCGCCGTCATCGTGTTCTGCGGGTATCACCTGTCGTGGGCCACGTACAGCATTTCGCCATACTTGCAGCAGAAGGGCGTCGGTATGTCGATCGTCGCGGCCGGCTTCATCGCGTCGCTGAAGCTGTGGATGCGCCCGATCGGCGGGATCGGCGGCGGCTTCGTCGGCGATCGCATCGGCACGCTGAACGTGCTGAGCGCCGCACTGTTCCTTGCCGCGCTCGCATTCGTCGCGCTGATCGTGTTTCCGTCGTTCAACCAGGTCGTGTTGCTGGCGGGCGTCGTGATTTTCATCGGTCTGCTGACTTACGCGGTGCGCGGCCTCTACTGGAGCGTGCTGGAACGCTGCGATGTGCCGCCACGGATCACGGGGCTCGCGATCGGCGTGATCTCGTTGCTCGGCTATTCGCCGGACGTGTTCCTGCCGTTGCTGAACGGCTGGCTGACCACCGAATATCCGGGCATGCACGGCTATCAGCTCTATTTCGGCTATGTCGCGTGCATGAGCGCGATCGGCGGCGGCGCGTGCCTGCTGCTGAAACGCATGCTTGGAAGGGGCGTCGAGCGGTAATGCTCGATGCTCGCGAATCTCGCATCGAGCCGGCGTGCGATTCGCGAGCAGTTGCCGAATGGAAAGGGGAACGGAAGGCGGCTTGGATGCGGGCACTCGATGCTCGCATAAGGCAGCGTATCTCTAGAGGTGCGCAACATACCGTCTGACTACATGTGGCCGCGCCCACCGACCACCATCGAATGCCCGCGTCCAAGCCGTCGCCGCGTAGCGGCGCGCGGTAAGCGGAGCGGTTCGCTCCTCCCGACATGCTGGCTTCACCAGACCGCTATCGACGAACCGTTCCGATACCGCGCCGAGAAAGCATACAAGCCGACGAGACGCTGGCCAATCAGACCAGGCTGAATCGATGCGAAAAAAACAGCGTGTCTGATTGATTCGATATGCGAATGAATATCGAAGTTTGATGCGGATCATGCGCCATCCGACGCTAACCGATGGTCGGTTCGCAAGCGGGGGAGGGAATGCTCGCGGCCGGCGACGTGGGGCCGGCGGCCTGTCGCGCGCGATGCATGACAGGCATCGCACGCCGAAGGCCGAACGGTGGCTGCGACGTGCGCCCGGCACCCGGCGCGGGCACCACGCGTTGACCGACGAACGCTCAGAACCTGCCGCGCAAACCGATGAACACTTCATTCGATCGAAGCGACGCCTTCAATTGCTCGTCGCGCGCCGACACGCGGTTCACGAACGTGTTGTAGCCCGATTCGACGTTGCCCATGTCGACGAAGCGATAGCCGACGTCGAGCGTGAAGCGCTTGTTGATCGCATAGCTGACGCCCGCGCCCGCCGAATACGCGAAATTGGTTTGCGTGCGCGACGCGAACTGGCGCGTGTCGTTGCCCTGCCAGCCGTCCGCCGACACGATCGCGACACCGACGCCGGCCGTGCCGTACACCGAGAAGCCGCGGCCCAGATCGAAATCGCGATAGCCGTTGAGCATCAGCCGCTGCGACGACACGTGGAATTCGTTCGCGTTGGCGTCGAACGGCGCCCAGTAGCTGACGAAATTGCCGGTGCGCTTGAACGTGTATTCGCCTTCCGCGCGCCAGCCGTTGCCGAACTGGTAGCCCAGGCCCACCGCGCCGGTGACGCGCGACTGGCCATCCGGGCCGCCGATGCGGCTCGTCACGCGCGGGCTGGTGAGTTCCATGTTGGCGGCATTGTCGAACGCGCCGACGATGCGAGCCGTCGCGTAGTAGCCGGCATCGCTGTTGGTGGAGGTGCGGGGCGTCGAGTCGGCGGCGTCGGCCAGCGCGGCGCCGGAGAACAGCATCGCGAGCGACGACGGGATAACGAAGAATCGGGACATGAAAGCGTTTCCTTGTGGATGTATCGGCGAGACCCGTCATCGTAGGAATTGCGCCGTGCCGCCAGTACCCGCTCGCGTACGGATGGCGCCTCCGTAGCGTTACGGAGGCGTCGCGTCGAGCAGTGCCGCGTAGTCGCGCACGAATTCGACGAGCGACGTCGCGCCCAGCTTGTCGAACGCGATCGCGCGATAGGTTTCGACGGTGCGCGGCGACAGCGCGAGTTCGCGCGCGATTTCCTTGTTGCTCAGGCCGCGCACGATGCCTTCGAGCACCTGCCGCTCCCGGCCGCTCAGTGCGGCGATGCGCTCCGCGCGATGGCGTTCGGCTTCGTGGCGCGCGCGCTGGTCCGCATGCCGGCGAATCGCCTGCTGCACGACGTCGATCAGTTCGTCGTCGTCGGTCGGCTTGCGCAGGAAGTCGACCGCGCCGCGCTTGAACGCGCGCCGACACGCGTCGACGTTGCCGTGCCCGGTCAGCACGACGACGGGCAGGTCGCGTTGTTCGCGCAGGCGGTCGAGCGCGTCGAGCCCGCTCATGCCCGGCATGCGGATGTCGAGCAGCACGCAGCCGAGCGCTTCGTCGAGCGCATCGCCTAGGAACGCATGCGCGTCCGCATAGCAGCGGGTCGGCAGGCCGACCGTGCGCAGCAGCAGCGCGAGGCCGTCGCGCACGGCCTCGTCGTCGTCGACGATCGCGACCACGGTCGATTCGAGCGGTGCCGTCATGCGCGGGCCTCCGCGAGCGGTAGCGACAGGGTGGCCTCGACGCCGCCCGGCGGCCGGTTGCGCACCGCCAGCGTGCCGTTCTGCCGCTGCGCGAGCGTGTCGCACAGCGGCAGCCCGAGGCCGAGCCCCTGGCCGCGGGTCGTGAAGAACGGTTCGAACAGGCGCAACAGCGTGTCGGCCGGGATGCCGGGGCCGTTGTCGGTCACGCTGAAGCGGTATTGCTGCCCGGCCCGTTCGCCGCGCACGCGGATTTCGCCGTGCGGCGTGCCCGTGAGGGCGTCGCGGGCGTTCTGGATCAGGTTGTGCAGGATCTGCTCGACCGCGACGGGATCGGCGACGGGCCGTGCGTTGGGCGTCGCGTTATGCCAGTTCAGCGCAATCTGTTCGCGAGCCAGCTCGTCGCGATACAGCAACTGAAGCGCGGACACGACGGCGTCCGGATCGAGCGCGTTGCGTTCACCGCCGTGTGCCGACGTCGCGGCGGTGCGCAGCCGGTCGAGGATAGCGGCCGCGCGCTTGGCCTGCGCGACGCTCGTCTGCAGCGCTCGGCGCACGCTGTCGCGTTCGGTGGGGAGGTCGAGCAGCCGCTCGGCGGCACGCGTTTGCGTGACGATCGCCATCAGCGGTTGATTCAGTTCGTGCGCGATGCCGGCCGCCATTTCGCCGAGCGTATCCAGCCGGCCGAAGCGGTCGAGCCGCGCGCGCGCCCGTTCGCGGCGCTGCGCGTCGCGCAGCCGCCATGCGCCGAGCGCGCCGGCGGCGAGCAGGATCGCGACCGCGTTCCACAGCGCGATCGGCAGCCACGGCAGATCGTCGACGGTCAGCGTGCGCGTCGCATGCAGCATCAGCGTCTGGGGCTGGGTCGGCAGGCGCTTGTCGAGCGTCATCGGCCAGCCGAGCGGCGTGGCCACCAGCGGCCGGTGCAGCACCTCGAACCGGCGCCCCTGCAGTTGCAGCGTGACGGACGACAGCGATGCGGGCCAGTCGCCGGGCTGGAGCATCGTGCGCGGGTCGATGCGCACGGCCCATCCCGTCGCGGCGGCGAGCCAGTAGTGACCGTCGGGTTCGAATGCGAGCGCATAGGGCGTTGCCGCCATGTGCAGCGGCGGCGGCGCGTCGGGCGCCGCACCGTTGGCGGATCGCCAGCCGCTGCTGGGCTGCCAGCGTGCGAGCCCCGCGAGTTGCGGCATGCGTTCGCGCAGGCTGTCGAGCATGTGCGGCGGCACGGCGGTCAACGGCGTCGCGCCGAGCGTGGCGAGGATCGCCTCCTGCTGGGCCGCTTTCTGGCCGAGCACGCGAATCGCGATGCTGGTGTCCTGGAAGAAGCGATCGTGTATGTCGGACACGGCGCGCGACAGGACGAACGCTGTGCCCGAGAGGCTCAACACAAGCCAGCTCGATAGCGCTACGAGGCGAGCGGAAATCTTCATGAAGGAGCGGCGGCGTGCACAGGGACGGAACGATGCGACGCGGCGAGCGATGAACGAAGCGGCATATCCTGTCAGCGCAGTCGTCCGAAGTGAATCGGACGCCGGGACGCCGGGATGCCGGCGCTCGCGCGGCGCACGCCGGGACGGCGTTCGTTGTCGTTGATGAAATCCGGATTCGGTGGCGATTACCGCTCCGGTGCGTGATGGGTGGTCGTGGCGGCCGATTCGCCGTGTTTCACTGCGCGTGCGCCGCAATGCGGGCAGATCGCCGCATCGGAGTCGCCGCCGCCGGCTGTTGCCGCTTGTTGCGACCGTCCGCGCTCGAGCGCGGACGCTACGAGTTCGGCGCCCATGATGCCGGTCGGGAACGCGATGATGCCGTAGCCGAGCAGGATCGCGCACGACGTGATCAGCCGGCCGAGCGGCGTGACGGGCGTGAGGTCGCCGTAGCCGGTCGTGCTCATCGTGACGGCCGCCCAGTAGACGCCGACCGGAATGCTCGTGATGCCGTGCTCCGGCCCTTCGACGAGAAAGATCACCGTGCCGAGGATCACGACGATCACGAACATGCCGCCGATGAACACGAAGATCTTGCGCCGGGCACGCGTGAGCGCGCGGATCAGCATCTGGCCTTCTTCCAGGTAGATCGCCAGCCCGAGGATGCGGAACACGCGCAGCAGCCTGAGCAGGCGCACGTCGATCAGCGCATGCAGGCCCGGAAAGAAGAACGCGAGATAGGTTGGCAGGATCGACACGAGATCGACAATGCCGAAGAAGCTGCGCGCATAGGCGGCCGGCTTGCGCGCCGTGAACAGCCGCACCGCGTATTCGGCAGTGAACAGCAGCGTAAACGCCCATTCGGCCGCGTACAGCGCTTTTCCGTAATGCGCGTGCAGTTCCTGGACGCTGTCGGCCATCACGACGAAGACGCTCGCGACGATGAGCGCCAGCACCGCGATGTCGAGCTTGCGGAGGAACGAAGGGCGGCGCGCGCACTGCGTGACGGCATCGAAGGAGGTTTGGATCAGCGAAATCATGCGCCCGAGTTTACGGACGGCGCTCCGCAGGGACTATCGGACGTGTCTGATTCCAGCGTCGCGCGCGTGGCCGCGTCGGCCCCGGCTTACGCGTGCAGCGCTTCCATCTGCCGGTGGGCGTTGTCCAGCCGGCTGAGACGCCGTGCGGCTTCATGTCGGGGCCTTCCGCATGGACGAATTCGACGCCCTCGATGCCCATCAGCCCGAGCACGGTTCGCCGGCAGGGCGTGACTGTATCCGATCCCGGCCGACGGGCACGCTGGCGCGCGTTACCGGCCGAAGCGTTGCGTCACGGTGTCCTTCAGCCGCGCGGCGGTCAATTCGCCCATGTGCGACTCGACGAGTTCGCCTTTCGCGTTGAAGAACAGCGTGGTCGGCAGCCCGCGCGAACCGTACGCGTGCATTGCATGCAGCGAAGGATCGAGCAGCACGTGATCGAAGCGCAGGCCCTGCTGTTCGAGGAACGCGCGCACCACCTGTGCGTTTTCGCCCTGATTGAGCATCAGCACCGTGATGTCCGGATGATCGCGCTGCGCCTGTTCGAGGATCGGCATCTCGCGGCGGCACGGCGCGCACCAAGTCGCCCACAGGTTCACGACCACCGGCTTGCCGACGAAACCGGCCGGCAACACGGGCGTTGAATCGAGTGCCTGGAGCTGCATCGCGGCAAGCGGCGGCGCGCTGCTCTGCAACATCGCCAGCGTACCCTGCGCGATGCCCCACGCACCGAGACCCGCGACGATGCCGGCTAGCACAGGCCGACGCAGCGCGGGCAGCCGGCGCAGCCGCCAGCCGGCGAACACGAGCGCGGCCGCGAGGCCGATGCGCCAGTCGAAGCCGCCGTCGCCGAGTGCGACGATCGAGCGCGGCGCGGCCGCGTAGTCGCGCCACCATTGCGCGACATAACCGATGCGCGCGGCGACCAGCCCGAGCAGCAGCACGTCGAGAATCAGGCTCGACGCCGTCTTGTGATGTCCGTCAGGCGGGCGGCGCTGGATGAAACGCGCGACGAGCCACGCCAGCAGTGCGGCGACGGCTACCGCGACGACGCGGATCGAGAAGGGACCGATGCTCAGCATGAAAAGTAAGGAGTGAACGTGATCGAGCGGGGCAGGAGACGGGATTGTCGGCCGAGGCGATGAAGCCGTCGGCGGATGTGCGGCGATTCGACCCGTGGTGCCGCACGCGGGTTCCCTTCGCGAACGTAACGGCGTGTTGCGAGTTTGACGGAGGGATCAGGACTGCGTTATTTTCACGCCGACGTGCAGCGAATCGGATTGGTCTGATGGCCAGTGGAGTCCGAACGGGGAGACGCTGCGATGCAGACGCCGGGAAACGGCATCCACTGTCGCGGCGTCGGCTTTCTGCATACGATCATTGGCCGCTGCCGCTGCCGCTGCCGCTGCCGCTGCCGCTGCCGCTGCCGCTGCCGCTGCCGC
Source organism: Burkholderia sp. BE12 (assembly GCF_002959955.1). NCBI lineage: Bacteria > Pseudomonadati > Pseudomonadota > Betaproteobacteria > Burkholderiales > Burkholderiaceae > Burkholderia > Burkholderia sp. BE12. Next base: position 39,449 of record NZ_PREY01000004.1, on the reverse strand, counting down.
TGCCGCTGCCGCTGCCGCTGCCGCTGCCGCTGCCGCTGCCGGGTACCGCACCACCAAGCCGATAGGCCGTGAAGAACTCGTACCAAGGCGAACCTTCCGCGACCGGTATGCCGAGCGCCGACGTACGCCGCTTCAGCGCGCCGAACACGTCGTTGATGCGCGCCGTCTGCCCGGCGTCGTTGAACGGATAAGGCCGCGATCGGCCGGCCGCGAACGCGCCATACGCGATCGCGAGGAGGCGCGCGCCGCCGTCGGTCGCGGCAATCGAGCCGTTGATCGCTTCGGCGAAGCGCGGCCGGTCTTCGGCGCGCGATTCGGACAGACACAGGAACACGATGGCCGACAGTTCGTGCACGTCGCTCACCCGCAGCAGCGCCGGCAGTCGCGCGACGATCTGCTCCACTGGCGCTTCACGCAGCGCATCGCGGAAATCGAGCACGGCGGTCATCGGATTCGTGTCTGCTTTCAAGCGATCAAGTGCCGGCGGTGCGGCCGACGTGTCGTCTGGCAACGACGGCGGCGCCGACCGCAACACGTCGGCCACCTGCTGCGTCCATTCCGGAAAGATCATCCGCACGTTGCCGAACTGTTCTCCGCCTTCCGCGGCCGGATTCCACCGGTAGACGATCGTGCCGCCGCGAATGAACGGCGAATACAGGTGCTCGGGCGTCTGCGGCAGCGGGCGCCGGTTGATCGGCAGCCACGCGAGCGTGAGCCAGTCGTAGCGGCCCGTCGCAGGCACGGCAGGGCTCGAACTTGCGACGACCTGCCACGTGCCGCGATTCGCATAACGGCGGCGCGCGTCGGGTACCGCAACGGTCTTGCCTTTCGCGGTGTCGAAATACGTCGTGCCCGTGACGTTCGCGCCGCTGTCCGCGGCCGGCGTGATGGTGGAGATGACCCACGACGCGCCGTCCGCCGAGCGGTAGTCGGACAGCTTCAGCGTCGCCACGTCGTGCACCATGCGCGTTTGCGCCGCGACGGGACTTGGCGGGGTATCGGCGGGCGCGGCGAAGATACTCGGCATGGGTTTCCTCGGAATCGGGTGCGCATCGTCGAGCGTGGGCGATGCGCGGCGGCGCGGGTGGTGTTCTCGTAACTGTAGAACGTCGTGACTTGAAACGGAAACTGGCCGAACGGGGTAGTCGGTGCACGTTGTACGCCGCTTCGGCTTACCATGCGCACCTGAGCCAACGACGCATACCGGGCGGGAGCACGCATGACCGACACGAAAGCCATTACCGAACACTGGACGCAGGTAGCTGACCAATGGATCAGCTGGGCCGGCAAGCCGGGCCACGATGCGTTCTGGAAATATCGCGCGGGGCTCGCGGCCTACATCGGTCGGGGCACCGGCGCCGCGCTGGAGATCGGCTGCGGCGAAGGCCGCGTGAGCCGCGAACTGAAGGCACTCGGCTACGATGTGACCGCGAGCGACGCGGTGCCCGTGATGCTCGACGCCGCGCGTCACGCGGATTCCGCGCATCGCTATCAACTGGCCGACGCGGCCGCGCTGCCGTTCGACGCGGCCAGCTTCGATTTCGTGATGGCGTACAACGTACTGATGGATCTCGACGACATGCAGGCCGCGTTGAACGAGGCGCGCCGCGTGCTGAAGCGCGACGGCGCGCTGTTCATCTCGCTCGTGCATCCATTCCGCGATCGCGGCGGCTTCGCGGGGCCGCAAGCCGATGCGCCGTTCGTGCTGAAGGGCAGCTATTTCGGGCGCGAGCGCTTCGACGGCGTGGAAACGCGCGACGGACTGTCGATGCATTTCGCGGGCTGGTCGCTGCCGTTGCAGGCGTATATGGAAGCGCTGGAAGCGGCCGGGTTCGCGATCGTGTCGCTGCGCGAGCCGCCGCCCGATCATGCCGATACGGATCAGCTGAAGCAGTGGGCGCGTGTGCCGCTGTTTTTGTGGATCAAGGCGCGGCCGGTAGGGTGAGAGAAGTCAGCGCTTGTTCCTGCTAGCTGACTGCCTTGAACGTATGCGTGAAGCCGTATGTCACGCGTCTCCCATCGTGCGCTGTTCGGCCAGCACGTCGTCCAGCGTGCGCCGGTGTCCGCGCTTGACCGCGCGCAGCTCATAGCCTGCAGCCTCGAGGAGGCGAACGAGCGCAGATACGCTCATGTCGCCTCGCGCAAGCGTTTCCATGCGTGCAAGCGTCGTGCGCGCGACACCGGCGTGCTCAGCCAGTTCTTTCTGTGAAAGACCTGCTGCGTGGCGAGCATCTTTCAGCATCTCTCCGACATCAGCAAGTGTCGTCATTTGTAGTCCGAAGGCATCATGAATTGCCAAACTGGTTCTGATTGTGGCCTCTCTGCTACGAATTGGCACGTCGAAATTGTAGCCCCAGGGATACAAAAACTACCAAAAACGAAGATTTTGTATCCCTGAGGCTACCAAGTCAGCCAGCGCGATTCTGTTAGACTTTTCGCCCGCCTGTCGCCATCCGGGCCGCACCGCGTCCGGTTTTTCGCGCCATGAACGAACACCACGCGCCAAATCCGATCACCGAGGTCCTGCAGGCCTACTGGAAAGCCGATCGCTGGATGTTGCTGGCGGTGGCGGTGATCGTCGTGCTGTCGAGTACGAGCGCCGTTGCCGCGCCCTATCTGTTCTCGCGCCTGATCGATGCGCTGTCGCATCGCGGCGCGCTCGGCGCGCTGATCCCCGGCTTCGTGCTCTATGCCGTCCTGCTAGGCGTCTCGAGCGCGTTGCAACGCGTGGTGCAGTACCTGGCGTTCATGAGCGCAGAAAATCTGGGATTCGTCCTGAGCACGCGCTTCTTCGCGCGCATCCTGAAGAAGACCACGGCCTTCTTCGTCGAACACAATCCGGCGGAAATACAGAACGCGAATGCGCGCGGGCGTTCGTCGCTGGCGGTGCTCGTGCAGCTCGGCCTCATGGGCCTGATTCCCGGCGTGCTGCAGATCGTGCTGACGCTCGTGATGCTCGGCGCGCTGATCAATCTCGAGGTGGTGGCGATCGCCGCCGCGTACGGCGTGGTCGCGGTGGTGATCGCGGTCGTGTCCGCGCGCCGCTCGCGTGCATTCCTCGATCGTGCGGTCGAGGCCGGGCAGGAGAATGCGCAGTTCGTCGGCGGCGCGATCAACGCGATGGAAACGCTCCGGCATTTTGGCAGCCATCGCTGGATGAACGAGCGCTTCGAGGACAAGGCGCGGATCGTGCGGGACAACTGGCGTGCTTACGTGGCGCGGCACGTCGGCTATCTCGCGCTGCTGGGCCTCAGCCTCGCGATCCAGTTCGCGGTGACGTTCTGGCTGCTCCTGCCGCGCCAGGCGGCCGGCGCGCTGTCGATCGGCGACATCGTGCTGTTCAATACGCTGCTGCTGCAGCTCAACCTGCCGTTCGACATGATCGCGCGGGCCGTCGACGAAATCGCGCGCGCCCGGGCGACACTCGTGCCGTTCGCGACGATGTGGGCAGCGCCCGAGGAGCGGCAGGTGTCGCATGCGTCGGCGTTCGTGCCGCGCGAAGGGCGCGTGGTGTTCGACCGCGTCGGCTATGCGTACGGCAACGGCCGGGGCGTGACCGATGTCGACTTCGTTGCCGAGCGCGGCGCGATCACGTTCGTCGTGGGCGAAACGGGCGCGGGGAAATCCACGGTGTTCAAGCTGGCGCTGAAGTCGATCGAGCCGACCGCCGGGCGCATTCTGGTCGACGGCGTCGATCTCGCGGAGATCGACCGCGCCGACTGGTACGGCGCGGTCGCCGTCGTGCCGCAGGAGGTCGTGCTGCTGAACGAAAGCCTGGAGGACAACATCCTGCTCGGCCGGCCACGTGACGAGCGGCGCTTGCGCGAGGCGGCCGCGAAAGCGACGATCCTGCCGTTCATCGAAGGGTTGCCGGACGGCTTTCGGACCACCGTAGGCGAACGCGGGCTGAAGCTGTCGGGCGGCGAACGCCAGCGCATCGCGATCGCCCGCGCGCTGTACGGCAAGCCGACCGTGCTGTTTCTCGACGAGGCGAGTTCCGCGCTCGACGAAGCGACGGAGCGCGACATCATGGAGCACGTGCGGCTGCTGGCCCGTGATGTGACCGTGATCGCGATCACGCACCGGCGCTCGGTCATCGGTGCGACCGACAAGGTCGTGCGGGTCGGCGGCACGGGAGTGCCTGATGTTGGAGACATCGAGTTCGACCCTCCACGCGCGGACATCAGGATCAAACAGGTTGACTTCTGACGGGCCATCGGATGACGGTCGACGAAAAAACTGCGGTGAAGGCCGGTACGTTGTAAAGAAGACAGTTGACGATGTTTACCCTGGAACTATCGACGGAGCACAGATCAACGTACGTTCTTGTAACGAACCACTTCGTCGAAACGAACGATGCGCTGGCGACGAATACCGACTTCGTTCGTGCGCGAATCGCGTTCGGACGCAATCACGTGCCTGATCCCGTCGGGTATGACGTTCGCGTACAGGCGGTCGTGGGCGATTCCGAATCACGAATCACGCTACCCGCGAGACTAATCACCATTTCGACACCCATTTACACCCATTAATCCATCTCAAGAGAAATGGGTGTAAATGGGTGGCAGTGGTTCATGTTTGTATCCTTGGGATACGAGAATCAATCAAATGGACGATTTTGTGTCCTTCCGGCTACCAAGGCTGTGATGACGTACAACGGGCAACGATATTGAACGCGCGATGGCCTGTCGATGCATTTCGCGGGCATGCCGGCGTAGCGCGGCGCGGCCATCTCGATCACGCCGTCGCCCCTTACCCCCGCATCGGCGGATTGAGCCGCGCGAACGCCTCCTGCCGGCGATACGGGAAGTACGGATACGGCGCTGCCACCGCGCTCGCCGCATCGAGCTTCGCGACCTGCGCATCGGTCAGCGCCCAACCCACCGCGCCGAGGTTCTGCCGCAACTGTTCCTCGTTGCGCGCGCCGACGATCACCGACGACACGGTCGGTCGCTGCAGCAGCCAGTTCAGCGCAATTTGCGCCACCGTCTTGCCGGTTTCCTCCGCGATCGCATCGAGCGCATCGACCACGTCGTACAGGCGTTCGTCGTCGACCGGCGGCCCGTAGCTGGCCGTTTCATGCAGGCGGCTGCCTTCGGGCAGCGGCGCATTGCGCCGGATCTTGCCGGTGAGCCGGCCCCAGCCCAGCGGGCTCCACACGAGTGCCCCGAGGCCCTGATCGGCGCCGAGCGGCATCAGGTCCCACTCGTAGTCGCGGCCGACGAGCGAGTAGTAGACCTGGTTCGCCACGTAGCGCGACCAGCCGTGCCGGTCGGCCGCCGCAAGCGACTTCATGATCTGCCAGCCGGCGAAATTCGACACGCCGATATAGCGGAGCTTGCCTGCGCGCACCAGATCGTCGAGCGTCGACATCACTTCCTCGACCGGCGTGCCCGCATCGAACGCGTGCAGTTGCAGCAGGTCGATGTACTCGGTGTCGAGGCGGCGCAGCGCATCGTCGACGGCGCGCACCAGCCGCGCGCGCGACGTACCCGCGTCGTTCGGGCCGTCGCCGGTCGGCAGGCCCGTCTTGGTCGAGATCAGCACCTGGTCGCGGCGCCCCTTGAGCGAGGCGCCGAGCACGCGCTCGGACGCGCCGTCGGAGTACACGTCCGCCGTGTCGAACAGATTGACGCCGGCTTCGAGGCAGATGTCGATCAGGCGGCGCGCTTCGTCGACGCCGGTATTGCCCCATGCGCCGAACAGCGGCCCGGTGCCGCCGAAGGTACCGGCGCCGAAGCTCAGGACGGGAACCTTGAGGCCGGAGCGGCCGAGCGTACGGTATTCCATGTGCGTTTCCTCTCGTCGTATGACCGGTGCGGGACCGCATGTCGATCGCCAGCAGCCAATGTATCGTTTGCGCCTTTTCCCGATAATCCCGAAGATGACGAAAATATCCTTCGGTAGGGGCGAACAATGCTGCTCGACAACCTCGCGCTGTTCCTGCGCATCGTGGAGAAGGGCGGGCTGGCTGCGGCGGGCCGCGAGGTCGGCCTGTCGCCGGCCACGGTGTCCGAGCGGCTGACGGCGCTCGAACGCCACTACGGCGCGGCGCTGCTCACGCGTACGACGCGCGCGATCAGCCTGACCGACGAGGGGCGCACGCTCGCGGACGGTGCGCGACGCCTGCTGGCCGAAGCCGACGAACTCGAAAGCCGGGTGCGGCTGGGCGTACAGACGCTGTCGGGGCCGGTGCGGCTCAGTGCGCCGGCCGATCTTGGGCGCGAGCGTGTCGTGCCCGTTGTCGACGCGTTCCTGGCCGAACATCCGGGCGTCACGGTCGACCTGCATCTCGGCGACGGCTACGTCGATCTCGTCGGACAGGGGCTCGATTTCGCGATCCGCCGCGGCACGCTGGCCGACAGTTCGCTGCGCAGCCGTTCGCTCGGTCGGGCGCGGCGCGTGGTGTGTGCGTCGCCTGCGTATCTCGCCGCGCATGGCAGGCCAATGCATCCGGACGATCTCGCCGTGCACGACTGCATCGTGATGCGCTTCGGCCAGGAGCTGTATGCCGAATGGCCGTTCAGCATCGATGGCACGTTGAAGCGCGTGGTGGTGCGCGGGCGGCGCGTCGCCAACGACGGCGCGCTCGTGCGTGCGTGGTGCATCGCGGGGCACGGCGTCGCGCTGAAGTCGCTGGTCGACGTCGAGCGGGATCTGGCGTCGGGCGCGCTCGTCGAGGTGCTCGGCGCGTTCTCGCCGGGCGACGTGGATCTGCAGATCGTCTATCCGGGGAGTGTCGCGCAGCCGCGGCGCGTGCGGGCGTTGATCGATAGCCTCGTGCAGGCGCTGGCGTAAAAGCGCGTTGCCCCGCATTGCCTGCGAGACGTTGCGACACCGATCCCGCTGCGATTGCATCGAATGCGCGATGGTGCGCAACGGAGCGCGGCATCGCAGGCCGAAACCGCCGTTCAAACCCGTTGCCCACATTTCGTCATTTAGCTAATATTCAAAACGTCAAACGAAACCGGCACCCATGGACGACGTCATCCGCATCAGCGCACTGGCCAACGAAAGCCGTCTGGCCGTGATGCGCTGGCTCAAGCAGCCGCGCAAGCATTTCCCGCCGCAGCCGCACGGCGACGTCGATGAACTCGGCGTGTGCTGCACGTACATCACCGAGAAGCTCGGCATCGCGCCGGCCACGACCACGCGCCACATGCGCATCCTCGCGGATGCCGGGCTCGTGCAGGCGACCCGCGTCGGCAAGTTCACGTACTACAAACGGATCGACGGCGCGCTGCAGCGGCTCGGCCGCGATCTCTCGCAACTCTGACTCCCACCGAGGCAACCGACATGGACGAACTTGCACTGCTGGCCGACGCCGACCGACGCGCGCATGCGTATCTCGCTGCAACGAACGAGCGGCGTGCGTTTCCCGACGCGGCCGCGCTGGCCGGTCTCGCCGCGTTCGACGAACCGCTGCCCGATGTGGGCCGTCCGTCCGACGACGTGCTGCGCCTGCTGGACGAGCGCGGCACGCCCGCGACGGTCGCATCGAACGGCCCGAACTACTTCGGCTTCGTGATCGGCGCGACGCTGCCGGCCGCGGCGGCGGCCGAGCGGCTGATGCTCGCGTGGGACCAGTGCGCGTCGTCGTATGCGAATTCGCCGGTGGCGGCGACGCTCGAGCGCCAGGCCGCCCGGTGGGTCGTCGATGCGCTCGGGCTGCCCGAAGGCAGCGCGGTCGGGTTCGGCACGAGCGCGACGGCCTGTACGCTCGTCGCGCTGGTGGCCGCGCGGCGCGCGTTGCTCGCGCGCAAGGGCTGGGATATCGACGAGGATGGGCTGATCGGCGCGCCGGAAGTGAAAGTCGTGATCTCCGCGCTCGCACACATCACGGTGAAGAAGGCACTGCGCGTGCTCGGCTTCGGGATGAAGCGCATCGTCGTCGCGCCGGTCGATACGCATGGCCGGATCGACCCGGCGCAGTTGCCGCCGCTCGACGACATGACCATCTTCTGCGTGCAGGCCGGCGAAGTGAACACCGGCGAATTCGATCCGTTCGCGGCATTGATTCCGCCCGCGAAGGCGGCCGGCGCGTGGGTGCACGTGGACGGCGCGTTCGGCCTGTGGGCACGCGCGTCGTCGAAGCGCGCGCTGACGGAGGGCATCGACGGCGCCGACAGCTGGACGACCGACGGGCACAAATGGCTCAACACGCCGTACGACGGCGCGATGGTGATCTGCCGCGATGCGGCCGCGCTCGCGACCGCGATGAACAGCGACGCCGTCTACCTGAGCGGCGCGCACGATGCGCAGAAGAATCTGAATCTCGAATTCTCGCGACGCGCGCGCGGCATTCCCGTGTGGGCCGCGCTGCGCTCGCTCGGCCGCGCCGGCGTGGCGACGATGGTCGAGCGGCATTGCGCGCAGGCGGCGCGTGTCGCGGACGGCCTGCGTGCGGCCGGCTACGACGTGCTGAACCGTGTCGTGCTGAACCAGGTGCTCGTGCGCGCCGGCACCGACGAGGAAACGGCGGCGATCGTCGAAGCGGCGCAGGCGTCGGGTGACGTGTGGTTCGGCACGACCGTGTGGCAGGGGCGGCCGGCGTTCCGGATCAGCGTGTCGTCGTGGCGCACGGAAGACGCGCACATCGATCGCCTCGTCGCGTTGCTGACGGCGTTGCGCGGCGCGCACGTGCGCTGACGATCAACATTCACCGTCGTCCTTGCCGGCGACGGTTGCGGATGCCGTCTTCAGGCATTCGATGAAATGCAGCGCGGCCGGCGTCAGCAGCGCATGCCGCCGCATCACGATCGCGACCGTCAAGGCCGGCAGCGGCTCGACGAGATTCAATGCGACGATTCCGCGCGACTTGTGCTCGACGTCGGCGAGCGGCCGGGCGAATACGCCGAGCGCATCCGTCTGCGATACGAGCCCCAGCGTCGCGGCAAACGACGGGCAGTGGATCACTCGCTTCGGCATGTCGATGCCGAACGGCGTGAAGATCGAGCGGATCAGATCGTCGCCGCCTTCTCCGTAGCGCGGCACGCACCATCGAGCCTCGGTCAGCTCGCGCAACGAGCGGGCGCGTGCGAGCCGATGCCGGTTTCTTGCCACGACCGCGAACGCCGTCCGGAACAACGGAATGCTGGCGAATTCGTCGGTGTCCGGCATCGCGTTCGACAGTTGATGCGTGACGATGAAATCGAGCGAGCCGTCGCGCAGCCGCGCGAGATCCGTCGCGGTCAGCGCATCGTCGACGTTCACGGTCGCGCCGGGCAGATCGCGCGCGAATGCATCGAACGCACGCGGCAGGATGGTCAGCGCGACGGTCGGGCTGACCGCGATCGATACCGATCCGGTCGTGCCCAGCCGCAACTGCTCGATCTCGTCGCGCGTGCGCTGGATTTCCTCGACGATCAGCCGAGCGCGAATCGCAAACGCACTGCCGTAGTCGGTCAGGGCGATCCCCTTGACGCTGCGCATGACGAGCGGCACGTCCAACTCGAGTTCGAGTTCGCGCACGATGCTGCTGACGGCCGGTTGCGTGACGCCGAGCGCGCGGGCCGCGCCACGGATGGTTCGATGTTCGGCGACCGCGAGAAAGGCATCGAGCTGCTTGAGTTTCATGGGCGAACGACCGATCGGGAACGAAGCGCGGCATTCCGGGCGGAGCACCGGATGACAAGGAAAAGTTATCGTCTGCAACGAAATATTGGATTTTTCTTGTCGAATCGAGTGTATATGCTCGGTGCTTTTCAGGAGCGGCCACGATGATTCTCGTTAAGCAGAGACTGTGGGATTCGCTGATGGACATGGCGACGATCGGCGCGACCGCGCACGGCGGCAGCTGCCGGCTCGCGCTGAGCGACGACGACGTGCTGGGCCGGCGCTGTTTCATCCGCTGGTGCGAGGAAGCCGGTTGCACCATCCGCATCGATCCGATCGGCAACGTGTTCGCGCGCCGGCCGGGCACGCAGCCCGACGCGCCGGCCGTGATGTGCGGCAGTCATCTCGATACGCAGCCGCTCGGTGGCCGTTTCGACGGCGTCTATGGCGTGCTCGCGGGCCTCGAGGCGATTCGCACGTTGAACGAGTACGGCATCGCGACCCGCCACCCGATCGACGTCGTGGCATGGACCAATGAAGAGGGTTCGCGCTTCACGCCGGGCATGATGGGCTCGGCCGTCTATGCCGGCACGCTGGAACTGGAAACCGCACTGGCCCGGCCGTGCATGCAGACGGGTGTGCTGCTCGGCCACGAACTCGAGCGCACCGGCTTCGCCGGCCGCGAGCGCGAACGACAGATGCCGAAAGCCTATTTCGAAGCGCATATCGAACAGGGGCCGGTGCTGGAGCAGGCCGGCGTGCCGATCGGTGTCGTGACCGGCGTGCAGGGCATCTACGAACTCGACGTCACGGTGACGGGCTTCGAATCGCATGCCGGCACGACGCCGATGAGCGTGCGCCGCGACGCGATGGGCGCGGCGGCCTCGATGATCGCCGCGATCGTCGAGCACGGTCACGGGTTCGATGCCGATGCGCGTGTCACCGTCGGGCATGTCGCGTGCCAGCCGAACTCGCCGAGCACGATACCCGGCAAGGTCAGGTTCAGTGTCGACGTGCGCCACCCGTCGCGGCCGGCGCTGCGGCAGCTCGTCGCCGACATCGAGGCGATCTGCCTGCAACGCACCGCATTGCGCGGCACCAGCGTGCAGGTGCAGACCATCGCCGAATACGAGCCGGTGGTGTTCGATGCCGAGTGCGTCGCGCGCGTGCGGCAGGCGACGGCCGCCGCCGGCTATCCGTATCTGGAAATGTGCAGCGGCGCGGGGCACGATGCGGTGAACCTGTCGTATGTCGCACCGGCTGCGATGGTGTTCGTGCCGTGCAAGGCCGGACTGAGCCACAACGAGGCGGAAGATGCCGATCCGGTGCACCTCGCGCAAGGCGCGTCGGTGCTGGCGAACCTGCTGGCCGATTGCGCGCGCTAGCCGCGCGGCATGACGGTGCCCGGCGCACCGTTGCAGGCGTGAAAATGTCGGACAATAGCCGCTACGCGCGCCGCGCGGGCGGCGCGTTCAACCGATGCAGTCACGCCAACGAGAGCCCCCATGTCGATCACTCCCCCCCGGGAATTGCTGAAGGCTGCCGATATCGCGAAGATGGAACCGACGCGCGCGGTGCATTCGCTGAATCCCAATGCCGTCCGGCTCAAAAGACCGCTCAGCGACCTGACCGGCCTGACGCAGTTCGGCTTCCACCTGCTCACGCTGATGCCCGGCCACGAATCGGCCGAATACCACCGTCACCTGTACGAGGAAGAGTGCGTGTACGTGCTGTCCGGCACGGGCACGGTCACGATCGGAGAATGCCCTTACGACGTCGGGCCCGGCGATTTCCTGGGCTTCGCGCGCGGCGGCGAAGCGCACACGCTGCAGAACACGGGCAACGTGCCGCTCGAACTGATCGTCGTCGGGCAGCGGCTCGAGCACGACGTGTGCGAATACCCGAGAATCGGCAAGCGGCTTTACGTGGCCGGGGAACTCGAGGAGTTTGTCGATCTGCCGAAACAGCCATGAGCCGGACTGGATTCTCTAAAAATCGCGTAAAACTCGTTATAACGTTATTTGTTTAGATAAACAAAATAAAAATTCGTAAAAACACGGGGTAGAGAAATCGCGTTTATTTGGGCACGCTTGTGCTCATTGTCCGTTCCTGGGCACCGGTATTTCGACATGCCGGCGCGACTTTTTCCAGGTAGCCGAATGCGGAAATAAATACACGCACCCGGGATTTTCGACCGATGGACCGGGCAAGCGGAAAGGCGCGAAAAGATTCCTGATTTAAAACTCAGTAGTTCGAATCAATAGATTGATTGAAGAACGATACGGAGACAGGCAATGTCGAGGAACTGGGGGTTGGGGACGGCGCTGCTGGCGTTGTGCGTGGCCGTGACGTCGTGCGGCGGCGATGCGGATTCGCCATCGGTAGCAGCAGCGGCAGCGGCCGCAACCATGTCGGCCGCTGCACAGGCGCAGGGCAACGACAACAGCAGCGGTAACGACGACGGCAATGGCAACGGCGCATCGAGGAAGAACGCGGACATCCGCGTCGTCCAGTACGTCAATCCGTTGATCGGCACCGACTACGCCACCGATCAGCCGGCCGACCCGGTCGGCTCGGGGCTGGGCGGCGGCACGTTCCCGGGGCCGACGGTCCCGTTCGGGATGATGCAATGGAGCCCGATGACGCCGACCGCGCAATACGACAGCCGCAAGGGCGACGGCTCCGGCTTCTCCGGCGGCTACTGGTACGGCGACACGTCGATCGACGCATTCAGCATCCTGCACCTGAGCGGCACGGGCTGCTGGGCGAACGGCGGCTACCTGAACGTGATGCCGCAGCTTGCGCCCGGCGACGCCGGCACGCCGGCCAGCTTCAGCCACGCAAACGAAACCGCGCAGGCCGGCTATTACGGCGTCACGCTCGGCAACGGCATCAGGGCCGAGCTGACCACCACGCTGCGCACCGGCTTCGCCCGCTTCACGTATCCGGCGCTCGTACAGGGCCAGCAGGCGACGATCGCGATCGATCCGACCGTGCAGAACAATCGCTCGCAGGGCGCGACCGCGGATACTGTGACGCAGGTCGGCGACCGCGCGCTGTCCGGCACGATCGCGGGCAGCGGCTTCTGCTGGGCCGGGCATGCGGTGCCCGTCTACTACTACGCGGAATTCAGCCAGCCGTTCGCGGCGAAGCCGACGCTGGCCGCCAATCGTCCGCTCGTCGTCACGTTCGCGCTCGACAAGCAGCACCCGGCGGTGATGATGAAGCTCGGCATCTCGTTCGTCAGCGAAGCGAATGCGAAGGCGAACCTCGATGCGGAAAATCCGGGCGCCGCCGCGCATGGCCGCGCCGGCTGGAATTTCGACAAGGTGCGCCACGCGGCGAGCGCCGCATGGAACGCGCGCCTGAACGCGATCCAGGTGACGGGGGGCAGCGACGCCGACAAGACGAAGTTCTACACCGCGCTGTATCACGCGTCGCTGCACCCGAACGTGTTCAACGACGTGAACGGCCAGTATCCGGATTTCTACACGTCGAACGGCACGTCGACCGCGCCGACGCGTCAGGTCGAACGGGGCCGCAGGATGTACGCGAACTTCTCCGGCTGGGACATCGACCGCTCGTTCATGCAGCTGCAGGCCTTGCTCGATCCGGTGCGGACCAGCGATATCGTGCAGTCGCTCGTGCTCGATGCGACCGCGTGCGGTGCGTTCCCGCGCTGGGCGTACTTCAATACGGAGACGGCCGTGATGCCGGGCGATGCGGGTTCGATCGTCGCCGCGAACGCGTATGCGTTCGGCGCGACGAACTTCGACACGCAGCGCGCGCTGTCGATCATGAAGCACAGCACGGCGCCGGGCGCCGCGTGCGCAGGCACGCCGGTGATGGGCAGCCGCGCGGACTACGACCGGCTCGGCTATGTGCCGTCGTCGGGCAACGGCGACAACCAGACCGCGTCGAACACGCTCGAATACGCGCTGCGAGATTTCGCGGTGTCGCGCTTTGCGACGGCGCTTGGCGATACCGCGACGGCCGGCACGCTGCTGAAGTCGAGCGGCAACTGGCGGAACCTGTTCGATCAGGGCGCGATTCAGCCAAAGACGTCGGCCGGCGCGTGGGTCGTCGACGGCTCCGGTTTCATGGAAGGCAATTCCGAGCAGTACACGTGGTACGTGCCGCACGATCTCGCCGGTGTGATCGCGCAGGCGGGTGGCGCCGCGTCGGTCGTCAAGCGGCTCGATACCTTCTTCACGCATCTCAACATCGGCACCGTGCAGCCGTATTTCTATGTCGGCAACGAAGTGACGATGGCCGTGCCGTGGACCTATGCGTGGGCCGGCGCGCCGTCCCGTACGCAGCAGGTGCTGCACGCGTCGCTTGCGAACGAGTTCGGCACCGGCGCGGCGGGGCTGCCCGGCAACGACGATCTCGGCGCGATCTCGGGGTGGTACGTGTGGGCCGCGCTCGGCCTGTATCCGGTCGTGCCGGGCGTGAGCGGCGTCGCGGTGTCGAGCCCGCAGTTCGAGAAGATCGACGTGCGCGTCGGGCAGATGGACGGCAGCTACCGTCTGCTGCGGATCGCCGCACCGGGCGCGGGCTCTGCCGACACCGCGTCGTTCTACGTCAAATCGCTGAAGCTGAACGGCGCATCCTGGCCGGCCGCCTGGTTGCCGCTCGACAGGATTGCGAAGGGCGGCGCGCTGTCGTACGCGATGACGGCGGATGCGGCCGCAACCACATGGGGCACCGACGCGTCCGCGATGCCGTCGTTCCCGGTAGCGACCCAAAGCCGTTGATAAGAGGCGAAACACATCGAGACGGTGGTGCAGAAGGAGGCAGTTCAACGAGCGGTTCTTGCCAACAGGATCGACGCGGAGAGAGGGGGACGAACGAATGAAGCTACGTCATGTGGTGGGTATCGGGTGCCTTGCCGTGCTGTCGGGTTGCGGGGGCGATCAGGGTTCGACGGATGCGAGCGTGCTGGCGCAGGTGTCGGGCGCAGCCGGACCAGGATCGTCGCAAGGCGACCAGAATGATCAGGGCGACCAGAACGATCAGGGCGGGAACGGCGGCTCGGGCAAGCGGTCGGTGCTGCGCAGCGTCGATCCGATGATCGGCACCGCGAATCTCGACATCAACGCGGACTGGAGCAGCGGCGTGCGCGGCCACGGCCACGTCTACCCCGGTGCGACCGTGCCGTTCGGCATGGTCCAGCTCGGGCCGGACACGACCGGCGGCGCGCATACGTTGCCATGGAACTGGGATCGCACGTCGGGCTATCAGTACGACGATCCGTTCATCACCGGCTTCACGCATACGCACCTGTCGGGCACCGGCATCGGCTCCGGCGGCGAAGTGCGGTTCCTGCCGACGCTCGCGCCGGTGGACAAGGCAACGCTGGCCAGGGTCGCCGCCGACGCGTCGATCACGTACGACGCATCGTTCAGCCACGACGACGAAAGCGCGAGCCCCGGCTACTACCGCGTGCGGATGTGGCCCACCGGCAGCGGCAACACGCCGTGGAACGTGCAGGGCGCGAAAATCCTCGCCGAAATGACGGCCACCACGCACGCGGGCGTGCACCGCTACACGTATTTCCCGAGCGCGGCGGGCCAGCAGCGCAGCATGATCGTGAGCATCGACAAGCCGATCGGCGGCTCGACCGCGAGCGGCAAGATCCAGATCGTCGATGCGCAGACGATCGCCGGATGGGAGATCACGAACAACTGGGCGAACAACAAGCCGACGTATTTCGTCGCGCGTTTCTCGAAGCCGTTCGATACGAAGAACGTCGCGTTCAGCGCGGACGGCTACACGGCCTACCTGACGTTCGCCACGGACGGGAACGATGCCGGCGGCGCGGTCACGGTGAAGGTCGGCATCTCGCCGTCGAGCGTCGCGGATGCGCAAGCGAATCTCGCGTCGGAAGTCGGCGCGAAGACGTTCGACCAGGTGCGCGGCTCGGCCGAGCGCGTGTGGACCGCCGCGCTCGACCGGGTCAGGATCAAGGGCGGCAGCGCCGACCAGCGGACGATGTTCTACACGTCGCTGTATCGCACGATGCTCGCGCCGACGGTCTACAACAACGCGGACGGCAGCTACGTCGGCACGGATTCGACCAACGACGGCGCGACGTCGCCGCCCACGACGAGCAAGCATGCGAATCCGGGTTTCGACTATTCGTCGACGTTCTCGCTGTGGGATACCTTCCGCGCCGAGTCGCCGTTGATGACGCTGGTGCAGCCCGAGCGCGTCGACGGCTGGGTCGAGTCGCTGCTGACGCAGTTCAGGCAGAACGGCAAGGGCGAACTGCCGGTGTGGCCGCTCGGGCAAACCGAAACCTTCACGATGGCCGGTCACCCGTCGATCCCGATGATCGCGGATGCGTATCTGAAGCACCTGACGAGCGCGGGCATCGACGACATCTGGACCGCATTGACGACCACGCAAAGCGCGAGTGCGCACGGCTTCGACCAGTACCGGCAGAGCGGATACGTGTTCGCGGGCGACAACGCGTCCGTGTCGACCACGCAGGACTATTCGTTCGACGACTGGGCGACGGCCGCGGTGGGCAAGGCGGCCGGCAAGAGCACGGCCGACTACCGGTCTTACCTGCAACGGAGCCGGAATTACCGGAACGTCTTCAACGCGGTGCCGAACAACGGCTGGAAGTTCGCGCAGCCGAAAGACGCGCAGGGCAACTGGGTGGCCGGCTTCGATCCGACGGCCGCCGAGAAAACGGACTTCTCCGAATCGAATTCATGGGTCGATACGTGGAACATCTTCCACGACTTTCCGGGGCTCGTTGCGCTGCTGGGCGGCAAGAGCCAGTTCATCGCGCAACTCGACCGCACGTTCGATCCGGCCAACCCGCTGACCTTTCTCGACAACCAGGGCTTTCCGGACCTGACCGGCCGCAGCGGCCAGTTCTTCGCGGGGAACGAGCCGGCGAACCACCTGCCGTACCTGTACGACGTCGCGGGCATGCCGTCGAAGACGCAGGACCGGGTTCGCACGGTGATGGACGACATGTACTCGCTGACGCTGACGGCCGGCGATCGCGCATTGCTGAGCGGCGACAGCCTGAAGGCCGCGCTGAATGATCCGCGGCGGGTGCGGAACGCGGCGATTCCTGGCAACGACGATTGCGGCCAGTTGTCCGCGTGGTACGTGCTGTCCGCGCTCGGCATCTATTCGCTCAATCCGGTGGGCGGCGTGTTTTACCTCGGCACGCCGCTGTTCGAGGAAGCGACGGTCGACATCCCGGTCGCGTCCGGCGGCGGGGGCGGCAATGCAATGAAGTTCGGCGCGTCGCGGCGCTTCACGGTGACCGCGCATACGGCCAGCGGCGGCGCACCGTCGTCGGTCAATCGCTATGTTCAGTCGGTCAGCCTGAACGGCACGCCGCTGCACCGGCCCTACATCACCTATGACGAGATGAAGGCCGGCGGCAAGCTCGATTTCGTGATGGGCTCGACGCCGAACGATGCATGGGTCGGCCAGTGGAACGGCCAGGATCCCAACAGTGCGCTCGCGCCGGCGCTGGCGTTGACCAACTAGTCGGCAGAGACGCCGTAACAAGGTCGCCTTGATTCCGGCAGTACGCCGAGCCAGGCGAGATGACGGGCAGCAGAACAAGGCGGCCGCTACCTGTACGGGGAACGTTCACGGCAACTGGCCGCAGGCCAAGTGTCGATACCATCGCGCCGTTCGCGCTCAACTAATGCGGCTTCGCTATTTGGGGGGCGTATCAAGTTGACTGAGTCGCCGTCACTCGGGCTCCGAGCGGGGCGGTCAGCAGCGGCTTCACGCCTTGGCCGGTTTGCCTGTCGCTCGCCATTACCGCGTATTGCGAATAGGGGCAAAATGCCTTACAATTAATTGAAAAGTAAGGAGATATCATGTTCGAAGCCACACTTACTAGCAAGGGGCAACTTACATTGCCGGCCGGCATCCGGCATGCGCTTGGCCTCGCCGCAGGCGTGCGGATTGTCTTTACGCCACTGGATGACGGTACGGTCATTTTGCGCGCCAAAACCCGCAACCTGCTTGATTTGCAGGGTGCCCTACCGTCGATCACAAGTGTGCCAATCGATGCCATGCGGATAGGCGACGCTTGATGCCCAGTCTTGATACAAACATTCTGGTGCGTTGGTTGACCAATGACGACGTTGACCAAGTCGCGCATGTCCGTGAGCTGTTTGCCGCTTTGGCTGGACAAGCGGACGCATTCTACATACCGGTAACCGTAATGCTCGAACTCGAATGGGTTCTGCGATCGCGCTATAAATTCGACCGCCAGCAGATACTGACTGCACTCACGGCACTGCTCGAGACGCGGGAACTGAGTTTTGAAGCGGAGGGGGCGCTTGAACGTGCGGTGCACATGTATCGCGAGCATGGCGGGGATTTCGCAGATTGCCTGCACGTCGGTCAGGCTAGTGCAGCTGGTCGGGCACCTCTACTCACGTTCGACGAGCGTGCTGCACGGTTGCCTGGCGCCGAAATTCTTGGTGCGGGGCGAGCGCAGTTGCTGTGAATCTTGCAGGATTGCGGTGATGTCGGCCGTACGTCGCTTAGAGCCGCAATAGGCAGAGCGGGTTCTACTAGAGCGTCCCTTTAGGTCCTTCGTGGATGTGATCTTGTCGTTGTCGCTATCACGTTCGTGTCCAGTTGCGTCGTCGCGCTTATGATGCGGGAACGCCACTAACTGGGTTCCACGCCATGGACGCGCCGCTCCCGCCGATGTCTGCCCCGATTGCCGAAACGACACCTGAAACCGAAGCCGCCGGCGAGCCGCGCGTGGCGCGCGTGCACCGGCCGGTCGCGCTTGTCACTGGCTCGACGTCGGGGATCGGCGCGGCCGTCGCGCGTCGCCTGGCAGCCGACGGCTACGCGGTGATCCTGCATTCGCGCCGCTCAGCCGATACTGGGCGTGCAATGGCACGCGAATTCGGTGGCGCTTATGTGCAGGCCGATCTCGCCGACGATGGCGAGCGCGTGCGGCTGATCCGTGATGCGCTCGCGGTGTACGGGCGCCTCGACGTGCTCGTCAACAACGCCGGCGTCAGCCGCGTGATTCCGCATGACGACCTCGCGGCGGCTACGCCCGACGTGTGGCGCGAGATGCACGAAATCAACGTGATCGCGCCGTTCCGGCTGGTCGCCGAAGCGGAGGCCGCGCTGCGCGAGTCGGCGTCGCACGGACGGGCCGGGTGTGTCGTGAACGTCAGCTCGCATGCGGGCGTGCGCCCGAAGGGCGCGTCGATTCCGTATGCGGCCGCGAAGGCCGCGCTCAATCACACGACGCGGCTGCTCGCCCGCACGCTCGCGCCGGCAATTCGCGTCAACGCGGTCGCGCCGGGGCTCGTCGATACGCCGCTGACCGCCGACTGGACGGAGGCGCAGCAGCTCTGGCGCGAGCGCGCGCCGATGCGTCGCGAAGCGACGCCGGACGATATCGCGCAGACGGTCGCGATGCTCGTCGCGTCCGATTACGTGACGGGCGAGATCGTGATGCTCGACGGCGGGTTGAACCTGACGTGACGGGGTGACACGGTGAACCGGCGGCGCGCGCATCGTATGCGCAACCGCCGGGCTCGTTAAGGCGAGATCGGTCAGCCGAGGTTCGACCGCAGCCGCGCGAGCGCCTGATCGTGCGTGCGCTCGAACTTCAGCGGTGTGATCGCGATATACCCTTCGCCCAGCGCGACCGTTTCCGAATTCGCATCGTCGTCGCGCGGTGCCCGCGCGAGCTTCAGCCAGTGATAGTCGATCTCGCGCGGATCGCGCCCCGACACGATCTCGACGCCTTGGAGCGTGCCGGCGCCCTGGCTCGTCACCTTCAGGCCGCGCACGTCCTCGGCCGGTCGCGCCGGGAAATTCACGTTGAGGCACGCATCGCTGTCCCAGCCGGCGGCGACGAGGCGGCGGATGACGTCCGGCGCATGCGCGAGCGCGGTGTCCCACGGCACCGCGTTGCGATCGGCGAATGCCTGGCTCAGCGCGATGGCCGGCACGCCGACCAGCATGCTCGTCATCGCCGCGCCGACCGTGCCGGAAAACACCGTTTCGGTGCCGAGGTTCGCGCCGCGATTCACGCCGGACAGCACGACGTCGGGCTGCGCACCCTTCATCAGGTGGCTGACCGCGATCGCGACGCAATCGCCGGGCGTGCCGCGCACGGCGAAGCGGCGTTCGCCCTTGCGATGCACGCGCAGCGGTTCGTGCAGGCTCAGCGAATGCGACGTGCCGCTCTGGTCTTCGGCCGGCGCGACGATCCACACTTCGCGTGCGAGTTGCGTGGCGACCTGTTCGAGCACTTGAAGGCCGGGAGCGTCGAATCCGTCGTCGTTGGTGAGCAGGACACGGTCGAACAGCGGGCGGGTTTCTTGCATCGGGACGATCCTCGCGAAGGGCAATGAGAGGGGAATGCGGCGTGGCGCAAGCCACAAGGCTAGCACTCCGGCGCGAGAATCGTCGTGTCGCGCCGGGGTGCCGGTCGGCGCGGACGTGAAAACGGGCGCATCGCGCGCCCGTTCGTCGTGTCGTGGAATGTGTTGCCGGTGTGGCCGGCCGGAAGCGCTCAGCCGAGCAGATGCCGCAGCAAGCCGGCCGACACGACGCCGACGATGACGGTCGGCAGGATCGACAGGCGCGTCGCCGCGACCAGCGTGATGGCGAGCGCGAGCAGGTCGGCCGGGCGCGTCGACACGAACGCCGGCGCGATCACCGAAATCAGCACGCAACCCGGCACGTTCTCCATCACCGACGCCATCCGCGGGCTCAGCGTGCGGTTGCGCAGCAGCACGTAGCCGAGCACGCGCGACAGATAGGTCGTCGACGCCATCAGCACGATGGTCGCGACCGTCGCGAAATCAGGCAGCATCGCGCGGCTCCCACAGCAGCGCGGCGACCAGCCCCGCGCACGCGCCGGCCGCGACGTACCACGCGCCCGGCACGGCCAGGTGCGTGGCCGCCGCGACGACGAGGCTCACGAACCACGGACGGCTCGCGCGCATGCCCTTCCACATTCCGCGCAGCAGCACCAGAAACACGGCCGTAAACGCCATGTCGAAGCCGTACTGCTCGACGCTGCCGATCGTCGGGCCGATTGCCGCGCCGAGCGTCGTCATCGAGGTCCACGTCAGGTACAGCCCGGAACAGATGCCCGCGTAATAGGGGACGCTGATGTGCGTGGCCGAGCGCGAGCGCGCATCGGCGAGCGACATGGCCCAGCTTTCGTCGCACATGAAGAACAGCGCGGCGAACGCACGGCGGCGCGGCAGGCGCCGGAGGTAGGGCGCGAATGCGGCGCCCATCAGGATGTGGCGTGAATTCACGAGGAACGACATCGCGATGATCAGCGCGATGTGCGGCGGCGACGTCCATAGATGGATCGCCGCGAACTCGGAGCCGCCGCCGAAGTTCAGGCCCGTCATCATCGGCACCTCGAACAGGCTCAGCCCCTTTTGCGCGGCCTGCGCGCCCAGCAGCAGCGCGAACGGCACGAAACCCAGCATGACGGGCAGCGCCGCGCGCAATCCGCGACCCATCTCGGCGATATGGGCGGGCTTGTCGCGAAGCCCGGACGACGTTGAAACGCTACTGCTCATTACTCCTCCTTCGGGGGAGGGATTGTCTGCTTTTTTGACTCGAATCGGGTTGCGTTGTGGCCAGAACTTTCGGAGAATTTGGCATTGAACGCGTGATTTGCGGATTTTTTGGAATTCAATGCCAAATGAAACTTGACGCCATCGACCGGCGGATCCTGAGCGCACTCCAGCGCGACGGCCGCATGCAGAACGTGGAACTCGCGCACGAAGTCGGGCTGTCGCCGTCGCCGTGCCTGCGGCGCGTGCGGCTGCTCGAGGAAGCGGGCGTGATCGAGAAATACGTGGCCGTGCTGAACCCGGCGAAGGTCGGCAAGGGGCTGACCATCTTCACGCGCGTGTGGCTGAAGGGGCAGGACGCGGAATCCGTGAACCGCTTCGCCGAGGCCGTCCAGCAGATGCCGGAAGTCGTCGAGTGTCACCTGATGGCGGGCGACTGCGATTTCCTGCTGCGCGTCGTCGCGGCCGATATCGACGATTACCGGCGCTTCCAGATGGAATACCTCACGCGCATTCCGGGCGTGCTCAGCGTGAAGACCGACATTCCGATGCAGAAGGTGAAGCTCACGTCGGCGCTGCCGACCTGACGCGGCGCGGGCACGCGATGGCGGGTCGACGAACGGTCACGACCCGGTGACGATCGCCCGCTAAACTGGCGAATCATGCCGCTTCGGACGTATTGTCCGTTTAGTCGTGCGACGTTCGATGCGCAAGCAACTAACGGTCAATGTCGGTGGGTCGCGCAGGCGGCGTGCGCCGGTGCGGATGCATTTCTTCTTGTCGGGCCAATCATGCAGCCATTCAACGATCCGTGGAATTCGCTGGAAATCGTCAAGCTCACGCTGGGCGTGCTGACGCCATTGTCGGTCGCGTGCCTCGGCTGGCTCGTCGCGCGCCGGCTGAAGCGGCTCGAACTCGTGCAGTGGACCAACCAGCGACTGATCGAGAAGCGGCTCGCGCTGTACGATGCGGTCGCGCCGGAGCTCAATGCGCTGCTGTGCTTCTACACGTGGATCGGCTACTGGAAGGACATTTCGCCGGACGACGTGATCCGCGCGAAGCGCGAGCTCGATCGCACGTTCCACATCTATCGCTACCTGTTCGACGACGACGTGTACGACGCGTATCACACGTACATCCATGCGTTGTTCGACATGCACACGGGCCCGGGCCGCGACGCGCGGATCCGCTCGCTGATCCAGGCGCCCGACGGCGACCGGAGCGTGCACGGTTCGTATGAATGGAAGCCGGCGTGGTCCGAGCGTTTCGCGACGGCGAACGTCGTGCCCAGGGACGACGTGCTGCGGCATTACACGCAACTGATGGAACGGCTGCGCGTGGCGCTGGGCGCGACGCGCTGAAGTGCTGGCGAAGGCGGCTGATGCGTGTCCGGGTTTCGGGCCGACTCAGGCGAAAGAGATCACGAGCTTTTTGCCGCAAGCGGCGGCGTACTTGCGCAGCGTTTCGATCGACGGCGAGTGCTGGCCGGTCGCGAGGGAGCGTTCGAGCCGCGTGATGGCAGGCGCTTTCGTTCCCATGCGTTCTGCAATATCGGCTTGTGAAAGACCGGCGGCTCGCCGGGCGGCAAGCATCGCGTCGAGCAACGCGAATTCTTCCCGGTTCAACCGTTCGTACTCGGCGCGAACCTTCGGATCGGCAAAGGCGCGTTCGCGTAGTGCTTTATACGTTGTCATCTCGAAACTCTTTCAGGTGATGGCGCGGTTTCCCGTTTACTACTACTGCCGCCCTGCCACCGCGAGCCGCGCGGCGAGACCGACGAACACCGTGCCGAGCAGATATTGCGGCAGCTTCGACGGACGGCGGCGCACGCCGATCCGCCGGCTCAGCCGGCTCGCGGAGAGGATCACCGCGCCGTTCACGACGAGCCCGATCAGGTTGAGCACGGTCGCAAGCACGAGGATCTGCACGGCGATCGAGCCGTGTTCGGGCCGCACGAACTGCGGAAACAGCGCGAGCACGAACAGTGCCATCTTCGGATTCAGCAGGTTCGTCGTCAGGCCCTGACGGAAGATCGCGGCGCTCGAGTGCCGGCGCGGCGATGCGACGGGCGACAGCGCGGTCGCGTCCGAGCGGAACGTCTTCCAGGCGAGATACAGCAGATACGCGGCGCCGGCGAAGCGCACGGCGTCGTAGGCGATCGGCACCGCGACAAAGAGCTGCGACAGCCCGAGCGCTGCCGCGAGCGCGTGACAGTAGGTGCCGGCCTGAATGCCCGCCAGCGTCGCGAAGCCCGCGCGCCGGCCCTGGCTCAAGCTGCGGGACGCGATCAGCAGCATGTCGGGGCCGGGCGTGGCGGTCAGCGCGAGACAGGCACCGGAGAACAGCGCGAGCGTGGAGAAGTCGATCACGGGAACCCCTTTCGCCGATGAGGCGTAAAAGGGAGGTCAGTTTAGGAAGGCGGTCGCCGGCAGTCAACCGCGCGCAGGCGACGCTGTCCCTGACGACGGCGCGCCCGTCGCGATGGAACCGCGTGCTACGACAGAGCCGGCTCGGCGATCATCCGCCGCAGTTCGGGCACGCACGAGCCGCACTGCGTGCCGCATTTGAGTTGTGCCTGCAAGCCGGCCAACCGCTCCGCCGCCGTCGCGTTCGCGGGACAGGCCGACAGCGTCGCGCGAATCTCGCGCTCGCCCACGCCGACGCAATTGCAGATCGCCCGGCCGCGTGCGGGCGCCGCCTGCAACGGCACGCGCCCGGCGAACAACAACATCCGGCCGATCGCGCCGACGCTCGTGCCGCTGTCGACGTAGTCGCGCAGCACGGCGGCACTGTCTTCGGTCGCGTTGGCCGCGCCCGACACGGAGAACGCCGTCAGCGCGCCGTCGACGACGCGCACGCGTCGGGCGGTGCCGCGCCGCGCGTCGCCGTAGCTCATCACGTCGGGCGCCGGGTCGGGCAAGCCGAGCAGCGCTTCGACTTCGCGCTGCAGCTCGATCGGCACCGGCTCGTAGGCCGCCGCGCGCCAGGCGAGCCCGCCGCCGGCGTCGGTGCCGAACGGCGTGCAGCTCGCATACGGGAAGCGCGCGAACAGTGCACGCAACTGGCGCTGCCGGGCCAGCAGTTCGTCGGCGGGCAACCGCGCGGCAATCAGCCAGCGCCACGGCAGGTCGGCCTTCAGCAGCTTGATCGCCGCGTGCTTCAGTTCCGGCTGGCGCGAGTGCGGGTCCAGCGCGGGCGAGGTCACGGTGTTGACGCCCGCGCCGACGCGGTTGCCGGCCACGCCGGACACGAACTCGTCGCCCCAATGCATCGGCGTGAACGCCTGGCCGGGCGCGATCGCGTCATCGGCGCGCGCGGGCAGCAGCATGCTGCCGCGGTGCGACGTCAGGTGCACGAAGTCGTACGGGCCGATGCCGAGACGCGCGCAGTCCGCGGTGTTCAGATCGACGGTCGGTCCCGGTGCGTGCGAGAACAGCTTCGGCACGCTGCCCGTGCGGCTGCAACCGTGCCACTGGTCGCGCAGCCGGCCGGTCGTGAGCGCGAAGCGGAAGCGCGCATCGACCGGCTCCGCGACCGGCTGATACGGCGTGGCGATGAAGCGGGCGCGGCCGTCGGCGGTCGGGAACCGACCGTCGGCATAAAGGCGGGCGGCACCGCTCGCCGCGCCGGCGGGAAACGGCCATTGCTGCGGGCCGTCTGCGTCGAGCCGCGACCACGACAGCCCGCCGATGTCGCAATCGCGTCCGACCGTCGTCGTGCGATGCTCGTTCCAGATCGCTTCGGTGTCCGCATACGGAAACAGCGTGGCCCGGCCCGTCGCGAGCCGCGCTTCCAGCCGTCGGCCGACCTCGGCGGCGATTTGCCAGTCCGCGCGCGCGTGGCCGTACGGTTCGACGGCGGCCCGCACGCGCGAGATGCGCCGCTCCGAATTGGTGACGGTGCCGTCCTTCTCGCCCCACGTCGCCGCGGGCAGCAGCACGTCGGCGTACGGTGCGGTACCGGTGTGTGCGTACGCCTCCTGCAGCACGACGAATTCCGCGCGGGCGAGCCCCGCGCGCACGGTCGCCTGGTCGGGCAGCGAGTGCGCCGGGTTCGTGCAGACGATCCACACGGCTTTCAGTTCGCCCGACGCGAGCCGCTCGAACATCTCGACCGCGGTCAGGCCCGGTTGGCTCGGCACGTCGTCGACGCCCCACAGTCGCGCGATTTCGGCCCGATCCTCGGGACTCGCGAGATCGCGATGCGCGGATGCGAGCGTCGCCATCCCGCCCACCTCGCGGCCGCCCATCGCGTTCGGCTGCCCGGTCAGCGAGAACGGCCCCGCGCCGGGCTTGCCGATCTGCCCGGTGGCGAGGTGCAGGTTGATCAGCGCGACGTTCTTGTGCGTGCCGTCCGCGGACTGGTTCAGCCCCTGGCAGTACAGCGACAGCGACGGGCCGTCGGCGAACCAGCGCGCGGCTTTGACGATGTCGTCTGCGCGTAGCCCGCAGACTTGCGCCGAGACGGCCGGCGACCATTCGCGCACGCTGTCGCGTACCGCGTCGAAGCCGTTCGTGTGGGCGTCGATGAAGGCGCGATCGAGCGCACCGTCCCACACGAGCACGTGCAGCATCGCGTTGAACAGCGCGACGTCGGTGCCCGGCTGCAGCGCGAGGTGCAGCGTCGCGTCGCTCGCGGAATCGGTGCGTCGCGGATCGGCGACGATCACCTTCATCGCCGGATTGCGCTCGCGCGCGGCTTCGAGCCGGCGGTACAGGATCGGATGCGCGAACGCCGGGTTCGCGCCGGCGATCAGCACGGTGCCCGCGTGGTCGAGATCGTCGTAGCTGCACGGCGGCGCATCCGCGCCGAGCGATTTCTTGTAGCCGACCACGGCCGAGCTCATGCACAGTCGCGAATTCGAATCGATGTTGTTGGTGCCGATCAGCCCCTTCGCGAGCTTGTTGAAGACGTAATAGTCCTCGGTCAGCAGTTGGCCCGACACATAGAAGCCGATTGCATCGCGGCCATGCTGCTCGACGATCCGCGCGAAGCGCGCGGCGACATGGTCGAGCGCGTCGTCCCACGACACGCGCGTGCGGGCAGCGTCGCGCGTGTGTCGCAATTCGGGGTGCGTCGCACGGGTCTGTGCATAGCGTTCGGCCGTGGCGGTCAGGTGCAGCGTGCTGCCCTTCGAGCACAGCCGGCCGAAATTCGCCGGATGAGCGACGTCGCCGCGCACGCCGACGATCTTGCGCTGTCCGTCGGCATCGGCACGCGTCTGGATGATTACGCCACAGCCGACACCGCAGTAGCAGCAGGTCGAATGCGTTTCGCGCAGGTCCGCGTCGGCGCGCGCGTCGCGATCGAGTGCTGCTGCCAGCTCCGTCATGCAGCGTGTCCCGGTTCGGTGCACGCGGATGCGCCGGATGCGTCGTCACCCGTCGCGAGCGACGCGAGTTCGCTGCGCCTGAGCAGCACCGTGTCGCCGTCGCAGGCGACGCTGAACACGGGCGTGCCGCCGTCGTCGGGCGGCAGCGCGCAACCGTTGCCGAACGCGATGTTGAAGCCGTGCAGCGGGCACGTCACCTGTTCGCCGTGCACGATCCCCTGCGACAGCGGGCCGCCGCGATGCGGGCAACGGTCGAGCAGCGCGAACACGCGGTCGCCGGCAGTGCGAAACAGCGCGACGGGCGCGCCCTCGGGCCGCTTGACGACGCGTGCGCCGAGCGGGGGAATGTCGTCGATCCGGCAGACCGTGATCCAGTCGGGGTCGAAAGTGGTCATCGTAGGATTCCTGGCGGTGGCAGTGGCGGCGCGGTCAGCGGCCGGCCGTCTCGACGGCGATCGGGATGAACTGGCGCAGGTCGACCTGCGCATCGTCGGTGTCGTGCCACGGATCGGGCTCGTCCTTCAGCGCGAACTGCAGGCGTTCCCACAGCGCCGCCCGGTTGCCGGCATCGTCGACCACGCGCGCCTTCACGTAGTCGAGGCCGACGCGTTCGAGGTAGTGCACCGTGCGCTCCAGATACCAGCCTTCCTCGCGATAGAGCTGCAGGAACGCACCCGCGTACTCGAGCACTTCCTCGTGCGTCTTCACCTTGCAGAAGAACTGCGCGACCTCGGTCTTGATGCCGCCGTTGCCGCCGACGTAGAGTTCCCAGCCGGAATCGACGCCGATCACGCCGACGTCCTTGATCCCCGATTCCGCGCAGTTGCGCGGGCAGCCGGACACCGCGAGCTTGACCTTGTGCGGCGCATACATCCGCCACAACGCGCGTTCGAGCTGCTGGCCCATCAGCGTCGAATCCTGCGTGCCGAAGCGGCACCATTCGGAGCCGACGCAGGTCTTCACGGTGCGCAGCGCCTTCGCATACGCATGGCCGCTCGGCATCCCGAGGTCGTGCCATACGCCGGGCAGGTCTTCCTTCTTCACGCCGAGCAGGTCGATGCGTTGCCCGCCCGTGACCTTGACCGTCGGAATCGCATACTTGTCGACGACGTCGGCGATGCGGCGCAGCTCGTCGGCCGTCGTCACGCCGCCCCACATGCGCGGCACGACCGAATAGGTGCCGTCCTTCTGGATGTTCGCGTGCGCGCGTTCGTTGATGAAGCGCGATTGCGGGTCGTCCTTCGCCTCGTGCGGCCAGGTGCTGATGCAGTAATAGTTGAGCGCCGGGCGGCAGGTCGAGCAACCGTTCGGCGTACGCCATTCGAGGAAGTGCATCGCGGCCGGCACCGACAGCAGCTTGTGCTCGCGAATCGCGCTGCGCACTTCCGCGTGCGTGCGGTCGGTACAGCCGCATACCGGCTTCGCTTTCGGCGATGCGGAATAGTCGCCGCCGAGCGTTGACATCAGGATCTGCTCGACGAGGCCCGTGCACGAGCCGCACGACGCGGACGCCTTCGTGTGCTTGCGCACGTCTTCGAGCGTGAAAAGCCCCTTCTCCTTGATCGCGCCGACGATGGTGCCCTTGCAGACGCCGTTGCAGCCGCATACCTCCGCGGTGTCGGGCATCGCTGCCGCGTGCGTGACGCCGCTGTGCCCGGTGTCGCCGAGGCTCGTCTCGCCGAACATCAGCGTCTCGCGGATGTCCGCGATGTTGCGGCCTTCGCGCAGCAGCTTGAAATACCACGCGCCGTCGGCGGTGTCGCCGTACAGGCACGCGCCGACGATCCGGTCTTCCTTGACGACGATCTTCTTGTAGACGCCCGCGAGCGGGTCGGACAGCGTGATGTCCTCGGTGCCTTCTCCGCCGAGGAAGTCGCCCGCCGAATAGAGATCGATGCCGGTGACCTTCAGCTTGGTCGACGTGACCGAGCCGACGTAGCGGCCGATGCCGAATTCGGCGAGATGGTTCGCCGCGACCTTGGCCTGCTCGAACAGCGGCGCCACGAGCCCGTACGCGACGCCGCGGTGGCTCGCGCATTCGCCGACCGCGTAGATGCGCGGGTCGTAGGTTTGCATCGTGTCGCTCACGACGATCCCGCGATTGCAGTAGAGGCCCGTGCGTTCGGCGAGTTCGGTGTTCGGCCGGATGCCGATCGCCATCACGACGAGATCGGCGTCGAGCGAGTCGCCGTCGGCAAAGCGGACCGCGCGCACGCGCGTGCCATCGGGGCCGTCGCTTTCGAGCGCGGCGGTCTGCTTCGACATCAGGAACTTCAGGCCGCGCGCTTCCAGCGACTTGCGTAGCAGTTCGCCGGCGGTGGCGTCGAGCTGTCGCTCGAGCAGCGTCGGTGCAAGGTGCACGACCGTCACGTCCATCCCGCGCAGCTTCAGGCCGTTCGCGGCTTCGAGGCCGAGCAGCCCGCCGCCGATCACGACCGCACGGCGATACTGCGACGACGCGTCGATCATCGCCTGCGTATCGGCGATGTCGCGATAGCCGAGCACGCCATCGAGCCCGATCCCGGGAATCGGCAGCATGAACGGGTTCGAGCCGGTCGCGAGCAGCAGGCGGTCGTACGCCGCCTCGGTGCCGTCGTCGGCGATCACGACGCGGCGCACGCGGTCGATCTTCACGACCTTGCGGCCGGTCAGCAGCGTCACGCCGTGCTGCTCGTACCATGCGTAGTCGTTCAGGACGATCTGCTCGAGCGTCTGTTCGCCGGCCAGCACCGGCGACAGCAGGATCCGGTTGTAGTTCGGATGCGGCTCCGCACCGAACACCGTGACGTCGTACAGATCCGGGGCCAGCTTGAACAGTTCCTCGAGCGTGCGTACGCCCGCCATCCCGTTGCCGACCATCACCAGCTTCATCTTTCGCATTCCGACGTCTCCTTGGCGTTCAGCGTGCGGGTCGCCCCATGCGGGTCGCCCCACTTGTCAAGGAGACAAAAAGCAAACGGCATGCCAATGGCTGCATGCCTTGGCCCGGTGCGCGGCGTGCACGTGGGGGCGCACCGCACCCATGCATCGCCGGGCTACCTTGGTGCATTGCCACACAAGTCGGTGCACGAAGGCGCTCACGCGCGATTCGTCAGTCGTTTAGCGGCGCGCGCGCCGGATCGGCGTTCACGCCGCGTGTGCCGCCCGGCGCGGTATGGCTTCGCTATGGCTCCGCGATCGCGCCGGCCGCGGGGGTCACTCGGTCACATGCGTCATG
Organism: Burkholderia sp. BE12; assembly: GCF_002959955.1. Lineage (NCBI taxonomy): Bacteria > Pseudomonadati > Pseudomonadota > Betaproteobacteria > Burkholderiales > Burkholderiaceae > Burkholderia > Burkholderia sp. BE12. The sequence continues at coordinate 9,772 of NZ_PREY01000004.1, read as the reverse complement.
CCGGGCGCTCGCCCGGCCGGTACGCCGGCCGCGCGCGCATCGGCGGGCATCGCCCACGCGAGCCATTGCGTGCGCAGCAACACGAGCGCGCCACATGCACCGGTCGCGAGCACGCCGAACGTCACGAAGCCGAGCTGATAGCTGCCGGTGCCCTCCTTCGCGATGCCCATCACCACGGGCAGGTAGAAGCCGCCGATGCCGCCCGCGGCGCCGACGATCCCTGACAGCAGCCCCGTCTTGCCCTGCCAGCGATGCGGCACGAGCTGGAAGGTTGCGCCGTTGCCGAGCCCGAACGCGACGTACAGACAGATCAGCAACGCAATGCCGCCGGCCAGTGGCGGCATCCACGCGGCGAACGCGAAATCGGCGACGGCGATCGCGGCGAGCAGCACGATCAGCGCGCGTACGCCGCTGACGCGGTCCGCGATGAAGCCGCCGAGCGGCCGCACGATCGCGCCGAGGAACGCGAGCAGCGACATGAAAAGGCCCGCATCGATCTTCGGCATCTGATACAGCGACGTCAGCAGTAGCGTTACATACGACGACATCCCGACGAAGCCGCCGAACGTGATGCTGTAGATCAGCATGATCACCCACGTGTCGCGCTCGGCGAGCACCGTGCGGTAGCGCGCGGGCAGGACCGCGATCGCGAGCAGCGCGCCCATCACCGGCAGCAGCAGCACGCCGGTCTTGCCGGCGCCGAACAGTCCGCCGTGCACGGCCAGCACGAGCGCGACGAGACCCGCGAGCGTGACGGCGAACGCAGCGATCGCACGCGGCACGCTGCCGGATTTCTCGCTGCGGTCGTCGGCCCACGCGGCGACCGCGACGCCCGCGATCGCGAGCAGCGGCAGCGCGGCAGCGGTCGACAGCTTCCAGCCGACGGCGGCCGCGATATGCGGAAACATGAAGCCGTCCAGCACCGCGCCGATGTTGCCGGCCGCGGCGAGGCCGAGCACGAGCCCCTGTACTTTCGGCGGATAGCTGCTGCCCGCCATCGGCAGCGCGACGGCGAAACTTGCGCCGCCCATGCCGAGGAACACGCCGAGCACGAGCAGCAGCGCGTACGACGGCGTACCGGGCACGCACGGCAATACGATGGCCGGCAGCGCGGACAGCACGATACCCGTCAGCGCGATCGTGCGGCCGTTCGCCGACTGGTACAGGTTGCCGAGCGTCACGCGCAGGATCGCGGCGGCAAGCACCGGCACCGCGACGAGAAAGCCCTGCTGCGCGGCCGACATCGCGATGTCCTTGCCGATGAACGGCGCGAGCGGGCCGTACAGCACCCAGACGGTGAAGCCGGTGTCGAAGTACAGGAAGCATGCGAGCAGCGAGCGCCAGTTGCCGCTCTGCAGGGAGGTGCGCAAACGCGTCATGGTGAAGACCTCTGCGGATTGCCGGTCGGATACCGGCTGGATCGGTCGGAAATCGATTGGCGCCGATTCACGGCGTCAGGTGATCGTTGGCAATATGTATGCCAGCGATGGCGGATTTCGACGGATGCGGTGCTGGACGTGCTTTGCGGAGAAACGGGGCGTCGATGTGGGCGGCGATTGGCGGACGGACGGCGGCACTGTCGGCGTGCGCGTGGCGCGGTGCCGGTGCGGCGATGCACTGCGATGATTCGCGTTGCCGTCGCCTCATAGGGCGAGATCGCGGGGATGAACGGGCGAGATCGGGTCGTATGGATTACGTACTGCGGGCATGCGGCGATTCGCCAAAATCGAGGACCGCGTGCCGATCGGAGCGCGCACTGCCTTTAGCGGCTGCAGTGCCGCGCGTCCGGCGGCCCGGCGATCCTCCGGCGCGTCGCTCAGCCCTTCGCGACGACGTCGATCCGCAGCGCTTCGCCGCCGGCGACGATCGCCAGCAGACGATCGACGTTCGGATGTGCGCCGGGACGGTTGCGCGCATCGGCCGTATGCTCGGCGAACACCGCGAGGCCGTGCTCGGCGGCCTTTGCATCGAGCGCGCCGAATGCCTGCTTCAGGTAGTGGTACACGGCGAGCGAACCTTGCTTGCCCGGCTGGTTCTCGATGCTGGCGACCACGTCGCCGTTCGCGCCGACGAGATCGATGCGCGCGATGCCGTCGATGGCCGGCAGTTGCGCGAGGTTGTCCTTGAATACTTGGGTCGGTTGAATCACTGAAAACACTCCGTTGGTTCGGTCATGGGCCAAAGAGCGTGGCCGGCCGTATCTTATCCGATCGGCTTCGGTGCTCCGGCCGGCGTGCCGGCCCCGGCCGTGCGCCAGGCCAGTGCCGCGCCCGCGAGCTGCACGGCGCTGCCTGCCAGCATCGCGACCCGCAGCCCGGCCGCGCCGCCGCCGCACGCGTCGTACAGCGCACCCAGCACGGCCACGCCGAACACCGCGCCGATCATCCGCATCACGTTCATCAGCGACGCGGCCGTGCCCGCGCGTGCGGCGTCGACCGCGCCGACGGCCGTCGCGGCCAGCGACCCGACGGCGAGGCCGAGCCCCGTGCCCGTCAGCGCGAGCCCTGCTTCGGCCCAGCCGAGCATCGGCGCATGCGCATCCGTTGATCCGGCCGCGCCGATGCCGATCGCGGCGAGCCCGAGTCCCATCAGCGCGACGCCGCCCGCGCCGGCCGTGCGCCCGCCGAAGCGCGCGGCGAACGCGCCGGAGCCGAACGACACGAGCGCGAACGGCACGGACATCGGCAGCAGCGCGAGGCCCGCGCCGGTCGCGTCGAGCACATGGTGGCTTTGCCACGCGAGCGGCAGCACGAACAACATCCCGTAGCCGCCGAACGTCATCGCGCCGTTGGCGATCAGCATCCCGCGAAACGCACGGTTCGCGAACAGGTCGAGCGGTACGAGTGCAGCCATGCCGAGGCGCCGTTCGATGCGGATGAACAGTGCGATGGCGGCCGCACCGGTCGCGACCAGCAGCGCCGCGCGCAGCGCATCGTGGCGCGCGTCGATCGTCGCGAACACGACGCAGCCGATCGCGATCGCACCGAGCGCTTGCGCGGCCGGATCGAAACGGCGACCGTGCGGATCGGCCGATTCGGGTACGACGACGGAAGCCAATCCGATCGCCGCGACGCCGAACGGGATCACGACCCAGAAGATGCTGCGCCAGCCGAACGCATGGATCAGCACGCCGCCGAGCGTCGGGCCGACGATCATCGCGATACCGCCGCACGCGGCCCAGATGCCGAGTGCGCGTGCGCGTTCGGCAGGGTCGCACCAGATCACGCGGACGATCGCGAGCGAAGCGGGGATCAGCAATGCAGCGCCGGCACCGGCGAGCGCGCGTCCCGCGATCAGCATGCCGAGCGTCGGCGCGAGCGCGCACACGATCGATGCGCCGATCAACACCGTCGCGCCGAGGACGAACGCGCGCCGCCTGCCGTACAGGTCGCCGACGAGGCCGCCCGTGAGCAGCAGCACCGCATAGGCGAGGTTGTATGCATCGATGACCCATTGCAATGCGCCGACGCGTGCGTCGAACGCGGCGCCGATCGGTTCGGTCGCGAGATTGACGATCGCGGTATCGATCTGCGCGATCAGCACCGCGATGCACAGCGTCGGCAGTACGAGGTGGTGGCGGGGAGGCGCGGCCGCCTCGGCCGCCGCGCCCGCGCCGGACGAAGCGTTCCGGATCGTCGGGTTCATCGGTGTTCTCCGGTTCATCGCGTTCGTTACCGCCCGACGCCGGCCGACACGCCCGCATCGCGCGAGCGCTCGATGTCGAGGCTGCGATACGCGCGCTCCGGAATCTCGGCGAGTCGAGACGAGTGCACCTGCTGCGGCGCGAGCCCATAGAACTTCTGGAAGCTCATGATCAGCGGCGACCACTTGTCCGGATCGATGCGGTCCGGATGACCGTCCATCAGCAGGTCGGGGTGGACGTGCACGCGCTGGATGCGCACCTCGAACACGCGGATGTGGCCGCGCAGGTCGGGCGCTTCGTCGCCGATCCCGTGCGTGGCCGCGACGACTGCTTCCATGTGCACCGGGCATTCGAGCGCGCGCGGCGGCGACACGGTTTGCGACGCCGCTTCGGTGAGCCCGGCCGTGCCGAACTTGTCGGGCTCGTACACGTAGCCCTTCGCCCGCTTCCCGTCGGATACCGGATACGTGCCCGTCGTGCGCGCGATCCGGTCGACCGCGTCCGCCTGCGCCGACGACGGCAGATTCAGCACGCATTCGCCGGTGCGCAACAGGTTGCGGGTGGTTTGCGAGCTGGCGGCGATGCCGAATACGCTGCGCCAACCCAGCCAGAAGGCGGACGAGATCGGCGCGAGATTGGCTGTGCCGTCGTCGTTCCGCGTGCTGACCAGCACGACGGGCGTGCCGAAATAGAGGATGTTCGGTTCGGTGACGCGATGCGGAGTGTTCATGGTCGGGGCCTTCGTTTCGAGGAATCAGTCTGCATGCTGATCCCGTCGCGGCCGCGCGGCGCTCCGATTCTTGTCGTGTCATTCCGGCGGTGCGTGCAGACGGCGTTTGCGCCGGGATGGCCCCGCCGGCGTCCCGCGCGCTTTTCCGCTACAGTAAGAAATCACCGGTCGCCTGTGCCGCGCACGCCGGCACGCGGCCGCCACGTTCTGCAATTGCACACGAGGGCTCCGATGGACACTGAGCAACGCTACACCGCCAATGCGCCGACGCGCGCGGAAGTCGACGCACTGGCCGGTGCCACCGTCATCGAATTCGGCGCGAACTGGTGCGGAATCTGCGCGGGCGCGCAGCCCGCGATCGTCGCGTCGTTCTCCGCGCATCCCGACGTGCGGCACCTGAAGATCGAGGATGGCCCGGGCCGGCCGCTCGGCCGTTCGTTCGGCGTGAAGCTGTGGCCGACACTGGTGTTCCTGCGCGATGGGGTCGAAGTCGCACGTGTCGTGCGCCCGACTGACGCGAAGCAGATCGAGGCCGACGGCTTCGCCGCGCTCGCCTGAGGCGGTCGTCATGCAACAGGCCATCACGCACATCCCCGTCGAAACGCGCGGGAGCGGCCTCGTCGAGTTCACGCCGCAGGTACGCGCGTTCGTCGACCAGCAGGCGATCCGCACCGGGCTCCTGACCGTGTTTTGCCGCCACACGTCCGCGTCGCTGCTGATCCAGGAGAATGCCGATCCATCGGTGCAGCGCGATCTCGAACGCTACTTCGCGACGCTCGCACCCGAGGACGAAACGCGCTACGAGCACGACACCGAAGGCCCCGACGACATGCCCGCGCATCTGCGCACCGCGCTTACGCAGGTACAGTTGTCGATTCCGGTCGAGCATGCGCGCATGGTGCTCGGCACCTGGCAGGGCATCTACCTGTTCGAGCATCGTCGCGCGGCGCACCGGCGCGACATCGTGCTGCATCTGATCGGCGAGTAGGCGAGTAGGCGAGTAGGCGAGTAGGCGAGTAGGCGAGTAGGCGAGTAGGCGAGGCGGACGCCGGCGCGCGGCCGCACGCGGCGGGCATCGCCGCCGCGTTCAGCCGAGCAGCTTCTCGACGAGCGCGCCGAGTTCGCGCAGGTGAACGGGCTTCGGCAGGAACTCGTCGAATACGCGCTGGTTCTCGCGGAGCGCGGCCGATTCGTACGCGCTGACGCCGAGAATCGACGGAAACTTGCCGTCGTCATTCGGCTGCGCGACCGTGCGGATGCGGCGCGCGACTTCGAAGCCGCTCAGGTCCGGCAGTTCGAGATCGAGCACGACCAGGTCGTAGTGCGCGTCGTTGAAGCGCGCGACGCCTTCGTGCCCGGTGCCGCACAGATCCGCGTCGAGGCCGAGTGCCGACAGCATCGCGCCGAGCGTTTCGCGCGCGTTGTCGTTGTCGTCGACGACGAGCGCGCGGCGGTTGCGATGCACGGGAGCGGCCGGCCATGCGGGCGCATCGGCGGCCGTGTCGCCGGCATCCGGCGCTTCGGCCGGCAGCGTGACGACGAACTCGCTCCCTTCGCCGACCGTACTGAGCACGTCCACGTGGCCGCGCAGCGTCGTCACGATTTCGCGCACGACGGCGAGCCCCATGCCGATACCGTCGACGTGCAGGCCGACCGCGTCGTTCGCGCGATAGAACGGCTCGAAAATCTTCGGCAGATGCTGCTTCGCGATGCCGGAGCCGGTATCCCGAACGACGAGTTTCAACTGCCGGCCGGCCGGCGCGTCGACGAGCGTGATGGACACGTCGATCGATCCGCCGACCGTGTACTTCACCGAATTCTCGATCAGGTTCGACAGCACCTGTCGCAGCAGCTTGCGATCGGAGCGGATCGCGAGGTCGCGCGGCTCGACCCGCTGCGCGACGGCGATCCGCTTCGCCGCGATCTTGTCGCGCAGCGGATCGAGCACTTCGGCGAGCAGCGATGCCATCCCGACCGTCTCGGCTTCGGCGAGGCGCTTGGTCGAGCGCAACTTGATGTAGTCGGTCAGGTCCTTGACCAGCGCCTCGAGCGACGACGCGGAATTCTGCAGCCGCCGGATCGTCTTCAGGTTCGCGTCGGACTGCGGCCGCGCGAGCAGGATCTCGATCGACCCGCAGATCGCCTGCAGCGGCGTGCGCAGTTCATGGCTGACCATTCCGAGAAATGCGTTCTTCGCCTCGATCATTTCGAACGCGCGATCGGACGCCTTGCGTTCCGCATCCAGCGCCGCGTTCTGCCGTTCGAGCAGATCGTCGCGCGTGCGCATCGTATAGAACAGCAGCAGGAACAGCGCGCACAGGATCACGCCGAGGATGATGCCGAGCGCGAGAATCGCCCGCTGCCGTTCCTTCAACTGATGGAACGTGAAGTCGCGCTGCGCCATTTCGATCGCGCGGAAGTAGTTCGCGAGGCCGTTGACCTTCGGCCAGTACGCGTTGACTTCGTCGATCACGCGCTGCGCGCCGTCCGGGGCGGTGCGCAGCAACGGCACTTCCTCTTTCAGGCGCGTCATGAATTCGCCGAGCGCCGCGATCTCGGAGCGCGCGCGCGGGATGCGCAGCCAGTATTCGGAGACCTCGGACGGCCGCTGCAGGAACCCGAACGACACCGACAGGCTGTCGAGCTGCATCTGCACGTGATCGTAGTCGCCGTCCACGTGTGTGGCGTAGAGGATCAGCTGGCGATCGAAGCGCGTGTAGACGTTCCGGTATTGCGACGCGGTCCAGAACACGCCCTCACGCGGGCCTTCGAGCACGCCCTCGTTGACCGACGTCGCGAGCAGGTCCCACAGCAGGAACGCCCACGCGGCGAATCCCAGGATCCACAGCGACCCCAGGACCACGATGATCTTTCTGTTCTTCCATCGCCCGCGCATGATGCCGCGCACTTACTTCACGGTCAGGCCGATGATCTGCCACGCGAACTTGGCTTCGCCGATGGGCGTCTTCAGCTCGTCCGGATACTGATCGCGCGGATACATGACCCACAACGGGCCGTAGTTGTCGTTGCCGAGCACCTTGCCGTTCATCGTGCGCGCGAGGATCACGCCGTACTTGTCGGCATCCGACACGGGGATCGTGAACGTGTATTCGTCGATGCAGCGGAATTCGATCTGCGTGCCGTGCGCATCGACGGTCTTCAGCACGTCGGACAGGCGCGGGCCGGTGAAGGTCGCCTTCGGCGTCCAGCTCGTCGACGTGACGATCGTATGCTGCGGCAGCGCCATCAGCGCCTGCTCGGAAAAGACGAACGCCGTCTTGCCGGGCTGGTTGCCGCGGCCGATCTTGCCGTCGACGGTGAACGTGAACGACGCGGCCCAGCTCGCGGCGGCGAGGCCGAGCAGGCCGGCAGTGAGCAGGCTCTTGATCCAGATGGTCGAAATTCGCATGTCGGTCCCTTCGTTCGGGTGCGCGTGGTGATGGATTGTCGGGGGCTCAATTCCCGGCGGGCGCCGGCTGCGCGAGCTTCAGTTCGCGGGCGACCTCGGCGAAGAGGATCGGCAGGCGCACCGGTTTCTCCTCGCAGCGCGCGTTGTAGTGCGACACGATGTGCGCGATTTCGTCCTCGCTCGCTTCCCCGGTGGAGATCTTGCCCGTCAGCAGGAAGATCGGCGCGCCGCCGTTTTCGCTCGACCGGATGCCGCGTACGAGTTCAGCCGCGGTCTGGTCGCCGAGCATCCAGTCGAGGATGTAGCCGTCGAAATCCTCGACCTCCAGCGCCTTGCGGAACGACGCGCCGTCGTAGTACGGAATCGCGTTCACGCCTTTTTCGAGGAAGTATTCGCACACGGTTTCGGCGACGTCCTGCGAATCGTCGACCACCGCGATCCGCGCCGCGTACACGTTCGGCTGGCTCGAGCGCAGCTCGATGACGTCGACCGGATAGGTGCGGCCCTCGCGCGCCTGCTGGCGTTCGGTGACGATCCATTCGCCTTGCCACTGCAGCGCGACGAAATCCGTTTCGATCTGGCTGGTGGCCTTCGCCGAGATCGCGGCGCGGCAGCGAAAGCGGCGCGATTCGATCACGAGCGTCGCGTCGATCATCTCGGCGGCGGCCCGCTGCGTGCCCTTGTCGTCGAGCAGGATCGCGGGCGGCACGCCGAAGTGAGTCGCGATGTCCTGCAGTTGCGACAGGTTCCACGGGATCAGCCCTTTCATCTTGCGCGTGACGACCGAGAAACTGAGCCCCAGCACGTTGGCGATCGTCGTGTTGTGACTGCGCGGCGGAATGCCGTTGCGCGTCAGCAGATCGCGCACCTTGGTGGCGGTGATGAGGTCGGCGTTGGCCTGCTCGCTATTGGACATCTCGAAGGGCTCTCCTGGGCTTTGGCGACGAAGAGCATATTCAAAAGTGACGCGATACGCAAACTGTGGAATCGCGATTCACCTTGACATGCCATATTTCTCGATTATCATTGCTCACCACGTCACTATTGTTTGGTGCGTCATGTTTGGAGATCGAGGTCGCCCGCAGTCGACCCGTGATGAACGACGCCGGCGAAGTGAACGAACGATTCGAAGAGAGAGCCTGAGAGAGCCTTGGAGTGCGTGTCGGCGTCGGTGAATTGTATTCGCCCCGCCGCGCGCAAACCGGGTACGCGCTCGCGGGGGTGGGATAGCGCGAAGCAACACGGCGCAAATAAAACGTGGGGAAAGCACACATGATTCGCCGTTTACTCGCACCGGGGCTGCTGTTGCTGTTGGCCGCGTGTGCGCAGGATCCGTCCATCACGAGCAGGACCGTGCGGATCTGCGACGACACCGGTTGTTCCGATCGCCCTAAAGATCAGGCCTCCTATCAAAAGAAGGACGATGCGGACGACCGCGACGATCCGCGCATCGCCGCGCTCAAGCAGGCCGCGAAAACCCAGCCGAAAGCCGCCTACGACCTCGGCCTGCGCTACTTCCGCGGCGACGGCGTGCGCCAGGACAGCTACCAGGCCCTCAAGTGGATGCACGAGGCCGCCGAACGCGGCGACCTGAACGCGCAGAAGGCCCTCGGCAGTTTCTACCTGTTCGGCCTCGAGGAAATGGGCTCGGATGCGCGCGAGGCGGAGAAGTGGCTGTCGATCGCGGCGGCTCGCGGCGACAAGGAATCGAAAAAGCTGCTCGAGCTCGCGCGCAAGGCGAAGAAGGAAGACGAAGACGACTGGAAATGGCGCACGCAATGGCGTGATGTCTATTACGGCTACTGGTATTCGGGCTATCCGTACTACGGCGTCTGGAATCAGACATCCTGGTACTACTGACCAAGCCTGAAGCAACGGGGGCAGCCGCGGGGAGACCACCATCGCGCGCCACGCCGGGGGGCTTATCGAAGTTCGCACGGACACATAAGCCGAACAACGACTCTAATCGATCGACAACGACATGAAGACC
>NZ_PREY01000049.1:0-34386 GCF_002959955.1 Burkholderia sp. BE12 | reverse complement strand
CATCATTCCTGCTCCACCCACCCCCCAGCGACCGATACAACGCAACCGCCGCCAGTGCGTGTTCGCGCTTGACCTGATTGAGCGAATCCGAATCGCGCAAATAAACCTCCTGCGCCGACAGCACGTCCAGAAAATCCGTCGCGCCGCCCTTATAGAGCTGATTCGCCAACCCAAGCGCCTTATCGGAAGCCGCCAATGCACTACCCAGCCTCCGCGCCGCCTCATCGGAACTGACGAGATTCGCCCGCGCATCCTCGACTTCCCTCAACGCTTGCAGCATCGTCTGCCGTAGCCCGAGTTCCGACTCGCGCATCCGGCTCTCGCTCTGCGAGATATCAGCGGTAATCCGACCCGCGTTGAAGATAGGGCTCGTCGCACTCAACGCCGCGCTGAACAGGTTATCGGTCAACGTCGGCAACCCCAGATACGAAGCCGCCAGAATCCCATCCGTCAGGTTCAACGAAAACTTCGGATAGCGCTCGGCCTTCGCCACGCCGACTTGCGCTGCACGCCGCTCGACCTGAGCGTAGGCCGTCAGCACATCCGGCCGCCGCAACAACGCCTGCGACGGCAACGTCCCCGGCGCCCCAACCGGCGGCGCAGGAATCTCCCCGGCCTGCGCCAACACGAGCCGATCGACCGATTCCGGCGTCCGCCCCGAATACACGGCGATCAGATTGAGCTGATGCGATATCTGCGCCTGCGTCGGCGGAATCCGCGCGTCGAGCGCATCGAGCTGGTTCTGCGCGCGGGTCACGTCGAGTTCGGTCGACAGCCCGAATGCTTGCCGCTTGCGCGTGAGTTCGAGCGCATGCTGCCGGATCCTCGCGTTGTCCTGCAGGATCTTCAATTCCTGCTGCGCCCAGCGCAGATCGACATACGCGGATGCCGCATCGGCAGCAAGCGCGAGCCGCATCGCATCTTCCGCATGCTTCTGGCCAACCAGTTCGGCTTTTGCGGCGAGCAGATCGAGTCGCTCGCCGCCGAACACGTCGGGCGACCAGCTCAGCGCGAGCCCCGCACCCGCCTGCCGCACATAGCCGAGCGGCGGCGGCGTGTTCTGCCGCGCGTCGGCCGCATGGGCGGTCGCGTCGAGTTCCGGCAGCAGCACCGCGCGCTTCTGCACGGTCAGCGCCTGCGCCTGCTTCACGCGCTCGGCGGCGGCTTGCAGATCGAGGTTGCCGTCGAGCACGGTCGCGATCAGCCGGTCGAGCACGGGGTCGTGGAATTGCGCCCACCATGCGGCGGCGTCGATGTCCGCACGCGGCACGTCCGCATCCCATGCGGTGGGCGCAAGCGTCCGAACGGATTCGTTCAATGCCGGATGCTGGGCAGGCTGCACCGCACACCCGGCGGCGAACACGCTGACGGCCAGCGCGACGAGTAGCTTCTTCATGATGATCCCTTGGCCTCAGTGCGCGTCCGGCGGCGGCGCGTTCAATGTAATGGGTTTGGAAAACACAACGGCAAGCAGCGCGACGACGAAGCACAGCGACAGCGCGTAGTACGCATCCGCATAGGTGAGCGTCAGCGCTTCGCGATAGATCAGCCGATGCAGGTTCGCGAGGCCGGCCTGGGCGGTATTCAACGTATTGCCGGCCACCGATCCCCAGTACGCAGCCTGGCGATCGAGCAGCGATGCGATCTGCGGCTCGCCGGCGCTCACGTGCTCGTTCAGGCGCAGGTAATGGAAGTTCAGTCGGTCGTTGAGCATCGTCGCGCTCACGGCGATACCGATCGCGCCGCCGAGGTTACGCATCAGGTTGAACAACCCGCTCGCCGATTTCAGCCGCGACTGCGGCAGCGAGCCGAGCGCCATCGTCACGATCGGCGGCACGCTGAACTGCTGGCCGATGCCGCGCAGCGCCTGCGGCAGCAGCAGTTCCCGCCAGCCCCAGTCGTGCGTGATCGGCGTGTACAGGTAGCAGCCGAGGCCGAAGCAGATCAACCCGAACACGAGCAGCGCACGCATGCTGACGTAGCGCGCGGCGAACGCATACGCGCACAGCGCGACCAACTGGAACGCGCCGACCGACAGCAGCGCGATGCCGATCTGCAGCGAGCTGAACGCGCGCACCTGCGCGAGGAACAGCGGCGTCAGGAACACGGTCACGAAGATCCCGATGCCGGTCACGAACGACAGCAGGCTGCCGATCCCGAAGTTGCGCACGGCGAGCGCGCGCAGGTCGACGATCGGATCGTCGGCGGTCAGCGCGTGCACGATGAACAGGAAGCCGCAGATGCCGGAAATCCATGCGCAGATGATGATCGCGTCGTCGCCGAACCAGTTCTTGCGCGGGCCTTCCTCGAGCACGTATTCGAGGCAGCCGAGGAAGCCCGACATCAGCGCGATGCCGAGATAGTCGCCGCGCTTGATGAGGCTGAGATCGGGCGCGTCGATATGCACGTAGCGCGGCACGAGCGCGGCCACCGCGATGCCCGGCACGAGGTTCAGGTAGAACAGCCAGTGCCACGACCATTGGTCGGTGATCCAGCCGCCGATCACGGGGCCGATCGCCGGCGCGAGCGACGCGAGCGCGCCGATGGTCGTCGATGCGATCAGCCGCTGCTTGCCGGGGAACAGCACGAACGCGGTGGTGAACACGGTCGGGATCATCGCGGCGCCGAGCGCGCCCTGCATCCCGCGGAACAGGATCATCGAGTTGATGTCCCACGCGAGCCCGCACAGCATGCTGGTGATCGTGAAACCGATGGCCGATGCGACGAACAGCCAGCGCGTCGACATCACCTTCGACAGCCAGCCCGACATCGGGATCACGATGATCTCGGCGATCAGGTAGGCGGTCTGCACCCACGACAATTCGTCCTGGCTCGCGGAGAGCCCGCCGCCGATGTCGCGCAGCGACGACGCGACGATCTGGATGTCGAGCGTCGCCATGAAGAAGCCGACGCACATCAGCGCGAACGCGAACACGCGCTGCCTGGTCGGTTGCGACGCGGGGTCGCCGGAAAACGCGGTGGTCATCGTCGGCTCCCGCTCAGTGCTTGTGGTCGGTATGCACGGTCACGACCGCGGACAGGCCGGGGCGCAGCACCTGCTCGATGCCGGGCTGCGGATCGAGATGCACGCGTACGGGCACGCGCTGGACGATCTTCGTGAAGTTGCCGGTCGCGTTCTCGGGCGGCAGGACGCTGAAGGTCGCGCCGGTCGCGGGTGCAAGGCTGTCGACGCGGCCATGCAGGCGCGTGCTCGACGCATCGAGCGCGACGTCGACGCGATCGCCCGCGCGCATCTTGCGCAGCTGGTCTTCCTTGAAGTTCGCGTCGACCCACAGGCCGGCGGCCGGCACGACCGTCAGCAACGGCACGCCGACGTTCGCGAGCATCCCGACGCGGCCCGTGCGGTTGCCGACGTAACCGTCGACCGGCGAGCGGATCGTCGTGTATTCGACGTTGAGCGCCGCGACGCGCTGCGCGGCGAGCGCGGTGTTCACGCGGGCCCGCGCATCGACGAGCTGGGCGCCGAGCACGTCGAGCTGCCGCTTCGAGGCGAGCAGCGCGGCATCGCTGCGTTCGACGGCCGCGCCGGCCTTCGAGTAATCGGCGTCCGCGCGCTCGACGATCTGGTTCGATACGGCGTCCGACTTCACGAGCTCGCGGTAGCGCACGCGGTCCGATGCCGCGCGCGTCAGCTCGGCCGACGACGCGTTCTTCTCCGCCGCGTGCTGGCCGATCACCGCGAATTGCAGTTGCTGCTTCGCCTCGAGTTCGGTCACGGCGGCGCGTGCGCTGTCGACTTCGGCGCCGGCCTGCGCGAGCTTCGCGTCGTAGTCGCGCGCATCGAGCTGCACGAGCACGTCGCCGGCCTTCACGCGCTGGTTGTCGGTCACGAGAATCTTGTCGACGAAGCCGTTGACCTTCGGCGCGAGCACCGTCACGTCGCCACCGACATACGCATCGTCGGTGCTTTCCTGGAAGCGCAAGACGAACAACCAGTCGATCGCGGCGGCCGCGACCACGACGACGACGGCGCCCACCGCGATGCGCATCCACGGCACACGGCGTTGCTGCTTCGCGGGCCGCTCGGTCGTGGCTGCTTCGCGTGACGAGGCAGCGGCTTGAGTCGTATCCATCGATTCACCTATGTATATGCACTATTCAAACCGATCGACGGCACGGCGTCGATCGGGGAAGGGGCTAGCGTTCCGGCAGGTTGTGCGTGATCCGGAACAATTCGTCTCTCAGTCGGGCCGCCTGCGTCGACCCGAAGCACCGCTCGAACGCCTCCTGCGCGGCGAGCCAGTGCACATGCGCGTCGGCGATCTTCGTTTCGCCGTGCGCGGTCAGCGCGAACGTCTGGCCGCGGCAGGGCGGCTCGATGCGCCCCGTCACCAGTGCCGCGCCGACGAGCGGCTTGAGCGCGCGCAGCAGCGCGGTGCGTTCGAGCACCAGCACGTTCGACAGTGTCGCCATCGTCAGGCCGGGCCGGTCGTGCAGCAGCGCGAGGATGCTGTACTGCGACGGCGTGACGCCCGCCCGCGACAGGTAACGCTCGTAGAACTGCGAGATCCGCCGGGCGGCTTGCCGGACCGCGAAGCAATCGTCGTCGTTGAGCGTGGTCTTGTGCATGTGCACATGTTAGGTGGCGAGACGGCGCGAAGCGAGCGGCGCGGTGGGATCAGATTGGTGTCGTGGCTGTACCAATCGGTGTCGGAACGGCGCGTTCGCGCGCGGGATCAAGCCGCCGCCGGAACGCTCCAGCCTTCGCGGTCGCAATACGCGGCCGTGTAGTCGATGAACGCCTTCACCTTCGCGGGCAGCAGCGCGCGGTTCGCGTATGCGAGCTTGATTTCGACGAACGCATCGACGAGATCGGCGCCTTCCAGCAACTGCACGAGCGCGCCTGACGCGAGTTCGGCCTCGACGAGCGTTTTCGGGACGATGCCGATGCCGAAGTCGTGCATCACCATTTCGCGGTTGAACACGGGGCTGTTCGACGAGATGTCGAAGCGGTACGGCACGGTGAGCGTGTCGCCGTCGACCCGGAACGACAGCGCCGGGCGGCGCAGCGATGGCGAGATCGGCACGAACGGATGATCGGCGAGGTCGGCCGGCGTCTCGGGGCGCGCATGCGCTTCCAGATACGCGGGCGTCGCGACGATCACGACCGGAATGCGCTCGACCAGCCGCACGACGGTCGATTCGCTCGTCAGCATGTACGGCACGACGATGCCGATGTCGTAGCCTTCGCCGACCAGGTCGACCGGGCGCTCGGTCAGCGTGACGTCGAGGCGCACGTTCGGATGCGCGCGCTTGAAGCCGGCGATCAGCGGCACGAGCCGGTTCAGCGCGGCCGTCGTGTGCGCGACGAGGCGCAACAGGCCCTCGGGCTCGCGCGTGTGCGTCTGCGCTTGCACTTCGAGTGCGTCGAGCTCGTCGAGTACGGCCGCGCAACGCTCGTAGATGCGCTCGGCCGTTTCGGTCAGCGACACCTGGCGCGTGGTCCGGTGCAGCAGCCGGCTGCCGAAGCGCGCCTCCAGATCCGCGACCGCGCGCGATACGACCGGCCTCGCGAGGCCGTGCATGTCGGCGGCGCGCGTGAAGCTGCGCATCTCCACCACCGACCGGAAGATGCGCAGCTTGTCGATGTAGTCCATGTCCGTCTCCTTGACGCGATGGCCGGCCGCCGGCCCCGTTACGGCGGAGTGTACATTGACTTTATGCATATGCACATATAGATTGCCGAACATGAACGACACCTCGATTGTCCACGCGTGCAACTGTCTCGCGCTGCGTCAGGCGGCGCGCTTCGTCACGCAACTGTACGAACGCCATCTGGCCCCGGTCGGCATCACGCCCGCCCAGTTCTCGATCATGGCGAACCTCACGCGCCAACCCGGCCTCCTGATGAGCGAACTGGCCGATATGCTCGTGATGGATCGCACGACGTTGCTGCGTGCGCTTAAACCGATGCAGCGCGACGGGTTTGTCTCGACGGCCGTGTCCGAGCACGATGCGCGCGCGCATGCGCTGCACCTCACGAAGCTCGGCGAGCGCACGTTCGCGCAGGCGAAAGTCGCGTGGCAGGCCGCACAGGACGAATTCGACACGCAGTTCGGCCGCGATCGCGCGAAGGCGTTGCGCGACGAGCTGTTCAGTTTGACGGCGGAGCGCTAGGCGAGGCTGGCGGTTCGGCGCGGCGATCAACTGGTGCGAAATTCAAGCCAACGGGTGTCGTAGAAGCATTTGGTCACCGGAATTGGTTTTATTAATACCCGGTTTGCTCGTAATCTGGACAGTTTTTATTTCCAGTTGTAGAGTCCTTTGACGGATTTCACGGGCCGGCGCCGTCGGCACGCGTCAGAGGAGCAACCGATGCTGCAGTTGAGTGACCGCGACGACGCGATGTTGCGCGGGGATTTCGGCGACGGCGTCGCCCGCGCGATGCGGATCGTCGCGCGCACGGCGCACGTGATGTCCGCGCCGCACCTGATCGACATCACGTCGGCCCATATCGACGGCTGTCTTTACCACGGCCAGACCAGTCTGGATTTCGTCGACTATTTCGTCGAGACGGGCGCGAAGGTCGCGGTGCCGACCACGCTGAACGTCGGGTCGCTCGACCTGATCCATCCCGAGCTGTACCACGGCGACCGCACGATCCAGCGCGATGCGCAGCGCCTGATGGACGCGCATTTGCTGCTCGGCTGCGAATCGAGCTTCACGTGCGCGCCGTATCAGCTGAAGAATCGTCCCGCGATGGGCGAGCAGATCGCGTGGGCCGAATCGAACGCGATCGTGTTCGCGAACTCGGTGCTCGGCGCGCGCACGAGCCGCTACGGCGATTTTCTCGATCTGGCCGCCGCGATCACCGGGCGTGCGCCGTATGCGGGGCTGCATGTCGACGCGAACCGCGCCGCGCGGATCGTGTTCAATGCGCCGGATTTTACCGGCCTGCCGTCGCGCGACATCTATTTCGCCGCGCTCGGTTTGGCGGTCGGCAAGATCGCGGGCGCGGTCGTGCCGGCGATCGTCGGGCTGCCGGCGGATACCACCGAGGACGAACTCAAGGCGCTCGGCGCGGCCGCCGCGTCGAGCGGCGCCGTCGCGCTGTTCCATGCGGTCGGCGTGACGCCCGAGGCGCCGACGCTCGACGCCGCATTGCACGGGCACGCGGCGCAACGCACGGTCGATATCACGATGGCCGATCTCGGCGAGATTCGCCGCACGCTGAATCACGGCGCGGCCGGCGACGCGCTCGTCGCGGTCGCGCTCGGCACGCCGCATTTTTCGCTGGCCGAATTCCGCACGCTCGACACGTTGCTCGACGCATTCGACGGCAAGCCGGCCTGCGATTTCTACGTGAACACGAGCCGCTTCATTCTGTGGGAGCTGGAGCAAGCCGGCCTCGCGGAGAAATTCGCCGCGCGCGGCATTCAGATCGTCGTCGATACCTGTACGTACATCACGCCGGTGATGAAGCAGTTGTCGGGGCTGGTGATGACCAACTCGGGGAAATGGGCGTCGTATGCGCCCGCGAACATCGGCGTGACGGTCGCCTACGGCAGCATGCGCGAATGCGTGCGGTCCGCGTACGAAGGCAAGGTGCGATTCGATGACTGAAGCGACGGGCAACTTCTTGACGGGCGACACGCTCGTGCCGGGCAGCGCGTGCGCGCGCCCGTTCATCCTCGACAAGCCGCTCAGCTTCTGGGGCGGCTACGACTCGGGCGCGGGCCGGATCGTCGATCGCGGGCATCCGCAGGCCGGCGCGAGCCTCGCCGGCACGGTGATGGTGATGCCGCACGCGAAGGGCTCGAGTTCGAGCAGCAGCGTGCTCGCGGAAGCGGTGCGCAACGGCACGGGGCCGGTCGGGATCGTGCTGAAGGAGCGCGACCTGATCATCTCGATCGGCGCGATCGTCGCCGCCGAGCTGTATGCGATCGCGGTGCCGGTGGTGTGCGTGAGCGATGACGTGTACGACGCGATCGTCGCGGCAACCGGTGAGGTGCGGATCCAAGCGGGCGAGGGCGACGGCGGCGCGCGGATTTATCTGGACGACGATGCGCGTTCCGGCGGTGCCGGTTTGACCTGATCGAGCGGCGCGCGTCGACGGCGAGTCGGGCGGTGGCCGCGGCGATGCGATTCCGGGCGTGCAGCGTCGTTCGCGCGCGCAGTGGCCGCGCGCGGCCCGATCAGATGAAGCGCACGTGCCGGGTTTCGTCCTGCGTGAACGAGAGTGCCTGCGTTGCCGCGTTCATTTCGCGTTTGCCGCCCGGCTGCGCCAGTCTTCTGATTTCGGGCCACAGGATGACGCCGAACAGGATGCGCAGGATCGCACTGAGCACGCACAAACCGATTGCACTCGCGCTGATCAGCGCGAACACGTCGAACGTCGACTCCGTGCTGAGCGTCACCGCGGATACGATCCCGCTCATCACGGCGGCGGCGACCACGCAACCGAACATGACGACGAGATCGGTCCGGGCGCCGGCGACCTTGGCGGGGCGCAGCAGATAAGTCGAACCGTCGGTCATGTTGCGGATGCCGTAGACGATCGGGTGATCCTGGCCGTCGGCATAGGCGACGTTCAATCGATCGCCGGCGGCGATGAACAGGCGCGTCGTCCGGTTGGTCCTGAACACGAGCGGGGACGCGAGCGAATCGAGCTGAAGCGTGATTTCCTCGATACTTTGGGTGGTCGCGCCCAGGTTGTTGCTCCAGACCTTCGTCTCGATCGATTGCTGGCCGACTGCCGTCACGCGGCCGGATGCGGTCTGCATCGCGTGGTTCGTCATGGGCGGCTCCGCGCCCCGTCGAAGCCGGACGGTTCGCATGACCAGCTATCCTGGGCTTCGCGTCGCTGCGGCTGGAAGATCAGGTCGGACAAGCCGCCGACGGCGAGCAGGCTGCCCGTCAGACTGACGATGGCCGCGACGGTGGACAGTGCCGAGACGAACGCCCAACCGGAATGAAGTGCCGCGGCAGCGATACCCAGGCTCAGCACGAGCAGGCACGACGCCCAGGCAAGAAGCGTCAGGTTCCGCCGTTTTTGCGCGACCACGTCGTACGGCGCGATGGCAAGGTTGCCGCTCCTGATCCAGGCGATCCGGCGACGGCCGCGATGCTCGAACGTGCAGGCGCGCACCGACATGCCGGGCCTCAGTTGCCCGATCTGCTTGAATGCTTCCGCGTCGAGGTCGTTGGCCGTGACGAAGTAGCAGACGTTCTGCATCGTCAGACGGTATGACGGGGTTTTCCTGACATCGGCCTTGACTCGGACGAGGTTGGTATCGACGCGGTCGATCGTGGCCTCGAGCAGGTTGGTGCGATTGGGCATGGGTCGGGGAGGGCGCCGGTTCGTGCGGTGTCGTTTTGATGTGGCGCCCATCATACGCCAACGGCTTCGCCGCCCCTCCGGTATTGCGGGCGACGGGTTGCGCGGCGTCCGACGCTGAAGTCCGCGCGTAGCCGCAGCCGCCCCCTTCCGTCGACGGCTCGGCGTTATTCGCGCACCCATGCTCCGGTTGCCGCCGACACGATTACGCCGGCCGCCGCTTCCCGATACGCGCTCGGCGTCTGCCCGGCCCAGCGCCGGAACGCGCGCGTGAAATTCGCCGGGTCGGTGAATTGCAGCCGTTCGGCGATCGTCTTCAGATCGAGATCCGACGCGGCGAGCAACTGCTTTGCATCCCGAAACCGCGCTTCGTCGAGCAATTGCCGATAGCTCGACCCGGCTTCCTCCAGCCGGCGCCGCAGCGTACGCGTCGACACGAGCAGCGCGTCGGCGAGCGTGTCCGGCCCCGGATAATCGCCGGCCGCGCGTGCCAGTTCCGCCCGCACGCGCTCGACCAGATCGCCTTCCTCCTGACGCACCTGCGCATATTCGTGCTCGACCTGCACGAGCGCCTGCCGGTGCGCGACTTCGTCGGCGAGCGGCAGCGGCCAGTCGAGCGCGTCGCGTGCGATCCACAGCGCATTCGCCGCGCAGCCGAATGCCACGGGCGGCAACTGGTTGCGATACCGCTCGAAATAAGCCGGCTCCGGCCACGCGAACCGCAGCTTGATCGGTGGCGCATTGCGCCCCGACCACTGCGAGATGTTCTGCGCGAGCCCCGTCAGCACGAATTCGAACATCACGTGGTGCTGCAGCACGGGGTTCGCCTGCACGCCGTGCAGTTCGAGCGTCGCGCCGCGTTCGTCTTCCGCATAGGTCAGCCGGTATTGGCGATTGCGCATCCGGAAGTAGCGCTGCGTGACCGACAGCGCTGCGCGGATGTCCCGCGCGGTCAGCGTCGCGTAGCCGAGAAAGCCGTGCACGGTCGGCTTCAGCAGCAGCCCGAACGCGAGCCCGATGCCCGGATCGCCGCCGATTTCGATCGCGTTGAGCACGAGCCGCCCCCATTGCGACGGCGCGACGCGCGCGTCCGGCTCGGCCAGCACCGCGTCGCGCAGCCCCGTGCCGGCACGCACGGCGGCCAGATCGACGCCGCGTGCGGCCAGCGCCTGCAGCAGCAGGCGCGTATAGGCGACCGGAATCGTCGGCCGGCGCAGCCCGAGGTGGTCCTTGCGAGAGGGGGAAGTCATGTCGATTTGGCCGGAAATGACAAGCATTATGGCTGTTTGCCCCCTCACGTTCAAGGCGGCGCGCGCCTACGATGGCAGGCATCGCTTATTGGCCGACATCATGACGACTCCCTTTCCCCACCTGCTCGCACCGCTCGACCTCGGCTTCACGACGCTGAAGAATCGCGTGCTGATGGGCTCGATGCATACGGGCCTCGAGGACAGCCGCAAGACGCTGCCGCGCCTCGCCGAATATTTCGCCGAGCGTGCGCGCGGCGGCGTCGGCCTGATCGTGACGGGCGGCTTCGCGCCGAACGTGGCCGGCTGGACCAAGCCGTTCGGCGGTACGCTGATGACGTCGGCCGCCGCGCGCCGGCATCGCGAGATCACCGGCGCCGTGCATGCGGAGGACGGCAAGATCGCGCTGCAGATCCTGCATACGGGCCGCTACGGTTATCACCCGTTCGCGGTCGCGCCGTCGAAGATCAAATCGCCGATCTCGCCGTTCGCGCCGCACGAACTGAGCGCGCGCGGCGTCGAGCGGCAGATCCGCGCGTTCGTGCGCTGCGCGACGCTGGCACGCGAAGCCGGTTACGACGGCGTCGAGATCATGGGCTCCGAGGGCTACCTGATCAACCAGTTCATCTCGATGCACACGAACAAGCGTACCGACCAGTGGGGCGGTTCGTACGAGAACCGCATTCGCTTGCCGATCGAGATCGTCGAGCGCACGCGCGAAGCGGTCGGACGCGATTTCATCCTGATCTACCGGCTGTCGATGCTCGACCTGATTCCGGACGGCAGCGACTGGCGCGAAACCGTGCAGCTCGCGAAGGCGGTCGAGCGTGCGGGCGCGACCCTCATCAACACGGGGATCGGCTGGCACGAGGCGCGCGTGCCGACGATCGCGACGTCGGTGCCGCGCGGCGCGTTCGCGTGGGTGACGAAGAAGATGAAGGGCGAGGTCGGCATCCCGCTCGTGACGACCAACCGGATCAACCGGCCCGAAGTGGCCGAGCAGATTCTCGCGGACGGCTGCGCGGACATGGTGTCGATGGCGCGCCCGCTGCTCGCGGATGCCGAGTTCGTCGTCAAGGCCGCACAGGGCCGTGCCGACGAGATCAACACCTGCATCGGCTGCAATCAGGCGTGCCTCGATCATGCGTTCAAGAACCGAATCGCGTCGTGCCTGCTGAATCCGCGTGCATGCCACGAGACGGAGCTGAAATACACGCCCGCGCCGCAGCCGAAGCGCATCGCGGTGGTCGGCGCGGGGCCGGCCGGGCTTGCATGCTCGACGGTACTCGCGCAGCGCGGCCATCAGGTCGACCTGTTCGACGGCGCCGCCGAGATCGGCGGCCAGTTCAACATGGCGAAGCGGATTCCGGGCAAGGAGGAGTTTCGCGAAGCACTGAGCTACTTCGGCCGGCAGGTCGAGCTGACCGGCGTGAAGCTGCACCTGAACCGCCGCGTCGACGCGAGCGACCTGATCGCGGGCGGCTACGACGAGATCGTGCTTGCGACCGGCGTCGCGCCGCGCGACCCGAAGATTCCGGGGCAGGACGGGCCGAACGTGCTCAGCTACATCGACGTGCTCGCGGGCAGGCAGCCGGTGGGCCGGCGCGTCGCGGTGGTAGGTGCGGGCGGGGTCGGCTTCGACGTCGCCGAATATCTGGTGCAGGACGGCGAGTCGCCGACGCTCGATCTCGAGGAATGGAAAGCGGAGTGGGGCGTGACCGACCCGGCCGCGACGCGCGGCGGCGTGACGCGTGCACAGGTGTCGGCGCCGGCGCGTGAAGTGACGCTGCTGCAGCGCAAGGCCGCCCCGCTCGGCAAGGGGCTCGGCAAGACGACCGGCTGGATTCACCGTGCGACGCTGAAAATGAAGCAGGTGAAGATGATCGGCGGCGTGAACTACGAGCTGATCGATGCGCGCGGGCTGCATGTGTCGTACGGCGAGCAGCGCACCGATCACGAACTGATCGAAGCCGACACGATCGTGCTCTGCACGGGGCAGGAGCCGCAACGTGCGTTGCTCGCGCCGTTGCAGGCCGCCGGGCGCTCGGTGCACCTGATCGGCGGTGCGGAACTGGCCGCCGAACTCGATGCGAAGCGCGCGATCGATCAGGGCTCACGGCTCGCGGCGCGGCTCTGACGGGGCGGATGCCCGATGATGCGATGATGCGGCGGCGCGTGGCCGCGATGGCGTGTGCTGCCCCGGGAATCCGCGTTTGCACCGGCGTGGCCCTGACCGGAAGGGAAGGCCGCGCCGGCCGTCGTTACTCCATCTCGACGCGTTGCGTCTCGGTCTCTTCCGCTTCGAGCATTGCCTTGACGATCAGATAGACGGCCGGCAGATCGTCGTCGTCGCGTTTCCAGTCGACGGCTTCCTCGATGTCCGCCGCGACCATCCGGCTGTCGCGCAGCCGGATGAACGCGTCGACGACGGTCGGATCGTTGCGGTTCAGGAAACCGGCGTTCGAGAACGCCAGCTCCTCGACATTCAACAGCGCCTGCCAGCTCATCGTGCGGACCGCCGCCGGATGGCTGCGCCGCCGCAGGCCGAGCGCCCGCTGTGCGGGCGTGCCGACGACGCGCTGAAGATCGACGACCGCCTGCCGCGCGGCGCGCTCGAAGTGGCTCGGGTTGAAGCCGGGTTGCTCGGGATCGAATGCGGATGACTGGAACATGGTCGCCTCACAAAAGTCCGTCCGTCGGTGGGTGACGGAATTCGGGTCAAATGGTTCAAAAGCACTGTAAATATATACAGTATTCGAGGCGGTTTCAAGTCCCCGATGAAGAATCGCATCGAAGGGCGACGCGGTCGTGACGAAGCCGATCGACGCCGGCAGTCGGGCGCCGTCCGGCATGCCCGTTCCTTGCCGCGCCGGATCCGGCCGCCGGATTCGATCTACACCGCCGCCGCGATGGTTTCGCGCAGCCATCGATGTGCCGGATCGCGATGCACGCGCTCGTGCCACAGCATCGACATTTCATAGCCGGGCACCTCGACCGGTGCGTCCACCACGCGCAGCGCGGGCACGTCGCGCACCAGCCGCTCGGGCAGCATCGCGACGAGGTCGGTGCTCGCGACGGCCGACATCACGAACAGGAAGTGCGGCACCGACAGCACGACGCGCCGCGCGGCACCGACCTTCGCGAGCGCTTCGTCCGTCACGCCGAGGAAGCCGCCGCCGTCCGGCGACACGATCACGTGCTCGAGCGCGCCGAACTGCGCGAGCGTGGGGCGCCGCTTCAGCTTCGGGTGACCGGCGCGGCCGATCAGCACGTAACGCTCGACGAACAGCGGCAGGCGCCGCATGCCGGGCGGCGACGCTTCGGTCATATGGAACGCGAGGTCGATGCCATTTCGTTCGGTATCCTGCTCGATGCGCGGCGGCACGAGCTCGATGACGGCCAGCCGCGTGCCGGGCGCGGTCGAACGCAGCGTGTGCAGCGCGGGCAGCACGATCGTCGATTCGCCGTAGTCGGTCGCGGCCACGCGCCACGTGTTCGTCGCGGTCGCGGGATCGAACGGTGCGGCCGGGAGCACCGTGCGCTCGACCGCTTCGAGCACGTCGCGCAACGGCTCGCGCAGCGCTTCCGCACGTGCGGTCGGCCGCATCCCGCGCGGCCCCGGCAGCAGCAGCGGATCGCCGAACACGTCGCGCAGTTTCTGCAACTGCACGCTGACCGATGGCTGCGACATGTTCAGCTTCTCGGCCGCGCGCGTGACGTTGTGCTCGGCGAGCAGCACGTCCAGCGTGACGAGCAGGTTCAGATCGAGCCTTCTGGGATTATTCATGGCTATACCTGGAATATCGGAAATTCATTTCCAATATACCTGCGGCAACGGCATCCTGCAGTCAGTCAATTCAATCCACGGAGTACCGAACATGAATGTGCTGATCGTCTATGCCCATCCCGAACCGCGTTCGCTGAACGGCGCGCTGCGCGACTTCGCCGTCGGCCATCTCGAAGCGGCGGGCCACACGGTGCAGGTGACCGACCTGTATGCGATGAACTGGAAGGCGGCATTCGATGCGAACGACGTGACCGATCGTGCGCCCGACACACGCTTCGATCCGGCGCTCGATTCGAAGCGTGCGTTCGCGGCGGGCACGCAGAGCGAAGACATCGCGCGCGAGCAGGACAAGCTGAAGTGGGCCGACGCGGTGATCCTGCAGTTTCCGCTGTGGTGGTTCTCGATGCCGGCGATCATGAAGGGCTGGTTCGAGCGCGTGTACGCGTACGGTTTTGCCTACGGCGTCGGCGAACATTCCGATACGCAGTGGGGCGACCGCTACGGCGAAGGCTCGCTGGCCGGCAAGCGGGCGATGGTGGTCGTCACGACGGGCGGGTGGGAGTCGCACTACGGCCCGCGCGGCATCAACGGACCGATCGACGACGTGCTGTTCCCGATCCAGCACGGGATGCTGTACTACCCGGGGTTCGACGTGCTGCCGCCGTTCGTGATCTATCAGACGGGCAAGATGAATGCCGCGCGCTTCGACGAAACGCGCATGGCGCTCGGCCGGCGTCTCGACGATCTGTGGACCACGCCGCCGATTCCGTTCCGCCGGCAGAACGCGGGCGATTACGAGATTCCGGCGTTGACGTTGAAAGAGGAGATCGCGCCGGGGAAGGTGGGGTTCGCGGTGCATTCGGCCGCCTGATGGTGACTGCGCACCGCTGATGCGGGGTAGCGCGAATGACCGCCGCCGAATGCAAAACGCCAAGCGCAAAACGCAAAAGACCCGGGCGGCCTGCGTGACATCGCCGGCCGCCCGGGTCGTGCATCTCATGGCATCGCGCGGCCGTGGGTCGCGGCCGCGATTCGTCGTTGCTTACCGATCGTCTTCCCGCACCGACGAAGGATGCCGGCACAGCGCCCGCACCTCCATCTCCATATACGGAAACAGCGGCAGCTGACTCAGCACGTCATGCAGTTGCTGCACGCTTTCGACGTCGAAGATACTGACGTTGGCATACTGCCCGGCGATCCGCCACAGATGACGCCAGGTCCCGTCGTTCATCAGCCGCTGGCACATCGCCTTTTCTTCCGCCTTCAGCGTGGCGGCCTTGACCGGATCCATGTCCGCCGGCAGGCGAACGGTCATTTCCACATGAAACAGCATCCTGCACTCCTTGCGTTGTCGATTCGTCGAACGGGACGGGCGCTCACGCCTGCGCGCGGGGCCGCTCCACTTCGCTCCCCGGCACGTCCTGCTTTTCCTTGAGCAGCGAGAAATCGAAGTCGATCAGCGCGAACTGGCCGTCGACGCCGTACGGCTTGCCTTCCGCGCCTTCCGCCTGCCTGACCGGCGGGATCAGCCCGTCGCGCGTCGCGAACGCGAAGTCGTCCCACAGATGCGGATCGCCGTCGATGTTGATCTGCGTCGTCAGCTTACGATAACCGTCCGCGGAAACGAAGAAGTGAATGTGCGCCGGACGATGGCCGTGGCGGCCGAGCTGATCGAGCAGTTGCTCGGTCTTGCTGCCCGGCGGCACGCTGTAGCCGACCGGCAGCACGCTGCGGAAGCTGTAACGGCCTTCGGCATCGGTGCGGATCGAGCGGCGCAGGTTGAACGCGGGCTGCGACGGGTCGAAGTACGAGTAATTGCCCAGGTGGTTCGCATGCCACACCTCGACCAGCGCATTCGCGAGCGGCGCGCCGTCCTGGCCGAGCACCCGGCCGCGCATGATCAGCGTCTGGCCCGGATCGGTGCCGTCGTCGAGACGCGCGTGGCCGACCGATTCCGGCGCGCCGGCGACGTACAGCGGCCCTTCGATCGTGCGCGGCGTGCCGCCGTGGATGCCGGCCTTTTCCTCGGCTTCGTCCATTCGCACGTCGAGGAAGCGCTCGAGGCCGAGGCCCGCGGCGATCAGCCCGAATTCGCGGCCGGCTTCGTTCAGGTAGTTCAGGGCCGTCCAGAATTCGCTCGGCTGCACGTCGAAATCCTCGATCGTGTAGCAGAGGTCCTTCACGATCCGGTTGACGATCGCGCGTACGCGCGGGTTGCCGGGCTTCTCGGCGGCGTCGTCGAAGGTCTTCAGCAGTGCGTCGATGGCTTGCTTGTTCATCTGTGTCTCCGGTTTCGGTTGTCGTGTGGGGATCAGCGGGCGTCGCGTCGCATCCGTTCGATGCGGGCCCAGTCGAAGGTGAGGCCGAGGCCGGGCGTCGCCGGCAGATGCAGCTTGAAATCCTGGTAGCGCAGCGGCTCGACGAGGATCTCCTCGGTGAGCAGCAGCGGGCCGAACAGTTCGGTGCCCCATTTCAGCGA
Organism: Burkholderia sp. BE12; assembly: GCF_002959955.1. NCBI lineage: Bacteria > Pseudomonadati > Pseudomonadota > Betaproteobacteria > Burkholderiales > Burkholderiaceae > Burkholderia > Burkholderia sp. BE12. The sequence continues at coordinate 17,575 of NZ_PREY01000049.1, read as the reverse complement.
GTCGAACGTGCTGAACAGTTGCGCGGACGCCATCGTGCCGGCCGCGCCTTCGAGCATCGTGCCGCCGTACAGTTCGATACCGGCCGCCGCGGCGATCGACGCGACGCTCGCCGCGCCCTGCAGGCCGCCCGATTGCGCGATCTTCACCGCGAACACGTCGGCCGCGCGATCCTGCGCGAGCGCGAACGCGTCGACGGGGCCGTGCAGCGCCTCGTCGGCCATGATCGGCACCTGCGCGAGCTGAGTGAGGCGTTTCAGCCCCGCGCGGTTGGTCGCGGCGATCGGCTGCTCGACGAGGCTCACGCCGGCGTCGGCGAGCCGCGCGCCGGCCCAGATCGCATCGGTTTCGCTCCATGCCTGGTTCACGTCGACCCGCACGTCGCCGCGCTCGCCGAGCGCGCGCTTGATCGCGACCACGTGGGCCACGTCGTCGGCGACCGCGTTCGAGCCGATCTTCAGCTTGAACGCGCGATGGCGGCGGGCTTCGAGCATCGCTTCGGCTTCCGCGATGTCGCGCTGCGTGTCGCCGCTCGCGAGCGTCCATGCGACGTCGACCGCATCGGTCCGGCGCCCGCCGAACAGTTCGGACAGCGGCACGCCGAGACGCTGCGCCTGCGCGTCGAACAGCGCGGTCTCGATCGCGCACTTCGCGAAGCGGTTGCCCTGGAACAATTTGCGCGCACGCGCCATCGCGGCGCCCGGGCGCGTCGCGTCCATGCCTTGCAGCAGCGGCGCGAAGTAGGTGTCGAGGTTGACCTTGATGCTTTCCGGGCTCTCCTCGCCATAGGCGAGACCGCCGATGGTCGTCGCCTCGCCGACGCCTTCGATACCGTCCGTGCATCGAATTCGGACCAGCACGAGCGTCTGGCAATTCATCGTGGCGACCGACAGTTTATGGGGCCTGATCGTCGGCACGTCGACCAATAATGTCTCGATGCGTTCGATGGTGGCGGCAGTTGCTATCATGCGATTCCTCCTGTTGGTGCACATGGTAGGAATTCCCGCCCCGCGTCGTCCAACACTCTTTCCGACTACTTCCATACCTTTGAGGCATGAAATGGAATTACGTCAGCTCCGTTACTTCATCGCCGTCGCCGAGGAAATGAACATCACGCGGGCAGCGGAGCGGCTGCACATGACGCAGCCGCCGCTGAGCCGTCAGATCCAGGCGATCGAGGACGAGATCGGGTTGCCGCTGTTCGAGCGCGGCGCGCGGCCGTTGAAACTGACCGATGCCGGGCGCGTGTTCTATGCCCAGGCGAAACGTCTGGTCGACCAGGCCGACGAGCTCGGGCCGCTGACGCGGCGGCTTGCGCAACTGTCGGAGCGGATCGTGATCGGTTTCGTGCCGTCGACGCTATACGGCGCGCTGCCGGACGTGATCCGCGCGTTTCGCGAGGCGCAGCCGGACGTCGAGCTGTCGCTGATCGAAATGTTCACGCTGGAACAGCTGGGCGCGCTGAAGGGCGGCCGGATCGACGTGGGGTTCGGCCGCTTGCGCTTCGACGACGACCAACTGGTGCGCGAGGCGCTGATCGAGGAGAAGCTGATCGCGGCGCTGCCGGTCGGGCATCGGCTCGCCGATCCGGCCCGGCCGCTGACGCTCGCGGATCTCGCGAACGAGACGATGATCGTCTACCCGAGCACGCCGCGGCCGAGCTTCGCCGATCAGCAGTTGTCGGCGCTGCGCGACGGCGCGGTCGTGCCGGCGGCCGTGCACGAGGTGCGCGAACTGCAGACGGCGCTCGGGCTCGTCGCCGCGCAGGTGGGCGTGTCGCTGGTGCCGGAGAGCGTGGAGGGCGTGCGCGTGAAGGGCGTCGTCTATCGGCGGCTGCCGGAGCCGGGCGCGACTTCGCCGATCATCATGAGCCGCCGGCGGCACGGCGAAAGCGCCGCCACCGCGGCGTTCTGCGCGATTGCGCGGGAGATGATCGTGCCGGCGGCATAGCGGGACGTCGCTTCGGCCTTGTGGTGCAACTAACGGTCTAGCTGCGCTACGTCCGCGGATGGAAATTCGGCATGTCGCCGCAGCCTCGTGTCGTCGACCGAATGATGCCAGCTCCATTAATGAGATAGATTATTAATGAGAAAAAGACGGTCTCTAATATATAGAGAGATATGTTAATGAGATATCGATCGCAAAAAAGCGCGGTGGATATTCGAATTCTTGCCATTTTCGATTTTGATTATTTCGGATCGAGATACCTAAATCGGCTCGTTTTCCTTCCGTAAACCCCGGTCATGGAACGGCGCTTGCCATTCCTCATCGACCCGACAAGCCGGAGGAGCGTGAAAATGAGTCGATTTGCCAAAAGCATAAAATTCAGGATTTTTATCACCCTTGCGTCGTGCGTCGCATTAATGATCGCGATCGGCGTGTTCGGCGTATTCGGTTTGTCCCGGCTGAATTCGAATCTGCATCGCGCTTATCAGGGCAATACATTGCCGATCCGTGAATTGACCGAAATTCGCGCCATCTCGCTCGGGATTCAGCTTCAGATGCGCCGGATCCAGGGGGAGCGCGACCCGGTACGCACGCGAAGCGGCGTCGACGAGATGCGTGCCGAGCAAAGCCGCCTCGATACGCTCTGGAACCGCTATTACACGGAATCGATCACGAGCGACAAGGAGCGCGCGATCGCCGAGCGCATCCACGCCGTGCTGCCGCGCTTCAGGGCAGGCGTCAATGACGTCGTCGCGGCGATGAGCGGCTCGGCCCCCGATGCGATCAACGCGGCGATCGACCGGCTGCTGCCGGCCGCGGGCGAACTCAGGCAGGTGCTCGAAGACGACATCGCGCTGAACGCCGAGCAGGCGAAGTCGTTCGTCGACGACAGCGAGTCGACGTTCAGGACCATTCTGTGGATCGCGATCGGCTTGATCGGCGCCGGGGTGCTGATCGCGGCGTGGGCGTCCGTGCACCTGCTGCGACACATTTCGACGCCGCTCGGCCAGGCCGTACGCGTGGCCGACGAAATCGCGGGCGGCACGCTGGACAATCGGATCGACATCGATTTGCACGACGAATTCGGCCAGTTGCTCGGCGCGCTGGCGACGATGGACCGGCAGCTCGGCACGACGGTGCGCGGCATCAAGCGCAGCGCGGAGTCGGTCGCGATCGCGTCGCACCAGATCGCGAGCGGCAATGCGGATCTGTCGGCTCGCACGGAGGAGCAGGCCGCGTCGCTCGAGGAGACCGCATCGAGCATGACGCAACTGACGGAGACCGTGAAGCAGAACGCCGACAACGCGCAGCAGGCAAATACGCTCGCGACGCGTGCGACGGGCATCGCGGATGCGGGCCACGACGCCGTGCAGCACATGGTCGCGACGATCGAGCAGATCAGCGACCGCTCGAGCCAGGTGTCCGATATCACGGGCGTCATCGAGGGGATCGCGTTCCAGACCAACATTCTCGCGCTCAATGCGGCCGTGGAGGCGGCGCGCGCGGGCGAGCAGGGGCGCGGCTTCGCGGTAGTCGCGAGCGAAGTGCGCAACCTCGCGCAGCGTTCGGCGGCGGCGGCGAAGGAAATCAAGGAGCTGATCGGCGCGTCGGTGTCGATGATCCACGACAGCGCGCAGCAGGCCACGGACGTGGGCGCGACGATGGGCCAGGTGAAGCAGGCGATCAAGCAGGTGTCCGACATCGTCGCCGAAATCGCGGCCGCGTCGCGCGAGCAGAGCCAGGGGATCGAGCAGGTCAACGTGGCGATCGGGCAGATGGAGGGCGTGACGCAGCAGAATGCGGCGCTCGTCGAGCAGGCCGCCGCCGCCGCGCATTCGCTCGAAGAGCAGGCCGGCCATCTGCAGGCGGCGATGTCGGCGTTCAGGCTGGCGGGTGCCTTCCCGGACGCGCCCGCCGCGCCGGCGGTTGCGTCGCCGGCGCGGGCGTGGCCGTCCGCGGCAGTGCGGCCGCCGAGCGTGCCGGCAGCTGTGGCTCCAGTGGGTGGGTCCGCCGAATGGCATGCGCTTTGAACGCGACGCGGTCCGCCTCTGTGGCGACGTGCATGCCGGTGCGCCAGACACGCCGGCGCGCGCGTTCGCCGTTCACGTTCACGATCCGTCCGCGGCGATGCGGGCGGTGGATCTGCCGATGACACCCATGACGAACCTGACTCAGGCAGTACTGACGCTCGACGCGCTCGTCGACATGTGCGCGCGTTTCGATCCGTCGGACGCGGATCAGCGGCTGATCGTGCGTACGATGGTCGTGCCGATGCTGGCGCGGCGGCTGAAATGGCTGGAACTGCTGCTACGCGCGTGCCCGCATAGTCCGGCCACGCGGGCGATGTTCGAACAGGTCGAACGCGCGCTGGCCTGCGCGTCGTCGCGACTGGATGGTCCGGGATTGCCGTCCGCGGGCGCTGCGGAAGCGGCGCAAACGGCACAGCCGACGCGAGCGGCACCGGCGTAAGCACAACCGGCGCAAACTGCTCACGCCGCTCACGCTGCTCGGGCCATCGCAACAACCCGTGCCGGGGGCGGCCCCGGCCACAGCAGCGGTCAGCAGCCGTGCTGTACCGCAGTGATCGTCGGCCCCGCCGGTCGTCGTGCGCGCCTGCCACGTAACGGGCAATTGCCCGCGCAGCCGCGGGCGAGTCCGCCCGGAAACGCACGGGCGTGCGCTCAACGCTTCGCGTCGAGCGTCTCCGACGGCGATTCGCCGAACCTTTCCCGATACGCGATCGCGAACCGCCCGAGATGGGTAAACCCGCAGTCGAGCGCGATATCGGCGATCCGCCGATCGGATGCCGCGCCGCGCAGCAGTTCGCGCGCGTGCGCGAGCCGCGTCGCGCGCAGGTATTGCATCGGGCTCATCCCGCGAAATTGCAGGAACGCGTCGCGCAGCGTCCGTTCGGGCACGTTGGCGGCCTGGACGATATCGGCGAGCTGCAGCGGCTGTGCGTAGTGCGCATCGACGAAATCCTGTGCGCGCCGTACGAAGCCCGGCGCCGGGTCGCGATGCGACGCCTGCAGCACGGACGGCGGATGGCCTTCGATCAGCAGATCGATCAGCAGGTGCTCCAGCTGCGACGCGACGCGCGGGTTCGCGTACGCGCGTTCGAGCAGTTCAGGCGAGCGCGCGACGAGCATCAGCTGCTGGCGCCACGCGGCGAGTGCGGCGTCGCTGATGTGCAGCACGGGGTCGAGCGTCGCGCGTGGGTCGCCGGTCAGCGAGCCGACGGTCGCCGCGTCGATGCGCAGCACGAACTGCTCGCAATCGGCCGACAGCACCGCGTCGAAGCGCTCGCCGGGCGCGCATAGCACGCCGGTCTGCCCGTCGACGCCGAGCTGCCGCCCCATCGCGCGCACTTCCGCCTGACCCGACAGGCAAAACATCAGCAGGTAGTAGCCGTCGACCGCATCGACCTGCACGCGCATCGCGTCGCCGAACGCGATCGTGCCGATCCCGAGGCCGCCCAGCTTGACGAAATCCATGTGCGACGCACCGTGCACGCGGCCGCTCGGCAGCAGCGCGTGCGGCTGCATCACGCGCGAGATCCGCTCGCGCGTCTCGTCGAGATCGCGGGATTCGAACAGCCGGTGCGCGCGTAGCGCGAGCGGCTCGAACGACGTTGGGGACATGGGCCTCAGCCTTGGTATGAACGACGTGCGCTTCGATCCGACGAATGGGGCGAGATCGTGCGCCAGGTCGCGTGTGCCGTCATGCTAGCGCAGAAATCCGCCGAAAGTGGATATTGCGCCGCCGCAATCGCACTTTCCGGATAGACGCCGAATATTAGCTTTTCAAAAATCGGCTCCATGCATTCAACGCAACGGATCGACAAGGAGTCCGACATGGAGCAGACAGAATCGCCCGTCGTTTTCGCCGCACGCGGCGACGCATCCGACGTGACCTTCCCGCACGACGACGGCTCGCGCGTGCCGTACAAGGTGTTCAGCTCGCAGGCGGTCTACGAACGCGAGCAGGAACGCATCTTCCGCGGGCCGACGTGGAATTTCGTCGCACTCGAAGCGGAAATCCCGAACGCCGGCGACTTCAAGAGTACGTTCGTCGGCGACACGCCGGTGGTTGTCACGCGCACCGAGGACGGCGCGCTGTCCGCATGGGTGAACCGCTGCGCACACCGCGGCGCGCAGGTGTGCCGCAAGTCGCGCGGCAACGCGAGCTCGCACACGTGCGTCTATCACCAGTGGAGCTTCGACAACCAGGGCAACCTGCTCGGCGTGCCGTTCCGGCGCGGCCAGAAGGGGATGACCGGGATGCCGGCCGATTTCGATCCGAAACAGCACGGGTTGCGCAAGCTGCGCGTCGACAGCTATCGCGGGCTCGTGTTCGCGACCTTCAGCGACGACGTGATGCCGCTGCCCGACTACCTCGGCGAGCAGATGCGCCCGTGGATCGACCGGATCTTCCACAAGCCGATCGAGTATCTCGGCTGCACGCGCCAGTATTCGAAGTCGAACTGGAAGCTGTACATGGAGAACGTGAAGGACCCGTATCACGCGAGCATGCTGCACCTGTTCCATACGACCTTCAACATCTTCCGCGTCGGGATGAAGGCGCGCTCGATTCCGGACGCGAACCACGGGCTGCACAGCATCATCACGGTGACGAAGACGGGCGACGATACGTCGGCCGCGTACAAGCAGCAGAACATCCGTTCGTTCGACGAGGGTTTTCATCTGGAAGACGAATCGATCCTCGATCTCGTGTCGGAATACGACGAGGACTGCACGAACCATATCCAGCCGATCTTCCCGCAGCTCGTGATCCAGCAGATCCACAACACGCTGGTCGCGCGCCAGATCCTGCCGAAGGGGCCGGACAACTTCGAGCTGATCTTCCACTTCTTCGGTTATGCGGACGACACGCCCGAGCTGCGCGCGCTGCGCATCAAGCAGGCGAACCTCGTCGGGCCGGCCGGCTATATCTCGATGGAGGACACGGAAGCGACCGAGCTCGTGCAGCGCGGCACGGTGCGCGATGCCGACGCGACGTCGGTGATCGAGATGTCGCGCGGCAACCCGGACCAGCAGGACACGGTGATCACCGAGAGCCTGATCCGCAAGTTCTGGGTCGGCTACCAGAAGCTGATGGGCTATTGAGGCAGGAGCAAAAAATGACGGAAGACATGAAGACGTGGTTCGAGATTTACATGCTCCAGAACCGCTACATCGGGCACCTCGACAACGACCGGCTCGAACACTGGCCGGAAATGTTCACCGAGGACTGCACGTACGAAATCGTGCCGAAGGAGAACGCCGATCTCGGGCTGCCGGTCGGGATCGTTCACTGCACGAACCAGCGGATGCTGCGCGATCGCGTGGTGTCGTTGCGGCACGCGAACATCTACGAAGAGCATACGTACCGGCACATGACGTCGGGCCTGACGATCGTCGCCGAACGCGACGGCGAAATCGACACCGAGAGCAACTACGTGGTCGTGCAGACCCGCAGCAACGGCGAATCGAACGTGTACCAGGCCGGCAAGTACTACGACACGGTGGTGCGCACGCCCGATGGGCTGCGTTACAAGACCAAGCGCGTGATCTACGACACGTCGCGCGTGCAGACGCTGCTCGCGACGCCGATCTGACCGATCTGACGAAGCAAGGAATCGACATGACAGAAGCAACGCTGGCCGAGTGGCATCCGCTCGGCGCTTTCGACGAATTCTCCGAGGACGAACCGGCGGCGCGCGTCGCCGGCCAGAAGCCGATCGCCGTGTTCCGGATCGGCGACGAACTGTTCGCGATGCACGACCTCTGCACGCACGGACATGCGCGGCTGTCCGAAGGCTATGTGGAGGACGGCTGCGTCGAATGCCCGCTGCACCAGGGGCTGATCGACATTCGCACCGGTGCGCCGAAATGCGCGCCGATCACCGAGCCGGTACGGACTTATCCGATCCGGATCGTCGACGGGCAGGTGGAAGTCAATGTCGGCTGATCCGTTCGTGATCGTCGGGGCCGGCCACGCGGCACGGCGCACGGCCGAGGTGCTGCGCGAACGCGACGCGGCCGCGCGCATCGTGATGATCGGCGCGGAGCGCGAGTTGCCGTACGACCGGCCGGCGCTGTCGAAGGATGCGCTGCTGAGCGATGGCGGCGAGCAGCGTGCGTTCATCCGCGATGCCGCGTGGTATGACGCGCAGCGCATCGAACTGCGGCTCGGCACGCGTGTCGATGCGATCGAGCGGGACGCACGGCGTGTGCGGCTCGACGGCGGTGCGACGTTGCCGTACGCGAAGCTCGTGCTCGCCACGGGCTCGCGCGTGCGGACGTTCGGCGGTCCGGTCGACGAAGGTATCGTTGCGCATTACGTGCGTACCGTTGCGGATACGCGTGCGTTGCGTGCACAACTTGTGCCCGGGCGCCGCGTGGCGGTGCTCGGCGGCGGCTTCATCGGCCTCGAGGTCGCGGCGGCCGCACGCCAGCTCGGCTGCGACGTGACGGTGATCGATCCGGCGGCGCGCTTGCTGCAGCGTGCGTTGCCGGAAGTCGTCGGCGCGTATGCGCGGCAATTGCACGACGCGCGCGGTGTGGTTTTTCAGATGGCGACACTGCCGCGCGCGATCCGTCGTGGGCCGGCCGGTGGAGCGATCGTCGAGACCGACCGTGGCGAGGTGCAGGCCGACATCGTCGTGGTCGGTATCGGCGTGGTGCCCAACGTCGAGCTTGCGCAGGCGGCCGGGCTCGACGTCGACAACGGGATACGCGTCGACGCAGGTTGCCGCACGGCCGATGCCGCGATCTTCGCGGCGGGCGAGGTGACGATGCACTTCAATCCGCTGCTCGGGCGTCATGTGCGGATCGAATCGTGGCAGGTGGCCGAAAACCAGCCGGCCGTCGCGGCCGCGAACCTGCTCGGCGCCGACGAGCGCTATGCCGAGCTGCCCTGGCTGTGGTCCGATCAGTACGACTGCAACCTGCAGATGCTCGGGCTGTTCGGTAGCGAACGCACGATCGTCGTGCGCGGCGATCCGGCGAGCGGGCCGTTCACGGTGTTCGGGCTCGGCGACGACGGCAGGATCGTCGCGGTTGCCGCGGCGAACCTCGGGCGCGACATCGGCGCGTCGCGGCGGTTGATCGCGGCAGGCGCGGTGCCCGATCCGGTGAAGCTGGCCGATCCGGCAGTCAGTCTGAAGACGTTCATGTAGCGGCGGGACGCACGGCGCGTGTGCGCCGCGCGTGCCGACGCCGGCGGCGGGTTTGTCGGTTGCGGCGAAATCGGGGATATTAACGACATCGCCGATCCGCCCGTCCTCCATGACGCCAGACAAAGCCCTCGAACTGAAACGAAGCAAGCGCCGCGCGCTGTGGCTGCTGCTGGCCGCGGTCGCGGTGTTCGTCACGACCATCCTGCTGCCGCGCGGCCCGTGGGTCGACGGCTTCAAGGCGGTGGCCGAAGCCGCGATGGTCGGCGCGCTCGCCGACTGGTTCGCGGTCGTCGCGCTGTTTCGCCGCGTGCCGATCCCGTTCGTGTCGCGCCACACCGAGATCATTCCGAAGAACAAGGACAAGATCGCCGACAACCTCGCGGTGTTCGTGCGCGAGAAATTCCTCGGCCCCGACGCGCTCGCCGCGCAGATCCGCCAGCACGATCCCGCGCGCAAGCTCGGCGCGTGGCTCGGCGAGCCGGCGAACACCGACGCGCTCGGCGGCTACGTGACGAAGCTGATGAGCTTCGCGCTCGACATGACCGACGACGCGCGGATCCAGTCGTTCGTCCACGATGCATTCCGCGCGGTGATCGACCGGGTCGACCTGTCGCAATCGGCCGGGGCGATCCTCGACACGCTGACGAAGGACGGCCGCCACCAGGCGCTGCTCGACGACGCGATCGACCAGGTGGTCGACGTGCTCGACAAGGAAGAGAACCGCGAGGTGATCGCGGGCTTCATCGTCGAATGGCTGAAGACGCAATACCCGAAGGTCGAGAAGATCATGCCGACGCAGTGGTTCGGCGAGAACGGCGCGCGGATGCTCGCGAGCGCGGTGAGCCGCGTGCTGGAGGGTGTGGCGGCCGATCCCGAGCACGAGCTGCGGCAACGCTTCGACCGCACGGTCGTGCGGCTGACCGAGCGGCTGAAGCACGACCCCGCGTTCATCGCGAAGGGCGAGGAGATCAAGCGCTATATTCGCGACGGCGATGCGTTCAACGAGTATGTGCGCGACTTGTGGGACCAGTTGCGCGCGTGGCTGAAGGCCGATCTCGCGCGCCCCGATTCGGCGCTGCACCGGCAGGCCGCGACGCTCGGCGGCTGGCTCGGCGCGCGGCTCGCCGAGAGCCCGGCGCTGCGTGCGTCGCTGAACGAGCACGTCGAGAAGGCCGTGCACGAGATGGCGCCCGATTTCGCCGATTTCCTGATGCGCCACATTCGCGACACGGTGCGCAACTGGGATGCGCGCGAGATGTCGCGGCAGATCGAACTGAACATCGGCAAGGATCTGCAGTACATCCGCATCAACGGCACGCTGGTCGGCGGGCTGATCGGGCTCGGGTTGTATCTGGTATCGCTCGCGCCGCGCTGGGCAGCCGGGTGGCTGCACTGACGCGGCCACGCGAACGAACGGCGGACCGCGTGCCTACGCGTGCGTGCGCTCGCGCGGTTCGACCTTGCGGTCGATCTCGCTGCGCGTCGGCAGTGTCTTGAGGTCGTACGCGGCTTGCAGGTTCAGCCAGAATTCCGGCGACGTATCGAAGTAGCGCGCGAGCCGATAGGCCGTATCGGCCGTGATGCCGCGCCGTTCCTTGACGATTTCGTGCAACCGCGTCGCCGGCACGTTCAATGCAAGCGCCAGCGCGTTGACGCTCAGTTCCAGCGGAACGAGGAATTCTTCCCGCAGGATTTCGCCCGGATGAATCGGGCGCATTCCATTCTCGAGCATGCGAAGCTCCAGTCAGTGATAGTCGACGATCTCGACCTGGGTGGGGCCATCGTCGCACCATTCGAAACAAATCCGCCATCGCTCGTTGATGCGGATGCTGTGCTGACCTTCCCGATCGCCCTGCAACGCTTCGAGCCTGTTGCAGGGAGGTGCCCGCAAATCGCGCAATTCCTTCGCTGCGGCGATCATTTGCAGTTTCCGGGCGGCAACGATTTCGATCGTGCGGAAGCGCTTGGGCGATTCTCCTGCGAAAAGCAGCTGCGTATCTTTGCATCGGAACGAAATGATCATTACGGGCATGGTATTACGTCTAGCGTAATACGTCAATAAGGATGAAATGGCGTCGGCGATGCGCGCGTCGAAGCTTCGCCGCGTGAAGGGAACAATAGGAGAACTACCCGATTGGAAATCGATGGGAGCGACACGTGATGACGGACATCGCCGATGCATGCCCGCCGGTTTCCGTCGTCCCGACGAGTATAGGGCCGCACATTGCTTTTACGGGCCCGATATGCCATTCGGACGATCTAATGCATCAACGGCACGCTGGTCGGCGGGCTGATCGGGCTCGGGTTGTATCGGGTGTCGCTCGCGCCGCGCCGCGCTGGACGGCCGGGTGGCTGCACTGACGCGGCCGCCGGCATCGCAAAGGGCGCGATGTCGTGCACCCGCACGTCACGCGTGCGCTTTCGCGCCGTGCAGTTGCAGGCCGAGCGCCTTGATGACCTTCAGAATCGTGCCGAAGCTCGGGTTGCCGTCGTGCGACAGCGCCTTGTACAGCCCTTCGCGCGACAGGCCCGTGTCGCGCGCGACCTGCGACATGCCGTGCGCGCGCGCGATGATGCCGAGCGCGTGCGCGATGAAGGCCGGATCGTCGCCGGCTTCCTGCAGACATGCTTCGAAGTAATCGGCCATGTCGTCCGCGGTTTTCAGGTGTTCGGCCGAATCCCACGGCCGGGTTCTGATCTTGTCCATCGATTACTCCATGTCGAGATGCGCGAGCATCGCGTGCGCGGCGCGTATGTCGGCCTGTTGCGTCGATTTATCGCCGCCGCAAAGCAGGATGACCCAGATCGTTCCGCGCCGGACGTAGTAGACGCGATAGCCGGGGCCATGGTCGATACGCATTTCGACAACCGGCGAGCCGGCGGACTTCCAGTCGCCCGGATTGCCCATCGAGAGACGGTCGATGCGTGCCTGGATGCGGCGCTTTGCGACGCGATCCGGCAGGCCGGCAAACCATGCGTCGAAGACGTCGGTGGTTCGGATGCTGAATGCTGGAGCACTGTATGTCATCGATAGCGGCTTGTCAACCATGGTTCACATTGGTCGGGCGGTTTCCATGGCGCTCACCATAAGGCCGCGCGCGTCATTTGTCGGCTCAATGGCCGTCAGGCCGATGCATGCCCGGCGCGCGAGCCTGGCGGTCGATGAAAGTCGGTATTTCCCGAATCCGTCTACAATCAAAAACGTCTTTGCCGCCCGTGTGTGCCCGCCGCATGCGGGCGGATCCGTTCGTCCTCCCGTATCGGGAGGCGGCACCGTGCATCGCGCGGTGAGCAGTGCCGTGGTCTGTGTCCAGTAGGTAAGGCGTCCGCGTGCCGTAGGCCGGCGCGCGTCCTGAACGCCGCGTGTCCGTAGGCCGGGCAGGCGGCATAACCGAGAGTCCCCATGAAAGCATCGGATCTGTTCGTGAAGGCGCTGGAAGCCGAAGGCGTCGAGTACGTGTTCGGCATTCCAGGCGAAGAAAACCTCGATCTGCTCGAATCGCTGCGGCGCTCGAAGATCAAGCTCGTGCTGACCCGGCACGAACAGGCGGCCGGGTTCATGGCCGCCACCTACGGCCGCCTCACGGGCCGCACCGGCGTGTGTCTCGCGACGCTCGGGCCGGGCGCGACCAATTTCGTGACGGCCGCCGCGTATGCGCAGCTCGGCGGGATGCCGATGCTGATGATCACCGGGCAGAAGCCGATCAAGTCCAGCAAGCAGGGTCACTTCCAGATCGTCGACGTGGTCGACATGATGCAGCCGCTCACGAAGTTCACGCGGCAAATCGTGTCGATCGGCAACATCCCGTCGGCCGTGCGCGAAGCGTTCCGCCGCGCGGAGGAGGAGCGCCCGGGCGCCGCGCACCTCGAACTGCCCGAAGACATCGCGCACGAGGAGGGCGACGGCAAGCCGATCCCGCGCAGCTACAGCCGGCGGCCGGTCGCGGAGGAGAAGGCGGTCGCGCACGCGGTCGACGCGATCCAGGCCGCGCGCCATCCGCTCCTGATGATCGGCGCGGGCGGCAACCGCAAGACCACCTGCAAGATGCTGCTCGAATTCGTCGACAAGACGGGCATCCCGTTCTTCACGACGCAGATGGGCAAGGGCGTGATCGACGAGACGCACCCGCTGTGGCTCGGCAACGCGACGCTGTCCGACGGCGACTTCGTGCATCGCGCGATCGAGCATGCGGATTGCATCATCAACGTCGGTCACGACGTGATCGAGAAGCCGCCGTTCTTCATGCGCACCGACGACAAGACCGTGATCCACGTGAACTTCCTCGGCGCGCAGGTCGACCCCGTCTATTTCCCGCAGATCGAGGTGGTCGGCGACATCGCGAACGCGGTGTGGCAGATGAAGGAGGCCATGTCGCCGCAGCCGCACTGGGATTTCACGCGCTTCACGATGATCAAGTCGCATTTCGACGCGCATCTGGAAAAGGGCCAGCACGATCCGCGCTTCCCGATGTATCCGGTGCGGATCGTGAACGACCTGTACAACGCGCTGCCGCTTGACGGCATCGTCTGTCTCGACAACGGGATGTACAAGATCTGGTTCGCGCGTTACTGGCGTGCGCACGAGCCGAATTCGCTGCTGCTCGACAACGCGCTCGCGTCGATGGGCGCGGGCCTGCCGTCGGCGATCGCGACGAAGATCGTGCATCCGCAGCGCAAGGTGATCGCCGTGTGCGGCGACGGCGGCTTCATGATGAATTCGCAGGAGCTCGAAACGGCCGTGCGGCTGAAGCTCGACATCGTCGTGATGATCCTGCGCGACGATGCGTTCGGGATGATCCGCTGGAAGCAGGAGAACATGAATTTCCCCGATTTCGCGATGACGCTGCAGAACCCCGATTTCGTGTCGTACGCGCAAAGCTACGGCGCGCACGGGCATCGCGTCGAGTCGGCCGACGATCTCGAGCCGTTGCTGCGCGAGTGCTTCTCGTCGCCGGGCGTGCACGTGATCGACGTGCCGATCGACTACTCGGACAACGAGCGCGTGCTGAACCGCGAGATCAAGCGCCTGTCGGCGCAACTCTGACATCCCCGTTCACAGGAAGGAGTCGTTCCATGTTGAAGGAAACCTATCCGTACTACCTCGCCAACGAAGCCGTCTACGCGAACACCGATCTGGAGGTGACCGACAAGTTCAGCGGCAAGGTCGCCACGCGCGTCGCGCTGGCCGACGCGAAGGCGATCGATGCGGCGATCGCCGCGGCAGTCGACGCCGCGAAGCCGATGCGCGAGATGCCCGCCTACAAGCGGCAGGCCGTGCTCGATCATTGCGTCGCGCGGTTTCGCGAACGTTTCGACGAGCTGGCCGAGGCGCTGTGCATCGAGGCCGGCAAGCCGATCAACGATTCGAAGGGCGAAGTCACGCGGCTGATCGATACGTTCCGCGTCGCATCCGAGGAATCGGTGCGCATCGACGGCGAGATCGTCAACCTCGAGATCTCCGCGCGTGCGCAGGGCTATACGGGCTACACGAAGCGCGTGCCGATCGGCCCGTGCTCGTTCATCTCGCCGTTCAACTTTCCGTTGAACCTCGCCGCGCACAAGGTCGCGCCCGCGCTCGCGGCCGGCTGTCCGTTCGTGCTGAAGCCGGCGAGCCGCACGCCGATCGGCGCGCTGATCATCGGCGAGGTGCTCGCGGAAACCGACCTGCCGAAGGGCGCGTTCTCGGTGCTGCCCGCGCATCGAGACGGCGCCGACCTGTTCACGACCGACGAGCGCTTCAAGCTGCTGTCGTTCACCGGTTCGCCCGCCGTCGGCTGGGCGCTGAAGGAGAAGGCCGGCAAGAAGAAAGTCGTGCTGGAGCTCGGCGGCAACGCGGCCGCGATCGTCGATGCCGACCAGCGCGACCGGCTCGACTACGTGGTCGAGCGGCTCGCGTTCGGCGCGTACTACCAGTCGGGCCAGAGCTGCATCGGCGTGCAGCGGATCCTCGTGCATGCCGATCTTTACGACGCGCTGCGCGAGAAGCTGATCGCGAAGACGCGTTCGCTGAAGATGGGCGATCCGAAGGATCCGTCGACGTTCGTCGGCCCGATGATCTCCGAAGCCGAGTCGCGCCGGCTGTCGGGCTGGATGGACGCGGCCGTCGCGGCGGGGGCGAAGATCGTCGCGGGCGGCAAGGTCGACGGCGCGATGTTCGAGGCGACGCTGCTGGAAAACGTCGGGCGCGAGCAGGACCTGTACCGGAAGGAGGCGTTCGGCCCGGTCGCGATCCTCGAGAAGTTCGACCGCTTCGACGACGCGCTCGCGCGCGTGAACGACAGCGACTTCGGGCTGCAGGCCGGCGTGTTCACCGATTCGCTCACGCATGCGCAGCGCGCATGGGACGAACTGGAGGTCGGCGGCGTCGTGATCAACGACGTGCCGTCGTTCCGCGTCGACAACATGCCGTACGGCGGCGTGAAGGATTCGGGCCTCGGCCGCGAAGGCGTCCGCTACGCGATCGAGGACATGACCGAGCCGCGACTGATGGTGGTGCGGCGTCGGTAACGCGCGACGGGCGGTGCGGTGCGGTGCCGCGACGGCACGCGGGCGGGCGATCGGGCCGGCCCGCGTGCCGTTTTTCATGGCGGCGCGCAGCGGCACGGCGCCGCGCGTGCCCCGTGCGGACGCCCGAAACAGGCTCGACTACGGGCATCGCCTCGTGATGTAATCGCGCGAAACTGCCGACCGGGGTACGACGCCGGAACGCGCGAATTCATTCTCCACGAGGTCGATTCATGTCCCCCGTCTCGGCATTCAAGCTGGTTCTGTTGTCATTCCTCGCGATCGTCGCGCTCGAATACATCGCCAAGCGGCTGCGGCTGCCGCCCGCGGCCGCGCTGCTGATCGGCGGCATCGGCATCGCGTTCATCCCCGGTCTGCCGCCGGTCAACCTCGATCCCGAGCTGGTGCTGCTGGTATTCCTGCCGCCGCTGTTGATGGACGGTGCGTACTTCTCCGTGTGGGAAGAATTCAAGCGCAACGTCGGCGGCATTCTGATGCTGGCGATCGGCGCGGTCGTGTTCACGACGTTCGCGGTCGGCTTCGCCGTGCACTGGGTCGTGCCGGCGCTGCCGTGGGCCGCGTGCTTCGCGCTCGGCGCGATCGTGTCGCCGCCCGATGCGGTCGCCGCGAAGGCCGTGCTCGAACGCGTCGCGCTGCCGCGCCGGCTGATGGTGCTGCTCGAAGGCGAGAGCCTGCTGAACGACGCGGCCGGCCTCGTGCTGTTCCGCTTCGCGGTCGCGGCCGCGCTCACCGGTGCGTTCAGCCTGGAGCACGCGGTCGTGCGCTTCGCGGAGCTCGGGCTCGGCGGCGTGGTGGTCGGCTTCGTGGTCGGCAAGCTCGTCGTGTGGTTCCTGAAGCTGCTCGACGACGACTACCTCGTGATCACCGTCGCGGTGATTGCCGGATGGATCGCGTACATCGCGGGCGAAATGGTCGAGGTGTCGGGCGTGATCGCGACGGTCACGGCCGGCATGATCGTCGGCTGGCATCAGCACGAGGTGTTCTCGGCGGCCGTGCGCACGCGCGGCACCGCGTTCTGGCAGGTCATCGTGTTCCTGCTCGAGGCGATGGTGTTCGTGCTGATCGGGCTGTCGCTGCGCGGCGCGATCCACCGGCTCGGCGGCTTCGAGCAGGTGCTCGGCACGATGGTGCCGCCCGTGCTCGCGGTGCTGGCGGCGGTGATCGTGTCGCGCTTCGTGTGGATCTACGCCGTCGAGGCGCTGAAGTGGCCGGTGCGCGGCCTCGCGCGGCGCGGGCCGGCGCCCGACTGGAAGGCCGCGACGATCATGAGCTGGGCCGGCATGCGCGGCGTGGTGACGCTGGCGATCGCGTTGTCGCTGCCCGAGGCGCTGCCCGGCCGCGACGTGATCCTGGTCGCGTCGTTCGCGGTGATTCTCGTCACCGTGCTGCTGCAGGGTACGACGATCGGGCCGCTGATCCGGCTGCTGCGCCTGCCGCAGCGCGACGAGCGCGCCGCGCACCACCTGACCGAGCCGCAGACGTGGGCGTACGTCGAGGCCGCGCAGCTCGCGGCGATCCAGCCGCTCGTGCATGACGAGAACGGCGTCGTGATCCATCCGCGCCTGCTCGAGCAATACACGTATCGCGCCCAGTTGACCGAACGGACGAAGAACGAGCCCGCGTATCCGGCGGAAGTGCGCGTTGCGCACTACGACGTGGTGCTGGCCGCGATCCGGGCCGGGCGCGCCGAACTGTTGCGCCTGCACCGGTCAGGGCGCATCCACGACGAGATGTTGCATACGCTCGAACGCGACCTCGACCTGCAGGAAGTATCCGCGCAGCACGCGCGCGGCTAGCAGGCTGTCGAAAAGCGCCTCGTTTCGACAGGCGGCGCGGTGTTCGAGAGGATTTCGTCTGCGATTGGCCGCCGAGGGGCAGACGTATCGTGCCGGATGCCCCGATGCCCCGATGTCCCGATGCCCCGA